>JBDHWC010000036.1:0-23554 GCA_039809985.1 Thermomicrobiales bacterium | reverse complement strand
GTCGGGAAGGGTCGCCGGCCCCCGTCGCCGGGGCCGGAGCGGGCCGCTCCGGCCCCGGCGACGGGGGCATCTGCCCTGGAGGCGGCAGGCTGTCATGCAGTGAGCCCTAGCCCCCTCTCCCACGGCGGCGGCTGACAGGGGGAGGAAACCGTTGGGAAGCCGCCGCGCCGCGGCAAGTGGGGGTTCGGGGGAGAGCTCGGCCCTCCCCCGATTCATCTGCTCCCCCTCTCCCGCCGCCGCGGGAGAGTGGGCTGGGGGGTGAGGGCGGCCCCGGCGGGCCCGGCCGCGAGGCGCGGCTGTCGCCATCGATCAGACACCTCCCCGTGTCAGCCGCGGCGGCGGGAGAGGGGGAAAAATGAACCGGGGAAGTCCATGCCCTCCCCCCGAACCCCCGGATTGCCGCTGCGCGCCCGCTTTCCCGCCGCTTTCCAACGGACGCCTACGCTTGTCAGACAGTGGCGGGAGAGGGGGAGCAAATGCACCGGGGGATGGCCATGTCCTCCCCCGGACCCCTAATTGCCGCCGCGCAGCTACTTCCCAACGGATGCCCCCGTGTCAGGGGGAAGGGGAAGCAAGCTCAGGAAAGGACCAAGCCCTCCCCCGAACACCCATTTGCCGCGGCGCGGCCGCTTCCCGATGGAGACCTCCCCCTACCAACCCTGTTCCCCGGAGCCGTGGCACCCCCCCAGTCCGCCACGGTGGGACAAAGGGGGAGAAACGCATTCGCAGACGGCCCAGCCCCCCAGCCTCCCGCCCGCGGCGATACGGCCACATCCCGATGACATCCCCCAAGCCAGTCCCGCCCAGTCCCCAATCCCCATCGTCGATCCCCACCGTTGACACCTCCCGCCCCCCGTCCTACGATCCCGCCACTGGTTGACCAGTCGACCACTGGCGCGGTGGGCGGCTGGCGCTGCCGGGTCGTCGTGCCGGCGGGCGACGGCGGCGCGGCGTTGGGGGCGTGGACGTGGGCAGACTCGACGGCAAGGTCATCGTCGTCAGCGGGGCCGGCAGCGGCATCGGCCGCGGCGCGGCCACCTCCTTCGTCCGCGAGGGGGCGACCGTCGGCCTGCTCGACCGCAACGCCGAGGCGATCGGCGCGATGGCGGCCGAGCTCGGTGAGCGCGCCGTCCCGCTCACCTGCGACGTCACCGACGAGGCGAGCGTCGCCGCCGCCTTCGCCGAGGTCGAGCGCCGATTCGGCCGACTGGACGCCCTCTTCGCCTACGCCGCCATCCAGCTCGTCGGCGAGGACGCCCCGGTCCACGAACTCGACCTCGACGTCTGGGAGCGCACCTACGCGGTCAACGCCCGGGGCGTCTTCCTCTGCGACAAGTACGCCGCCCGACTGATGATCGCCGGCGGCAAGGGCGGGTTGATCGTCAACTGCGGCTCCCCCACCGGGGTCACGATGTGCGGCGGCGAGTACACCGCCTACAGCTCCTCCAAGGCGGCGGTGATGGGCCTCACCCGGGTGCTCGCCGGCAACCTCGCCAAGCACGGCATCCGCGTCAACGGGATCGTCCCCGGCTCGATCGTCACCCCACTCACCCAGAAGCTGTACGACGACCCGGTGATCGCCGCCGAGCTGCAGGCGCTCCACCCGATCGGCCGGGTCGGCACCCCGGACGACATGAACGGGATCGCCGTCTTCCTCGCGTCCGACGACTCCAAGTTCGCGACCGGCGCCCACTTCTTCGTGGACGGCGGCATCTCGGTGAGGTGAGCGCGATGGCAGCACCGTTCCGGGTCGGGTTCACGCGGGACTTCTTCGCCCCCGACGGCTCCCCCGCCTTCAAGCAGATGGGGTTCGACCTGCTCGAGGGGCGCGAGGGCGTCGAATGGGACGTGATCCCGCACACGACCTCGCGGCTCACCGCCGAGGCGATCGCGAACTACGACGCGCTGGCCGTGCTGGTCGGGGTGATCGACGCCGAGACGCTCGCCAACGCCCCGCGCCTCGCGATCATCGCCCGCTATGGCGTTGGCTACGACTCGATCGACGTGCCGGCCTGCACCGCCAACGGCGTGATCCTGACGATCACCCCGGAGGCGGTCCGCCGCCAGATGGCCGAGGTGAACCTCACCTTCCTCCTCGCCCTCAGCCGCCGGCTGCTCGAGCAGGACCGCTTCACCCGGGCCGGCGGCTGGGCGGAGAAGTGGCGGCTGCAAGGCGTCGGGCTGCGCGGCAAGACGATCGGGATGCTCGGACTCGGCAACATCGGGCGCGAGTTCGTCGCCATCTCGAAGCCGCTCGGCCTCAGCTACGTCGCCTTCGACCCCTACGCCACGCCGGAGTCGGCCGCGGCGCTCGGGGTCCGGCTGGTCGACATCGAGACGGTCTTCCGCGACGCGGACTTCGTCGTCGTTGCCTGCGCCCTGACGCCGGAGACCCGGCACCTCGTCAGCGCCGAGCGGCTGGCGATGATGAAGCCGACTGCCTACCTGATCAGCACCGCCCGCGGCCCGATCGTCGACCAGGCGGCGCTGACCAAGGCACTGCGGGAGCGGAAGATCGCCGGCGCGGGCATCGACGTCTACGAGCAGGAGCCGGTCGACCCGAACGACCCGCTGCTCGCGCTCGACAACGTGATCGTGACCCCGCACGGCCTCGCCCTCAGCGACGAGTGGTCGTACATCTCGGGCCGGCAGGCGCTCGGCGGGGTGCTCGAGGTCGCCGCCGGCCGGTTCCCCGACAACGTCGTCAACCGCGACGTCGAGCAGTCGCCGATCCTGCAGGAGAAGCTGCGCCGCTACCGGGAGGCACGATGATGAGGGACAACGTGGTCAAGCGCCGGCTGGCCGAGGGGGCTCGCTCGTTCGGGACGATGGTCTTCGAGTTCGCCACCACCGGCATCGGCCGGGCGGCGGCGGCGGCCGGGGCCGAGTTCGTCATCTTCGACATGGAGCACACCGGCTGGTCGATCGAGACCATCCGCAGCCTCGTCGCCACCACCCGCGCCGCCGACATCGTGCCGATGGTGCGGGTGCCGGCAACGCAGTACCACCTCCTCGCCCGCCCGCTCGACGTCGGCGCGATGGGACTGATGGTGCCGATGGTCGAGTCCGCGGCGCAGGCCGCCGTGATCGTCGACTCGGCGAAGTACCCGCCGACCGGCCACCGTGGCGCGGCGTTCGGCGTCGCCCACGACGACTACGCCGGCGGCGACATCCTCGAGAAGATGCGCTCGGCCAACGAGGAGGTCTTCCTGATCGCCCAGATCGAGACCGCCGCCGGGGTCGACGCCGCCGACGCGATCGCCGCCACGCCTGGGATCGACTGCCTCTGGATCGGCCATTTCGACCTCACCAACTCGCTCGGCATCCCCGGCGAGTTCGAGCACCCCGCCTACCTCAGCGCGGTCGACCGAGTGCTGGCCGCGTGCGACCGGCGCGACAAGGCCCCCGGCATCATGGCCGGCGACCTCGCGATGGGCGAGTGGGCGCTCGACAAGGGGTTCCGCGCCCTCGCCTACAGCGGCGACATCTGGATCTACCAGCGCGGCCTGAAGGAAGGCCTCGCCGCGCTGCGGGGCAGCTGAGCCGCCCCGCCCCTCGCCGGGATTCCGCGGGCGCGGGCGCGCCCGGGACGGAGTCGAGAGCGCCTGCGACGTCGCAGGCAGGAGGAGCGAAGGTGTCCGAGTCGACCAAGGGCAACCGCAACCTGCCGCTGCACCCCTCCGCGCGCTGGCTCGAGCAGTCGATCGCCTCCCGCCGCTCGGTCCTGAAGGGGGCCGGGGCGGCCGGTCTCGCCGCGCTCGGCCTCGGCGGCGCGACCGCCGCGCCCCGGCCCGCCGCCGCCTCCGCCGTCCTCCAGCCGGAGGCGGCCCGGGTCGCCCGGCGGCTCCTGCAGGAGGGGAAGGACTCCGCCACCGTCGCGGTCGAGGCCGCCAAGGCGCTCAACCCGAAGCCGGAGGTGCTCAACGTCGTCTGGGAGGACGCCCTCCAGCTCGAGGACCCGAAGAACTTCTCCGGCCCGATGTGGGAAGAGCTGACCGGGATCAAGATCAACCCGATCGGCAAGCCGTTCACCGAGCTCTTCCCGTCGCAGATCGCCGAGCACCTCGGCGCCACCGGCGCCTTCGACGTGATCACGATGGTGCCGGCGTGGTCGCCCGACTTCATCGCGCAGGGGGTCGTCGCCCCGCTCGACCCCTACATCGACCAGTACATGAACAAGGCGGACCTCGACGACTACCACCCGCTCTACAAGTCGCTGATGAACTACGGCGGCAAGGTCTACGGCCTGTTCGACGACGGCGACGTGATCATCCTCTACTACCGGACCGACCTCTTCGGCGACCAGCAGCACAAGGACGCCTACAAGGCCAAGACCGGCAACGAACTCGCCCCGCCGCAGACGTGGGACGACTACGACGCCATTCAGGCCTACTTCACCGAGGTCGGCGGCGGCCAGACCTACGGCGGGGCCAGCCAGCGCGCGCCGGGGCAGGTCTACGGCTGGTTCACCGAGGAGTTCCGCAACCGCGGCGGCAAGTTCTTCGACGAGGCGACGATGGACGCCCAGCTCGCCAGCGACCCCGGCGTCACCACCGTCGCCGCGATGGTCAACCGGAACAAGACGATGCCGCCGGGGGTCGAGACCTGGGGCTTCATGGAGGTCTTGACCGCCTGGATGTCGGGCCAGCTCGCGATGATCGGGGGCACGTGGCCGCCGATCGGCCGCTGGTCGGAGGGGACCACCGCCGAGCAGCTGAACTGGGTGCCGCAGACACAGGTCGCCGGCAAGGTCGGCTACTCGATCATGCCGCTCGGCCACAGCCTGCACAACTCCGGCTTCCAGCTCGCCGTCTCCGCCGACAGCCCGAGCCAGGACGCCGCCTACCTCTTCTGCCAGTGGATGACGAGTCCGGAGATCAGCCTGCAACGGGTGATGCTGCCGTACGCCCTGCGCGACCCGTACCGGCTCAGCCACTACGCTTCCGAGGAGTACCGCGCCCGCTGGGCGAGCGCGCCCGTCTACCTCGACACCCTGAAGGCCGCCGCCGACACGGCGCTGGTCGACCTGATCATGCCCGGCGCGGCCGAGTACAACACCGCCATGGACAACGCCGTCACCGCCGCCCAGGCCGGCACCCCCGCCGACCAGGCGATGAAGGACGGCGCCGCGGCCATGGACGCGATCACCGACCGGATCGGCCGCGACAAGCAGAAGGCCGCCTACGCCGAGTTCCTCAAGCTGAAGGGCTCGTACTACAGCTAGCCAGCCGGGGGCGGGGGCGGCGGGCGACGACCCGCCGCCCCGGTCCCGGCCCGACGAGCGGGCATGGACGCCTCCCAGCCGACCAGCCAGACGGTCGCCGGCCCCGGCCTCGCGGCGCGCAACCGCCGCGACGGCTGGCTGATGGTCGCGCCCGCCGTCATCCTGCTCCTCGGCCTCGGCATCTACCCGCTGGTCCGCGCCCTGACCCTCAGCTTCCAGCGCTGGGAACTGCAGTCGCCGGAGCAGCCGTGGGTCGGCCTCGCCAACTACGGCGAGGCGCTCCGCGACGCCCGGGTCTGGGCCTCGCTCCAGCACACCCTCGTCATCGTCGTCTTCGCCGTCACGCTCGAGCTGCTGCTCGGCTTCGGCCTCGCGCTGCTGCTGAGCGGCGACTTCCCCGGCAAGCGCGTGATCCTGCCGGCGATGATGCTGCCGGTGATGATGGTCCCGGTCGTCGTCGGGCTGACGTGGCGGACCCTCTGGGACAACCAGTACGGCCCGATCAACGCCGTGATCGGCCGGATCATCGGCCACCCGCCGAACATCGTCTGGCTCGCCAACCAGAAGACGGCGCTCGCCGCCATCATCGTCACCGACGTCTGGCAGTGGACGCCGTTCATGCTGCTGATCCTGCTCGCCGGGCTGACCGGGGTGAACCCCGAGCTGTACGAGGCGGCCGCGCTCGACGGCGCGGGGTGGTGGGCCTCGCTGCGCGACATCTCGCTGCCGGGGATCGCCCCGGTCGTCGCCGTCGCGGTCCTCTTCCGCGGCCTCGACGCCTTCAAGATCTTCGACCTCGTCTTCATGTTCACGCAGGGCGGCCCCGGCACCTCGACCGAGACCGTCTCCTGGTACATCTACCAGCTCGGCTTCAAGTTCTTCCGCCTCAGCTACGCCTCGGCCGTCTCCTTCCTGATCCTGATCCTGCTCTCGGTCGCCTGCACCCTCTACGTCGGCCTCTTCCTCCGGGAGCGGACCACGTGAGCGCCGACACTCTCGCCACCACCCTCGGCCCGAGTCACGAGCCGCACGCGCACCCGGTCTCCGGCCGACGGGGTCGGCTGCTCCGGCACGCGCTCCGCTACCTCGCCCTCGCCGTGGCCCTCGTCTTCTTCCTCTTCCCGATCGTCTGGATGGTCTCGATGAGCTTCAAGCTGCCGGGGGAGTACCTGCACAATCCGCCGGTCCTCCTGCCACAGCACCCGACCCTCAACCACTACGTCAACGTGATGCAGGCCAAGGGTTGGCAGGCTCTCGGCAACAGCATCGCCGTCGCCGTCGGCGCGACCCTGCTGACGATGGCGATCGGCAGCCTCGCCGCCTACAGCCTGACCCGGTTCGGGACGGGGGGCCGACACCTCGCCTTCTGGTTCCTCTCGCAGCGGCTGATGCCGCCGGTCGTGCTGGTGGTCCCCTTCTTCCTCGTCCTGCGAGGGCTCGGTCAGGTCAGTCCCGCCTTCGGCCTCGACTCCCGAGGCGCGCTGATCGCCCTCTACACCGTCTTCAACCTCCCCTACGTGATCTGGACGATGCGCTCGTACTTCGCCAGCGTCCCGGTCGAGGTCGAGGAGAGCGGCCTGCTCGACGGTCTCTCCCGGCTCGGCGTCTTCTGGCGGATGACGCTGCCGATGTCGCTGCCGGGCCTGATCGCGACCGCGACCTTCACCTTCATCTTCTCGTGGACCGAGTTCCTCTTCGCCGTCATCTTCACCCGGACCAAGGCGTTCACCCTGCCGGTGGCAATCGCCGGCTACACCGGGGCCCAAGGCTCCAACTGGGGGCAGGCGATGGCGCTCTCGACGGTCGCCACCCTGCCGGTGCTGCTGCTCGGGTTGCTGGTCCAGCGGCACTTCGTCCGCGGCCTGACGCTCGGCGCGGTCCGCGGCTAGCGGGAGGGGCGAACGGATGCGCGTCGCGCTGATCGGGGCCGGGCTGATGGGCGCGCAGATCGCGGCCGAGTACGCGCTCGGCGGCCACGACGTGCAGGTCGTCGCCCCGCGGCCGGAGCCCGCCGACGAGCGAATCGGCCGCGCCTTCGACCTCGTCGTCGTACTCGGCCTCGCCGACGCGACCGCCGCCTCGGCCGCCCAGGACCGGGTCGCGCTCGGCACCGACCCCGGCGCGATCGACCCGGCGACCGTCATCGTCGTCGAGTCGGTCAGCGAGGACCTCGCGACCAAGGGCGACGTGCTCGGCGCCGCGGGGAGCGCCGCGCCGCAGGCGGTCCTCGCCTCCAACACCTCCTCGATCCCGATCACCCGGATCGGCGAGGCGGCCGGCGCGCCGGAGCGGACGATCGGCACCCACTACTGGAACCCGCCGCTGCTGATGCCGCTGGTCGAGATCATCGCCACCGAGCGGACCGCGCCGGGGGTCGTCGAGGTCGCCACCGACGCGCTCCGCAGCCTCGGCAAGCGGCCGGTCGTCGCCCGCCGCGACGTGCCCGGCTTCGTCTGGAACCGGCTCCAGTTCGCGCTGCTGCGGGAGGCGGTCTGGCTGGTCGAGCAGGGCGTCGCCAGCCCGGAGACGATCGACGAGATCGTCCGCGACGGCCTCGCCCGCCGCTGGCGCCACACCGGCCCGTTCCAGACGGCGGCACTCGGCGGCGGGGCCAACTTCCAGCGGATCGCCAACAACCTCTGGCCCGAACTCTCGGCCGCCGCGTCGCTCGACGGCCTGCTCGACCTGCTGCCGGGGGACGACGCCCTCGCCGGGGTGCGGGAACGGCGCGACGCCGGCCTGCTGCGCGACCTGCTCGCCGAACGGCAGGGGAAGGTGCCCACATGACCTCGTCGCTCACCGGCATCGAGCCAATCCGCCGCGAGCCGCTGGCGACCGAGATCGCCCGCCGCCTCGTCGACTACCTCCTCTCCGGCGAGGTCGCGCCGGACGGCCGGCTGCCGTCGGAGCGCGACCTCGCGCAGGCGTTCGGCGTCGGTCGCTCGGCGATGCGCGAGGCGATCAAGTCGCTCTCGCTGATCGGGCTTGTCGAGGTCCGCCACGGCGACGGCACCTACCTGCGGCGGGCCGACGGCACGCTGCTGCCGCAGGTGATCGAGTGGGGGCTGCTGCTCGGCGCGCCGCGCACCCGCGACCTGATCGAGGCCCGCCAGAAGATCGAGGTGGTGATCGCCGGCCTCGCCGCGACCCGCCGCAGCGAGCAGGACCTCGCCGACCTCGCTCAGATCCTCGACGAACTGCGCCGTGCCGCCGACGAGCACGACCCGGCCGCCTTCGTCGACGCCGACGTCCGCTTCCACCTCCGCCTCGCCGACGCCGCCGGCAACACCGCGCTGCGCGACATCCTCGGCAGCGTCCAAGCCCTCCTCCGGGCCTGGATCAGCCGGGTCCTCGCCTCGAGCGACGCGGTCGTCTCCTACGACGAGCACGTGCCGATCCTCGCGGCGCTGCGCGCGGCGGACCCGACGGCGGCGGAGGCGGCAATGGACGCCCACCTCCGCAGCGCCGCCGGGCGGCTGGAGCAGACGCTGGGCGAGAATGCCGAGGAGGCTGGCCCGGAGCGAACGAAGGGGGGTGGAACCGGGGGGGACTGACAGGCGTGGACGGGATCAGCGCGGCGCGAACGCGCGTCGAAGGAGCAGGACGACGATGCGACGAGGGTTTCGGTTCGGGATGCTGGCCATGCTCCTGGCGGGCACGGTCAGCATCGGCCAACTCGGCACGACGGCGCAGGACAAGCCGGTCGTCATCGGCTACTCCGCCCCCGGCTTGGTCGGGGCCCAGCTGGAGATCCAGCAAGGTCTGATCGACCACGCCAAGGCGAAGGGCTGGGAGGTCCAGACCACGACCTCCGGCGGCGACCCGCAGAAGCAGATCGACGACATCAACAACTACATCGCGCAGGGCGTCAGCGCGATCGTCGCCGTGCCGGACGACAGCGCCGGCATCTGCACCGCCGTCCAGGCGGCGAAGGACGCCAGCATCCCCTTCTACACGATCGACCGCTCGCCGCAGGGCTGCGCGATCAACATGACGGTCCTCTCGGACAACTACCTCGCCGGCAAGCAGTCGGCCGAGGCAGTCGTCGCCTTCCTGAAGGAGAAGAACGGCTCCGAGAAGGGGACCGTGCTCGAGATCACCGGCAACCTCGGCCAGAACGTCGCCCAGCTGCGCGGCAGCGGCTTCGACGACCTGATCAAGCAGTACCCCGACATCACCCTCGTCACCAAGACGGGTGACTGGGACGCCGCCAAGGGCGTCGACATCGTCCGCGACGTCGTCTCGACGCAGGACGTCGACGCCATCTACATGCACTCCGACTCGGTCTACATGCCGGGCACGCTGCAGGTGCTGAAGGAGTTGGACAAGCTGACGAAGGCGGGCGAGGCGGGGCACATCTACCTCGCAGGCGTCGACGGCAGCCCGGCCGCCCTGCAGGCGATCCGCGACGGCTGGGCCGACCAGTCGTCGAACCAGCCGATCCCCGACTTCGGGATCATCGCCGACTACATCGACAAGGAGCTGAAGGGCGAGAAGATCGAGGCCGGCGACGTGGTGCAGGAGGGCGCCCTCTGGTCGCCCGCCCGCATCGAGGAGAGCGATGCCGGGCCGCAGCTCTTCCTGGCGACCACCTCGGTCACCAAGGAGAACGTCGACAACCCGCTGCTCTGGGCCAACGTCTCCGCCGGCCGCGAGGCCGCGGCCACGCCGACCCCGTAGGCGGCCAGCCGATTCGTCGGCCGAACGCGGGTCAGGGGCCACTCGGCCCCTGACCCGCCGAGGCGGAGCCACGCATGACCGAGTCCTCCCCGACCCCGTACGTCGTCGAGATGCGCGACATCGTCAAGACCTTCCCGGGCGTCCGGGCCCTCGACGGCGTCTCCTTCTCGGTTCGGCAGGGGGAAATCCACGCCCTCGTCGGCAAGAACGGCGCAGGCAAGTCGACCCTGATGCAGGTCCTGAACGGCCTCTACCCGCAGGACTCCGGCCAGATCGTCGTCCGCGGCCAGACCATTGACCGGATGACGACCGCCCGCGCCCGCGAGGTCGGCATCGCCCTCGTCGCCCAGCACGCCAAGTTCGTGCCGGGCCTGAGCATCGCCGAGAACATCTTCGCCGGCAGCCTGCCGCGCCACGGCGCCGGCTTCGTCGACTGGGGCCGGGTCAACCGGGAGGCGAGCGAGCGCCTCGCCCGGTTCGGCCTCCAGATCGACGTCCGCCGCAAGATGGAGGCGCTGACGGTCGCCGAGCGGCAGATGATCGAGATCGCCCGCGCCCTCTTCGCCGACGCCAGCGTGATCATCCTCGACGAGCCGACCGCCCCCCTGCCGAAGCACGAGGTCCGGCTCCTGTTCGAGTTCGTCCGCCGCCAGCGCGAGCACGGCGCGTCGTTCATCTACATCTCGCACTACCTGGAGGAAGTCTTCGCCCTTGCCGACCGGGTGACTACCCTCCGCAACGGCCGCGTCGTCGGCTCCGCGCCGACCGCCGACCTGACGCTACCGCAACTCGTCCGGCTGATCAGCGGCGCGGACGTCGAGCGCTTCCGCCGCCCGGCCCGGGCCGACGTCGGCGAGTCGGTGCTGGAGATCGAGCACCTCACCCGCCCCGACGCCTACGACGACGTCTCGCTCCGGCTGCACGCGGGCGAGGTCGTCGGCCTGACCGGGCTGGAGGGGAGCGGCAACGGCGCGCTCGCCCGCGGCCTCTTCGGCCTCGAGCCGGTCGGCACCGGCACGGTGCGGCTCGACGGCAAGCCGTACCGGGCCGACAACCCGGCGGCGGCGCTCGCCCAGCGGCTCGCCTACCTGCCGCGCGATCGGCACGGCCTCGGCATCGTCGGCATCCGCAGCGTCCGCGACAACGTCTCGCTCTCGGTGCTGGACCGCCTCGTCAACGCGCTCGGCTTCGTCAGCGACCGGCGCGAGCGACAACTGGTGCAGCGCTACGTCGACGCGCTCGGGATCAAAACCCCCGGCCTCGGGCAGGCGGTCGAGAACCTGAGCGGCGGCAACCAGCAGAAGGTGGTCGTCGCCAAGCTGGTCGCGACCGAGCCGCGGGTGCTGCTGCTCGACGAGCCGACCCAAGGCGTCGACGTGCAGGCCAAGGTCGAGATCCTGAGGATCGTCGACGACCTGACCCGCGACGGGGTGGCCGTCGCGATCGTCTCCGACGAACTGACCGAGCTGACCGACGTCTGCGACCGGATCCTGGTCTTCCACCGGGGCCGGGTGATCCGCGAGTTCAGGAAGGGAATCGACGAGATGACGCCCGAACGGGTCCTCGACGCGATCGAGGGGGGTGGCGAGGAGGGCTCCGATGCCGTGGCGTAAGCACCTTCCGACGGTGCTCGACAACCTGATCTGGGTGATCCTCGCCGCCGTCTTCGTCTTCTTCGCCACCCAGTCGGACAAGTTCCTGACGCCGATCAACATCCGCAACATCCTCGCCGCAGCGGCAGTGCTCGGGGTGCTGGTGGTCGGCCAGACCTTCGTCCTCATCACCGGCAACTTCGACCTCTCGACCGAGTCGACGCTCGGCCTCGCCGCGCTGCTCGGCCTCTGGCTGATCGTGCCGGCCCACGCCCCGAACTGGGGCGGCGGCATGATGTGGAACCCGTACGTCTCGATCGCCGCGATCCTCGTCATGGGCGCGGTGATCGGCTGGGTGATCGGCGCGTTGATCACCTACGGCAAGATGAACAACTTCATCGTCACCCTCGCCTTCCTCCTCATCCTGCGCGGCGCGATGCTCCGCTTCACCGAGGGGAACGCGGTCAACGGCCTCAACTTCCCGCCGGCCGACATCTTCTACTGGCTCGGCCACGAGACCGCCTTCACCCTGCCGTGGGTCGGCAAGATCCCGGTCGCGGTGGTGGCCATGCTCCTTCTCTTCCTGATCGGCTGGGCCGTCCTCGAGCACCGGCCGTTCGGCCGCGACCTCTACGCCATCGGCGGCAACCGCTCGGCCGCGGTCGCCTCCGGCATCGACGCCGACAAGCGGATCCGACAGGTCTACGTCGTCAGCGGCGTCCTCGCCGCCTTCGCCGGCTGGATGCTGGCGGGACGGGTCGCCTCGGTCCAGGTCGACCTCGGCAACGGCTACATCTTCCAAGTGATGGCCGCCTGCGTCATCGGCGGCATCAGCCTGCAAGGGGGGCGCGGCTCCATCGTCGGCGCGCTCGGCGGCGTGCTGCTCCTCTCCACCATCGACCGCGGCCTGAACCTGATGCAGGTCTCGGTCTTCTGGGTCAAGCTGATCCAAGGCCTGATCATCCTGATCGCGATGTTCATCGACGCCCAGAAGATCCGCTTCCGCTCCCCGGTGGTCGAGTCCGACGCCAACCTACCCGGCACCGCGCCGGCCGGCTCCCCGGCCGACTGAGCCGTGCCCGCCCCATGGGCCGCCGACCTCCTGCCGGAGATTCGCGCCGCCAACGCCGCCACCGGCCGCAAGCTCGTCGCGCTCGACGACGACCCGACCGGGGTCCAGACCGTCTTCGACACGGCGGTCCTGGCCCGCTGGTCAGTCGACGACCTCGCGGCCGAGCTGGCCGATCCGCGCCCGGCCTGCTTCGTCCTCACCAACTCCCGCTCGCTGGCCGAGCCTGACGCCATCGCCCTCAACCGCGAGGTCGCCGCCAACCTGCTCGCCGCCTCGCGCCGCACCGGCCGCCCGTTCGTCGTCGCCAGCCGCAGCGACTCAACCCTGCGCGGCCACTTCCCGGCCGAGACCGACGCCCTCGCCGACGTCCTCGGCGGCATCGACGCGACCCTCGTCGTGCCGGCATTCACCGACGGCGGGCGCGTCACGCTCGACGACATCCACTACCTGCGCGACGGTGACCGCCTCGTCCCGGTCGGCGAGTCGGAGTTCGCCCGCGACGCCACCTTCGGCTACCGGTCATCGAACCTCCGCGACTGGGTGGCGGAGAAGAGCGGCGGCCGCGTCGCCGCCGCCGTCCGCTCGCTCGGCCTCGGCCTCATCCGCGACGGGGGACCGGAGGGCGTCGCCGCCCGCCTCGCCGACTGCCGCGACGGCGCGTTCGTGGTCGTCAACGCCGAAACCGACCACGACCTCGAGATCGTCGCCCGCGGCGTCCAGATCGCCGAGGACGCCGGCCGCCGCTTCATCTACCGCACCGGGGCGTCGTTCGTCCGGGTCCGGGCCGGCCTGCCGAAGCGCCCGTTGCTGACCAGGGGCGACCTGCTCGGCCCGAACGCCCCCCCGGGCGCGCCGGGGCTGGTGGTCGTCGGCTCGCACGTCCGCAAGAGCAGCGAGCAACTGGCGCACCTGCTCGCCCAGCCCGACCTCGGACTGGATTCGGTCGAACTGCGGGTGCCGGCGGTGATCGACCCCGCCCACCGCGACGCGGAGGTGGCCCGCGTCCGCGACGCGGTCGGTGCCGCGCTTGCCGCCGGCCGGGTGCCGGTGGTCGCGACCAGCCGCGACCTGCGGCTCGGCGGGTCGCCAGCCGATTCGCTGGCGCTCAGCCGGGCCGTCTCGGCCGCAGTGGTCGAGGTGGTCCGCACCCATGCCGGCACGCCGGCGTGGGTGGTCGCCAAGGGGGGCATCACCTCGTCCGACGTCGGCACGCTCGGGCTCGGCGCGCGTCGGGCGATCGTGCTCGGGCAGGCGCTGCCGGGTGTGCCGGTCTGGCGGCTCGGCCCGGAGACGCGCTTCCCCGGCGCACCCTACGTCGTCTTCCCCGGCAACGTCGGCGGCCCGGACGCGCTCGCCGATGTCGTCCGCGACCTCCGCGGCTGAGCCACTCAGGCCGGGGGCCGCGCCGGACGCCGCCGCCGGCCCCGCTCGGGCAGGCCGGTGATGCCGGCGACGACCACCGCCGCCTCGGCGACGGCGGCCTCCGGCGTCGCGTCGCCGACGATCGCCCGCTCGAACATCCGGGCGATCTGGGCCGAGACCCGGGCGTACTCCGGGATCGGCCAGCGCGCCCGGGCGAACGGGAAGAGCGCCGCGGTGGCGTGCAGGAACGGGTCCGTCTCCGCCTCGAGCGCCGCCGTCGCCGAGCGGGTCGCCGGGTTCTGGGCGGCGCGGCGCGCCGCCTCGACCAGCAAGGCCGGCTCCGTCGACCGCCGGAGCAGGGCCGCCGCCAGCGCCGGGTTGCGCGACTGCCGGTAGATGACGTGGCTGAGCCCGCCGAGCACCGTCGCCGGCGCGCCGTGCGGCCCGGCCGGCACCGGCACGAAGCCGACCCGCTCCCCGAACTCGGCCTCGTCCCAGCCGGTCACCGCCCGGATCAGGCTCGCCTCGTAGGTGCCGCCGAGGGCCATCGCCACCGAGCCGGAGGCGAAGGCGAGGGCTGAGCTGTTCGAGGCGGCGGTGACCACGTCGAGGCTGGCATGGCCGTGCCGCTGCACGAGGTCCGCGACAAATGCCACCGCCTGCCGCGCCTCCTGCGAGGCGAGCGCCACCTCGCGGTCGGCGATCACCTCCGCCCCGGCCGACCAGAGCACCGCCAGCAACTGGAAGGTGGTCGCCTCCCCCGCCTCCGCGCCGCCGGCGAAGGCGAGCGGGAAGGAGCCGGCCGCGTGTCGCCGGCGAACGGCCGCCTGCCCGAAGTGGGTCAGCGCGGCGAGCCACTCCTGCCACGTCGTCGGCGGCGCGACCCCCTCCGCCGCGAACCAGTCGCGCCGGTACCAGAGGATCGCGAAGTCGGCCTCGGCCGGCAGCGCGAAGAGCTGGCCGCGGAAGGTGCTCTGGGCGACCAACGGGGGCACGAGGTCGGCGCGGATCGTCGCCGCCACCGCCGGGTCGGCCTCCTCGAACGGCTCGAGGTAGCCCCGCTCGGCGAACTCCGCGACCCAGACCGAGTCGACCAGCGAGATATCCGAGGTCTCGCCCCGGGCCACGGCGAGCGTCAGCCGCGAGCGGAGGTCGCCGGGGCCGCCGATCCGGAACCGGAGCCGGATCGCCGGTTCCGGCTGCTCGGCGTTCCAGCGGGCGGCCGCCTGTTGCAGCAGCCAGCAGCGCCGCTCGTTCGGGACCGTGACCGACAGTTCCTCGACCCCGCGCCCGGTTGCCCACGCCTCCGGCGCGACGTAGGTGCCGCGGCCGGGCGTGCGCACCAGCATCCCCCGCTCGACCAGCGGCCCGAGCGCGCTGCGCACCGTCGTCCGGCTGACTCCGAGCCGGGCGCACAGTTCCTGCTCGGTCGGCAGCCGACTGCCGGCGGCGAGCTCCCCCCGCTCGATCCGGTCCCGCAACTGCCCTTCGAGCTGCGACGCGATCGGCACCGCGCTGGCACGGTCGAGGTCAAGCTCGGCGAGCGGCGCGGTCTCGTCCACTTTGTCTCCCATGCATGACAAATCGAAGGATAAACTTGCGGCGTATCATCGCACAGTCCGCGGCGAGGTGCGCCGAGTCCCGTCCGGCGAAGCACTCGCGACACCCCTGCGATGACAAAGACGGACAAAGTCGTTGACAGGCGTTCGGGCCGCTCGCACAATGCCGGCAGGGGGCCGGGGCCGGGCCCCGCCGCGACGCGGCCGGGAACCGACGCCCGCCGCCATCCGTGCCGAGTCGACGACGACCGGCGGACACCATCGGAGGAGGACGAAATGGGCAGCGACATCGGCGGTCGCCTCTCGCAGGGCTCGCGGCGCGGCGGGCTCAGCCGGCGGACGCTCCTGAAGGGCGCGGCGGCCGGCGCAGCCGCGACGGCGCTGGTCGGCCCGCGGACGATCGTCCCGGTCCGGGCGCAGGACGCGGCGAAGGTCACCTTCTGGACCACCTTCACCGAGCCGGACCTCTCGGTCCTGAAGGGGATGGTCGAGACCTACAACAAGCAGGCGCAGGGGCACCAGGTCGAGCTGACCCAAATCCCGCCGGCGCAGGTCACCGACGTCACCAAGCTGATGACCGCCGTCCGCGGCGGCACCGGTCCGGACGTCTACCACCTCGACCGCTTCATCGTCGCCCAGTACGCGGCGGCCGGGCTCCTGCAGGAGCTCAACTCGCTGATGGGCGGCAACGACGTGATGGCGAACTACATCGGGTTCGCCCGCGACGAGGCGACGTACAACGGCAAGGCCTACGCCCTGCCGTTCGACACCGACGCCCGCGCCCTCTACTACAACGTCGAGATGATGAAGGCCGCCGGGGCCGACCCGGCCGAGCTCGACCAGAAGTCGGACCCGATCACGTGGGACCGCCTCGCCGAACTCTCGGCCAAGCTGAACGAGAAGGACGCCAACGGCAACTACACCAAGATGGGCTTCATCCCCTGGCTGAACCAAGGGTGGCACTACACCTACGGCTTCTCGTGGGGCGGCAGCTTCTACGACGCGGCCGCCTGCAAGGTCACCCCGAACGACCCCAAGATCGTCGAGGCCTTCAAGTGGGTGCAGGACGACTGCGTGGCGCAGGGCGCCGACGCGGTCAGCGCTTTCGGCTCGCCCTCGATGCAGCCCGGCTTCGACAACTCGCAGCACCCCTTCGTCCTCGCCAAGCTCGGCGCCCAGATCACCGGCGACTGGTACCTCGCGCAGATGAAGCAGTACGCGCCGGACCTCGAGTACGGCGTCACGTGGATGCCGGTGCCGAAGAAGGGCGACCCCTCCGTCACGTGGGCCGGCGGCTGGTCGGTCGTCATCCCGCAGGGGGCCAAGAACGTCCCCGACGCCTGGACCTTCATGCAGTGGATGGCCGGCGAGCCGGGCCAGCGCCTCTACACCGTCGGCAGCTCGCACCTGCCGACGTGGTCGTCGCTGCTCGACGACGCCTCCCTCTTCGAGGGCCAGCACGTCTTCTTCGCCCAGCTGCTGAAGTCCGCCAAGAACCGGCCGCCGCTGCCGGTCGGCGCGAAGTACTGGGACGAGCTGACCACCGCCTGGCAGAAGGTCTACCTGAACCAGGAAGCGCCGGACAAGGCGCTGAACGAGGTGGCCGAGCGCGTCCAGGCCGACCTCCAGAAGTTCTGCTAGTCCCCGCCGGCGCGGGGCGGGCCGATTCCCGGCCCGCCCCGTGCCGGCCGTCCGCCGCGACGCGCGAGGAGGCGGCGCAGCGATGGCAACCCGAGCGATCCCGGCCGACGGCGCGTCGCCCGCGGTCACCGCGCACTACCTCGGGCTGACCCGCCGCGAGTGGAAGAGCCTCGGCACCGGCCTGCTCTTCGTCAGCCCGTGGCTGGCCGGCTTCGTCGTCTTCCTGCTCTACCCGATCATCTACACGATCCGGATCAGCTTCACCGACTACACCGGGTTCGGCACCCCGAACTTCATCGGCCTCGACAACTACAGCAAGATGGTCCAGGACGACCGCTTCTGGCTGGCCATCTACAACACCCTCTACTACACCGCGCTGGCGGTGCCGATCGGCGTGGTGATGGCGATGGTCCTCGCCCTGGCGATGAACCAGCCGCTGCCGGAGGTTCCGGTCTACCGCGCGATCATCTACATCCCGTCGGTGATCCCCCTCTTCACCCTCGCCTTCATCTTCCAGATCCTGATGAACCCGACCCAGGGCATCTTCAACCAGTTCCTGATCAGGCTCGGCCTGCCGAACATCAACTGGTTCGGCGACCCCCGCTTCGCCAAGCTGGCGCTCGTGATCCTCGCCCAGTACGGGGCCGGGCAGGCCGCGATCATCTTCCTCGCCGGCCTGAAGGGCATCCCCGGCAGCCTCTACGAGGCCGCCGCCCTCGACGGCGCGGGGGTCTGGCGCAAGTTCGCCAACATCACCCTGCCGCTGATGACCCCGGTCATCCTCTACGACATCATCCTCGGCCTCAGCCTCGGCCTCCAGATCTTCACGCAGGTCTACATCATCAGCGGCGACCCGCCCGGCGGCCCCGCCAACTCAACCCTCGTCTACGTCCTCTACCTCTACCTGAACGGCTTCCGCTACGGCGCGATGGGCTACGCCGCGGCCATGGCGTGGGTCCTCTTCGTCGTCACCATGGTGATCGCCCTCGTCATCTTCAAGACGTCCAACCGCTGGGTCCACTACGGCACCTCGGGCTAGCCGAGCATAGGGGAGGATCCGATGGCCGCCGCCGCACCCGTCGCCGCCGTTCGCGAGCCCGACCCGCGGGCCGTCGGCCGCGCGCACCTCGCCAAGCAGGTGCGGACGCAGGTCGTGCCCCGCGTCCTGCTCGTGCTCCTCTCGGGCTTCTACCTGCTGCCGCTCTACTGGATGCTGGTCAACGCCCTGAAGGGGAACGCGGAGCTGACCCAGTCGCCCCCGACGTGGTACCCGCACGACCCGCAGTGGTCGAACTTCCAGCGGGCGACCGAGGTCTTCCCCTTCGCCCTCTTCCTGCGCAACACCTCGATCATCACGCTGATGACGGTGGTCGGCGTCGCCCTCAGCGTGCCGATCGTCGCCTACGGCTTCTCGCGCATCGACTGGCCGGGGCGCGACAAGCTCTTCTACGTCGTGCTGGCGACCGTCTTCATCCCCTACCCGGCGCTGATCATCGCCCTCTTCGACATCTTCGCCCGCCTCGGCTGGATCAACTCGTTCAAGCCGCTGATCGTCCCCTTCTTCTTCTGCTTCATCCCCGCCCCGTTCTGGATCTTCCTGCTCCGCCAGTTCTTCCTCCAGATCCCACAGGAGATCTCCGACGCTGCCCGGCTCGACGGCGCGAGCGAACTGCGGATCCTCTACCAAGTGCTGATGCCGCAGTCGTGGCCCGCCCTCTGCGCGATCAGCCTCTTCGCCGCCCTCAACGCCTGGAACGACTTCCTCGGTCCCCTGCTCTACCTGCAGGACGAGTCGAAGTACACCCTCTCGGTCGGCCTCACCTTCTTCCAGTCGCAGTCGAGCTACGACATCAAGTTCAACCTGCTGATGGCCGCCTCGACCCTCGTCATCCTGCCGGTCGTCGTCGTCTTCCTCTCGTTCCAGCGCTTCTTCGTCGAGGGGGTGACCGTCGGCAGCCTGAAGTAGCGCGCCGCCCCGGCGCACCCCAGCCTCGCACCAGCGGAATCGGACCAACCCTGCCGCCGCGGCGGCAGCGCGGGAGGGCATCGTGGACCAGACCCGAATCGGCATCCTCGGCGCGGGCGGCATCGCCCGCGAGCACGGCATCGCCTGGTCGGCCAACGCGCCGCGGGCCCGGATCTCCGCCATCGCCGACGTCACCCCGTCGCGCGCCCAGTGGTTGAGCGAGACCTACGCCGGCGGCACGGCCCGCATCCACGACTCGCTCGAGTCGCTGCTCGCCGACCCCGAGGTGGACGCGGTCGACATCTGCCTGCCGCACCACCTCCACACCGAGGCGATCGTCGCCGCGGCGGAGGCCGGCAAGGCGATCCTCTGCGAGAAGCCGCTCTGCACCTCGATGGACGACGCCGCCCGCATCGGCCGCACGCTGGCCGAGACCGGCGCGACCTTCATGATGGCCCACAACCAGCTCTTCCAGCCGAGCCTGATCGAGGCCCGCCGCCTGCTCGCCACCGGCGTCCTCGGCAAGCCGTTCGTCATCCGCTCGATCGAGACCTTCCAGAACCGCGGCTTCACCACCACCCAGCTGCCGCCGCACCTGCGCGTCGGCGAGAGCCCCTTCGCCTGGCGCTCCGACCCGGCCAAGATGGGCGGCGGCGAGGTGCTCGACACCGGCTGGCACGGCAGCTACCGCCTGCTCGCGCTCGCCGAGGAGCGCCCGGTCGAGGTGACGGCGATGATGAGCACCTTCTACGTCCCCGGCCTCAAGGTCGAGGACACCGGGATGCTGATGGTCCGCTTCGCCTCCGGCGCGATCGGCGAGATGCTCACCTCGTGGGCATTCAGCAACATCGACGACTGGCACTTCGAGGTCGCCGCCGAAAAGGGGGCCGTCGCCGGCGGCCGCGCCAAGCTGGTCCACCAGCTCCACGCCTGGCCGCAGCAGGCCGTCCTCCCGGTCGAGCCGGTCCACACCTTCTCGAAGGAGGCGACTGCCTTCCTCGACGTCGTCCAGCTCGGCGCGACCAACCCCGCCCCGTTCGAGCAGGCCGCCCGCGTCCTCCAGCTGACCAAGGCCGCCTACCTCAGCGCCCGCGAGCACAGCGTCGTCCAACTGCCGGAGAACCCGGCCGAACTGCCGGGGGCGTAGCCGGTCCCCCGACCGGACCGCGGCGCCTGACACGGGGAGGCATCCGTTCGGATGCAGCAGCCGCGTCTCGCGACCGGGCCCGCCGGGACCGCCCTCACCCCCCAGCCCCCTCTCCCGCCGTCGCGGGAGAGGGGGAGAGACAAGCTCAGGGGAGGGCCAAGCCCTCCCCCGAACCCCCAAGTGCCGCTACGCGGCGGCTTCCCGACGGAAACCTAACCCTGTCGGCCCGGGCGTGGGGAGGGGGGGAAATCTGCTTGGGGGAGGGCCAAGCCCTCACCCAAACCCTCGGATTGCCACGGTGCGGCCGCTTCCCGATGGGTGCCCACCACTCTCTGGCCGTGGCGCGGGAGGGTCGACGCCCTCCCGCGCCCTCACGCCTCCAGCGCGTTCCGCGCGGCGGCGACCGCGACGGCCGCCGGCCAGCCGTGGCCGTCGCCCCACGCCGCCTCCCACGCCGGCCCGAGTCGGAGCCGCACCGCTTCGGCAACCCGGTCGCGCTGGAACTGGTGCGGGAGCCGCGACGACGCATCCTGCCGCAGCAGGCGGTCGGCCGCGCCGAGCAACCTCGCCGCGCCGAGCGCGTCGTCGCGCGCGAGAGCAAGGCCGGCGGCAGCGGCGACCGTGTCGGCGAGCACCCAGTGGGCACCGGCGGCGACCGCGGCGTCCAGCGCCTGCCCGAGCAGTGACGCCGCCTCCCCGAGCCGGCCGCGCTCGATCTCGAGGGCGACCAAGGTGCAGAGGGTGAGCGCGGCGTCGTAGTCCACGTTGAGGTCGCGGAACACGCTCAGCGCCTCGCGCGCCAGCGGCTCGACCCGGTCGAAGTCGCCGTTGCGGAAGGCGGTGTCGGCCAGGTTCATCCGGGCGTGGGCCGCCCAGTACCGGTCGCCGATGCGCAGGGCAAGGGCGAGCGTGCGCTCGTAGAGGACCTCGGCCGCGACATCGTCGCCCGCGTGCTCGGATGCGCCCCCCAGCATCGCCGTTGCCTGCGTCTCCAGCCGCAGGTCGGAGGCGGCCTGCGCGATCCCCAGCGCCTCCAGGTAGGCGGCCCTCGCCTCGTCGAACCGGTCGGCCGCCCACGCGAGGTCGCCGAGACTCAGCAACGCCTTCGCGCGACTCCGGTCGGAAGCCGTCTCGCGTGCCAGCAGATCCACCAGCCACTGCCGGGCGTCCGTGCCCGGCACCCGGTTCCCAGAGAAGGCCGCCTGCAGCACGCGGCGGTCGACCGCGTCCCCGAACCGGTCGTCGGTCACCTGCCACGTCAGCGCCGCCAGGATGTTCAGCGCCTCCCGATCGAGCACCCCGCCGACTCCCCCCGCCAGCGTGTCGGGCGGCGCGGCGTTCACCAACGCCCAGAAGGCCCGGGCGTGGGCATTCCGAGCCGCGACTTCCTCGCCACTCGCGGCCAGTTGCTCGAGCGCGAACTCGCGGATCGTCTCCAGCATCGTGAACCGGCGCGGCGCGTCCGCCTGCCTGCCGCGCACGATCAGGCTCTTGTCGAGCAGCGACCCGATCAGGAGCACCACGTCGCGCTCGCCCGCGGACCCGAGCACGGTCGCGGCCGTGTCGGTCGTCCAGCCGCCGGCGAAGACGGCCAGCCAACGGAACGCCCGCTGCTCGTCCGGGTCGAGCAGGTCGTGGCTCCAGGCGATCGCGGCGCGCAGCGTGCGCTGCCGCTCCGGCAAGTCGCGGGGACCGTCGGTCAGCAGCGGCAACTGGCGGTCGAGCCGCCGCGCCAGCGTCGCCAGCGGCAGCACCTTCGCCCGCGCCGCGGCCAGCTCGATCGCCAGCGGCAGCCCGTCGAGCCCGCGGACGATGCCGGCGACCTCGGCGGCGTTCGCTTCCGTCACCGCGAAGTCCGGGTCAACCGCCCCGACCCGCTCGGCGAACAGCACGACGCTGTCGCAGGCGACGAGGCGACCAAGCTCCTGCTCGTCCCCCCGTGCCGGCACCGCCATCGGCGCGAGCGGCCACTCGCGCTCGACCCGCAGCCCGAAGCGCTCCCGACTGGTCGCCAGCACCTTCAGCCGCGGCACCCGAACGAGCAGGGCCGCCACCTCGGGGCCGGACCCCAGCACGTGCTCGCCGTTGTCGAGCACGACCAGCGACGCGGGGGCGTCCGCCAGTGCCCACGCCACGGCATCGGCCGGGTTCGCGGACCATCCGGGCGCGACCACGCTCGCGATCGCCGGCAGCACGTGCGACGGGTGCGTCACTGCCGTCAGGTCGACGAACCACCGGCCGCCGGGGAAGGCGTCGCCCGCCCGGCGCGCCGCCTCCACCGCGAGCCGCGTCTTGCCGACCCCGCCCGGACCGCTGACGGTCAGCCACGACACGGACGCGTCGCGCAAAGAGGCGTCGAGCTGGGAGAGTTCGGCCGAGCGCCCGACCAAGCGTGCCAGCGACATCGCGAGGGCGAACGCATCATCCGCCCGTTCCGTCGAAACCGATGGACGACGGGGAGCGCGTCTCCGAGCCGCCGCCTGCACGAACACCGTCCGCTCCGCGCCCGACAGCCCCAGCGCCTCGGCAAGTCGCCGCACCGTCTCGAGGTGCGGGTGGCGCTTCGCGCCCCGTTCCAGATCGGAGATGCCGCGCACGCTGAGCCCCGCCCGCTCGGCCAACGCTTCCTGCGTCATGCCGGCACCGGCACGGTGACGTCGCAGCAACGCGGCGAACCCGCCGAGAGGGTCGTCGGGCATCGTCGCCCTCCGCCGCTCCGAGTGATGACGTCCGGACTGCCGGAATCTTCGCAGACACCGCATTCGCGTGGGTGAAAAGTGTCAATTGTTCCTGTTCTCCTGTTCCCGAGGGCCGCATCATCGTTCCCGGATCGGCACCAGTGCCCGAACGTACCGGAAAGAGCCGCCGATGCGTCGTCCCCGCTCGGCCACGCACCCCGCCCGTCGTCGCTGGCGAAGCGCTGTCCTGCGCGGCGGCTCGACACGGGGCAGTGCCTGCTCGCAACCGACTCCCGCCCCGCTCGGCCGGGATCGCCGGGGCTCCCTCACGTCCCAGACACCTCTTCCACGTGCTGGGGGAGAGGAAGAGCGTGAGTCGGGGGGGAGCACGTTCCCGCCGAGAACCCCGGATTGCCGCGGCGCGGCCGCTTCCCGGCGGAGCCGTGTCGTTGCCAGTGCAAGCCGCCGGACGGGACCCGCCGCTCAGATGTCGACGAGGCAGGCCGATGGTCGCTGAGGCCGTGGCCCAACTTGGCGTCGCGGCGCCGGACGACCTCGCCGACGCGGCGCTGGTGGAGCGGGCGCGGCACGACCCGGAGGCGTTCGCCGTGCTCTACGACGCCTTCGCCCTCC
>JBDHWC010000035.1:0-23857 GCA_039809985.1 Thermomicrobiales bacterium | reverse complement strand
GCTCAGGCCCGGGGTTCCGGCGCGGCCCCGGCCTCGACCGGCGGGCCGGCGACCGGGGCGGCCCCGGCCGCGGCGTCGCGCTCCCGCAGCGCGGGGAGCGCGTCGAGGATCACCGGCAGCCCGCGCACCAGCATGAGGAGGAAGGAGGCCCAGACCCAGAACCAGCCGAAGGCGCGCACCCCGGGCAGGTCGTAGAGCTGGCCGATCCACGTCCCCGCCGCCCCGGCGCTCCGCCACGCCACCTCGCCGGCGAGGAAGACGAAGCCGGCCGCCTTGGCGAAGCCGTAGAGGCCGCGCATGAACCGCCCCGCCGTCAGCCAGCGGGTCAGTTCCGAGCGCATCATGTTCTTCTCGCCGAAGGCGGTCATCCCGTCGCCGTAGGAGGCGGCGCGCAGGGCGTCGACCATCGCGCCGCGGGTGACGACCGCGATCGGCACCCAGATCGGGATCGCCCCGAGGTCGGCGAAGACCATCCAGAGCACCGTCTCGACCACCCGGTCGCCCGCGATGTCGAAGATCGCGCCGAACTGCGAGGTGCTGCCCCGCTTCCGCGCCACCCAGCCGTCGAGGCCGTCGCCGGCGAAGACGACGATGATCAGCGGCATCGTCAGCCAGGCGAGGCCGACCGGGTCGTGGTAGAGCATGGCGACGACGCCGAAGAGGAGGAGCAGTCGGCCGACGGTGATCAGGTTGGCCAAGGTTGCGCTGTCCCAGCCTGCTCGGGCGTACCCCGCCGCGCCGCGACCGGCAGCCGGGCCGGGCCGCCGCGTGCGGGGGGATTATCCACCGGGCGCGGCGGTTTGGGGGAGGGCGCGGCCGCCGCCCCTACTCCAGTGCGCCGCGGACCGCCGCCTCGTCCGGCTCCGGCACCTTCGCGGTGCGCATCCGCTCGCCGCGCGTCCGCAGCAGCTCGGCGCTGAGCAGGACGAGGACCGAGACGGTGATCAGCATCGTGGAGACGGCGGCGATGGTCGGGTCGATGTCCTGCCGCAGGCTCTCCCACATCTTGATCGGCAGCGTCACCGCGCCGGTGCCGCTGACGAAGAGGGCAACGATGAGTTCGTCGAACGAGGTGATGAAGGCGAACAGGAAGCCGGCGAAGACCCCCGGCCGGATGATCGGCAGCGTCACCCGCAGGAACGTTTGCAGCCGGTTCGCGCCGAGGTTCATCGCCGCCCACTCGAGCCGCTCGTCGAACCCCTCCAGCGTCGCCGAGACGTTGATCACCACGAACGGGATCGCCAGCGCGGTGTGGGCCAGCGCCAGCGCCAGCGGGCTGCCGATGAGCCGGATCCGGGCGTAGAAGAAGTAGACGCCGATGGCGACGATGATCCCCGGGATCACCAGCGGCGAGACGATGAACGAGTTGACCGCCTGCTTGCCAGGGTACCGGCCGCGGACCAGCGACAGCGCCGCCGCGGTCCCCAGCACCGTCGCCAGCACCGCGGCGAAGGTCGCGATGCCGAGGCTCAGCCGGGTCGCGTCGGTCCACGCGTCCTGCCCGAAGTAGCTCTCGTACCACTGGGTCGAGAAGCCGGGTGGCGGGAACTGCAGGTACTTCGCGGAGCTGAACGAGAGCGGCACGATGACGAAGATCGGGAAGACGAGGTAGAGCAGCACCAGCGCGGTGAAGAGCAGCAGCACGATCCGCGCCGGCGCGACGCGGGCCCGGCCCGCCGAGCGGCCGGGGGCGGGCGCGGCGGCGGTCCCGGCGCTCATCGGGCCGCCCCGCCGAAGATCTTCTGGACCCCGAGCACCCGGGTGAAGGCGAGGTAGATCGCCACCGCGATCAGGAGCAGCACCAGCGCGAGGGCGGCGGCCGAGCCCCAGTTCAGGTTCGCCACCTGCTGCTGGATCAGCATCGAGATCATCACGTCCTTCTGGCCGCCGAGCAGGGCCGGGGTGATGTAGAAGCCGAGGGCGAGGATGAAGACCAGCAGCACCCCCGCCCCCACCCCCGGCAGGCTGAGCGGCAGGAAGACGTGGCGGAAGGTCTGCGTCGGCCGCGCCCCGAGGTTCTCCGCCGCCCGCATCAGGTTCCGGTCGATGCCGCGCATCACCGCGTAGAGCGGCAGGATCATGAACGGCAGGAGGATGTGGATCATCCCGATGTAGACCGCCAGCCGGGTGTGCATCAGCGAGAGCGGCTCCGGGGTGAAGCCGAGCCCCGTCAGCACCTTGTTGACCAGCCCCTCCTTGTTCAGCAGCACCATCCACGCGTAGGAGCGGACGAGGATGCTCGTCCAGAACGGGATCAGGACGAAGATCATCAGCAGGTTCGCCCGCGCCAGCGACATCGACGACAGCGCGTACGCCACCGGGTAGCCGAGCAGCAACGTGACCAGCGTCACCCCGAAGGCGATCTGCAGCGTGATCCCGATCACCCGCAGGTAGGCGTTGCTCGGGATGGTCGTCCCGAGGAACTCGATCTTGCTCCGGGCCTGCACGAACGGCGCGAAGTTCTGCAGGCCTAGGTGCGGGTCGGTGAACGCCCGCGTCAGCATCGACGCCACCGGGTAGCCGTAGAAGACGACGAGGAAGAGGAGCGCCGGCAGCAGCAGCAGCAGGTAGCGCCGCTGGGCCGCCCGCCCCTGCCGGGCGAATCGCGCCGCCTGCCCGGTCCGGTCCGCCGTCCCGACCGCCCCCGCCTGCGGCTGCGCCTGCGTCTGCGTGGCCATGGTCGCCCCCGTCCTCAGACGATCCGGCAGTCGGCGACGTGCCAGCCGAGCGTGGCCCGCTCGCCCCGGGCGGCGCGGGCGACGCCGGAGCGGTGCGTCCGCTTCAGGACGAGGGACTGGCCGCCGTCGAGCCGGGCCTCGTAGCGGTGGTTCTCGCCGACGAAGATGACCGAGGTGATCTCCGCCTCGACCCGGTTCGCCGGCGCGTCGCCCAGTTCGTCGGCGAAGACGATCTTCTCCGGCCGGACCGTCAGCGCGGCCGGGCTGTTGACCGCCCAGCCGGCGTGGGCCGGGGCCCGCAGGGTGCCGATCCCCGGCACCTCGACGAGGCCGAGCGCATGGTCGAAGCCGACCACCCGCCCGTCGAGGAAGTTCGACTCGCCGATGAAGGCGGCGACGAAGCGGGTCGCCGGCTCGTCGTAGAGCGCGTTCGGCGCGCCGATCTGCTCCAGCCGGCCGTTGTTCATGACGGCGATCCTGTCGGACATCACCAGCGCCTCCTGCTGGTCGTGGGTGACGTAGATGATCGTCACCCCCAGCTGGTCGTGCAGCGCCTTGATCTCCAGCTGGAGCCGTTCCCGCAGCTGCTTGTCGAGCGCGCCGAGCGGCTCGTCCATCAGCAGCACCCGCGGGTTGAAGACGAGGGCCCGGGCGAGCGCGACCCGCTGCTGCTGGCCGCCGGAGAGTTGGCGGGGGAAACGGCGCTCGTAGCCGGGCAGGCCGACCAGCTCCAGCACCTGCCGGGTCCGCTGCCCGACCTCCGTCTTCGGCACTTTCCGCAGGTTCAGCGGGAAGCCGATGTTCTCGCCGACCGTCATGTGCGGGAAGAGGGCGTAGTTCTGGAAGACCATGCCGATGTTGCGCCGCCACGGCGGCACCGCCGCCACCGGGTCGTCGTCGACCCAGACCTCGCCGGCGGTCGGCGTCTCGAAGCCGGCCAGCATCATCAGGGTCGTCGTCTTGCCCGAGCCGGACGGCCCGAGCAGGGTCACGAACTCCCCCGGCGCGATGTCGATCGAGACGCCGTCGACCGCGTTGCCGCTGCCTCCCGGGTACGCCTTCTCGATCCGGTCGAAGCGGACCCGCGCCCCGAGGTCGCCGATCCGCTCGGCCTCGGCGGCGGCGGGCCGGCTGGTGGTGCTCGCCATCGGCATGGCCCTCGCGGGGCCGGGCGGCGCGCCGCCCGGCCCCGCGCCTCGCGCGCCTACTCGAGGATCCACTCGTTCCAGCGGTCGGTGACTGCCTGGGTGTTGTCCACCCACCACGGGATGTCGCGGATGAACCCCTGCTCGAGGAACTGCGGCGCCGTCGGCAGCTGGTTGACCCGCTCCGGCGGCAGCAGCTTGGCCGCCGCGTTGTTGACGAAGCCGTAGGGGATCAGCAGGCAGATCCGGGCCTGCGCCACCGGCAGCGTCGAGAAGGCCATGAACTTGATCGCGTTCTCCGCGTTGGAGCCCTTCGGCGAAGCCCAGACGTCGGTCGCCAGCATCGCCTGGTTCCAGACCGTCGTCACCGGCGCGCCGGCCTCCTGGATGGCGTAGATGCGGCCTGACCAGAGGTGGCCCAGCACCGCCTCCTTGTCGTTCAGCAACTGCGCCGGCTGCGCCCCCGCCTCCCAGAACTTGACGATGTTCGGCTTCAGCTCGCCGAGCTTGTTGAAGGCGCGGTCGATGTCGATGGGGTAGATCTTGTCCTTCGCGACCCCGTCGGCCATCACCGCCGCCTCGAGGTACGGGACAACCCCGCCGGCGCCGCTCTCCGTGGTGCGCGGGCCGGGGAACTTGGCGACGTCCCAGAACCCGGCCTGGTCAGTCGGGCCCTCGGCGAAGACGTCGTTCCGGTAGCCGATCACCGTGCCGTAGGGCAGCATGTCGACCGAGTACTTGTACCGGTAGGCCTCGGGAATGTTGGCGGTGTCGAAGTTGGCGTAGTCGATCTCGTTCCAGTAGTCCCCGAGCTTCTCCAGCCGCATCACGTCGGAGCGGTCGACCTCGACCACGTCGTACTCGACGTTGCCGCTGTCGACCATCGCCTTGATCTTGGAGACGTCCGGCCCCTCGGCCTCGACCACCTTGATCCCGCAGATCTCCTCGAACGGCTTGAAATACGCCTCGCGCTGGGCGTCCTGCAGCGCGCCGCCCCACGAGATGACGCGCAGCTCGCCGCTCCCCTTCAGCGCCTCCGGCACGTCGTTCGGCCCGAACTCCGGCAGCTTGACCGCCGCCGCTGCCGGCGGCGTCGCCTGCGCCGCGGCCCCGACCAGCGGCAGGCCGGCCCGCAGCAGGCCGGCGGTCGCCGCCGCCCCCGCGCCGAGCCGGCCGGCGCGCAGCAGCAGGCCGCGCCGGCTCATCGCGTCCAAGTCGCGCAGCATCGCCATGCGTTCCGGCCGGCGGCTGCCAACCATCCGCTGTGCGAACGACAGGTCGTCTCGCTGGTCACCCATCACTGGCCTCCGCGGTCGCTGGCCGGCGTGGTCGCCGGCGTCCGGACGATACGGGCTGCCCCCGATGGCGGGGAAGCAGGGGCCGCGAGCCGTTGCGGGGCCGAAGAGACGCCCGCGAACGGTCGTCGACATGCACCCGACACACTGGGACCGACCCCGAGTCTATCGTCGCGCCACCCGCCGCACAAGATGTCCCTCGCCCGATTCGCCCCCCCGGTAGAATGCGGCTGCGAGCCAACGGTTGCACGTGTCATGCAGAAAGGGGCCACGATGACCGCGCACTCCGACGCCAAGCGGACCGCCCACGCCTGGGTCGACGCCAACGCCCAGCGCCTCTCCGACTTCGACCTCGAGATCTGGCGGTACGCCGAGCCGGCCTGGCGCGAGTACCGCTCGGCCAAGGCCTACGTCGACCTCCTGCGCGACGACGGCTGGGAGGTCGAGGCCGGCTCCGGCGGGATGCCGACCGCCTTCGCCGCGACGTGGTCGCACGGCAAGGGCGGGCCGACCATCGGCTCCTACGCCGAGTACGACGCAGTCCCCGGCAACTCGCAGGAGCCGGTGGCCCGGCCGCAGCCGCGGGCCGGGCTCCACCCGTGGACGGCGGGCCACACCGACCCCCATTCCATGCTCGGCGTCGGGGCCCTCGGCGGCATGCTCGCCGCCAAGGCGGCGATGGAGCGGCACGGCGTCGCCGGCACCCTCAGGTTCTTCGGCGAGCCGGCCGAGAAGGTCTGCGGCTCCAAGCCGGTCCACGCCGCCAAGGGCTACTTCGACGGCGCCGACGCCTTCGTCTCCTACCACCCGCTGAACGCCAACACCACCGTCTGGGAGACGCACTGCGGCTCCTACTGGAGCGCGGTCTTCACCTTCGAGTGCGCCAACCCGGAGGCGTGGATCACCCGCGGCACCTCGCCCACCGCCAGCGACGAGAGCGCCGCCAGCTCCCACATCACCGCCCGCTGCCCCGGCGCGATCGACGCCCTCTTCCTGATGTACACCACCACCAAGTACACCAAGGAGGCGATGTTCCCCCACACGGGGACGTGGACCCTGAACGAGTTCGTCCTCGCCGCCGGCGACGCCACCTCCGACAACCTGCCGCCCCGCTTCGCCCAGATCCAGTACTCGTGGCGCTCGCCGCTGCTCGGGGTCCAGCAGAAGATCTACGACGTGCTCGCCAACAACGCGAAGGCCGCCGCCGCCGCGACCGGCTGCGAGGCCTACGTGCAGTGGGTGACCAAGACCCGGGTCGGCCTCGCCAACAACGCCCTCGCCGACCTCGCCTATCGCAACATGGAACAGGTCGGCCCGCCGGTCTACTCCGACGCCGCCCGCGAGTTCTGCCGCGACATCCAGCGCCACCTCGGGCTGGAGCCGATGGAGACGCCGTGGGCCGACGCCTACGAACGGCTCACCCCGCCCGCCGAGTACGAGGCCGGCCAGCGCGCCCTCCTCCCGTCGTGGCAGAAGAACTTCACCTCCGACGACTACGTCGACTACACGTGGCACGCCCCGACCGTCCGCGTCTTCACCGGCCGACCGAGCCTGCGGCCGCCGCACCACGGCTACGAGTACCCGAACTGGGCCTACCTCGCGATGGGCGGCCGGCCGGAGATCATCGACCCGGGGATGTTCCTCGCCTGCAAGACGGTCGCCGGCACCGTCGTCGACCTGCTGACCCAGCCGGAGGAACTGGCCAAGGCCAAGGCCGAGTTCGACGAGCGGACCGGCGGCGGGGTCGGCGGCTCGCGCTGGGTCGCCCCCCTGCTGCCCAAGGACTTCGTGCCGCCGGTCGACCTCCGCTGGCCGGAGTACGTCACCACCCCCCGCGGCGAGGAGTGGTGGATCCCGACCCCGAACGAGGGCGTCCGCGAGCGGATCGGCTAGCGGCCAGCGGAACGATGGGCCGGCACGGCGCACAGGGCGACCGGTGCCGTGCCGGCCCGCGCCGTCGCGGCACCGGCACGGGCCGCCACACTGCGTCAAGGAGGCCAGCGGGCCGGCGGAGGGAACCCGGACATCGCCCCACGGATTCGAGGAGCTCGGAGCCGCGAACGAGACAGGCTTCGGCCGCGATCCCTCGGGCCTTCGACCGCCGCGACGCCCTCCTCGCCGCCGGGACCGTCACGACAACCGCCGCCGTCGGACCCGAAGCTCATTGAGTCCCTGTTGGACCCCATGCGACGCGCCGCACGCAAGCCCGGCCACAGTCACCTTTGCGACGAGCCCGGCAACCGGGGAGGCGGCGGTTCGCTCCTCTCCGCTGGCGGGGCGCGCTGTCTCGGGTCTTCGCGGTCGCGTCAGGAGCGTGCAGCCCATGGTCGAAGCAACGCAGGATGCCCGGGACTGGCTGGCGCGCTGGCGCGGCACCCCGTACGCCTATCTGACCACGACCGGACGGCGTTCCGGCCAGCCGCACCGCATCGAGATCTGGTTCGGCGAGCACCGGGGCCGCATGTACCTGCTCGCCGGCGGCGGCGACGGGTCGGACTGGGTGCGCAACGTCCGGGCAAACCACCGGGTCACGGTGGAACTGGGGGGCGAGACCCGCGCCGGGGTGGCCCGCATCCTGCAAGGCGGCACGGACGAGGACCGGCTGGCCCGCGATCTGCTGGTCGCCAAGTACGCCACGCCCGACGACCCGCTCGACGACTGGAAGCAGCAATCGCTGCCAGTCGCGATCGAGTTCCCGGCCGGCGTCGACGAAGCCTGATCGGCCCGGCCTCGCGCGCGTGACCAACGCCGAGGCGCGATGGCGGGCGGCGGCGTGTCGCCGTCGAACCCGCAGGGGCCGGCCGAGAATCTTCCCGCCCGCCCGAGCCGCTCCCGATGGCGGCCGCCCAAGTCAGGAAGGCACGCGCATGGCCCACGCACCCACGGTCGCACGGATCGTCGCCCTGGCCCTGCTGCTCGTCGGGACCGCCGCGTTCGCGTCCCCGGCGACGGCGCAGGACGGGCCGGCCCTGCTGGTCGACGACGCGGCGACCGCCAACGGCGCGCTCGTTCCCGTCGACGTGCTCGACCCGAACGGGATCGGCGCGCCCCAGCCAACGCTGCTGGCCCCCGCGGGCGCCACGGTGTCGGTGATCGCCGGCGGGCTGGACAAGCCGCGATTCATGGCCTTCGACCACGCGGGGAACCTGCTCGTCGCCGATGCGGCCGCAGGCAGCGTCTCCCGCTACCCCTACGCCGACGGCACGCTCGGCGAGCGGGAGACGCTGCTCACCGGGCTGGCGCAACCGGCCAGCGTGGCCCTGTTCACCGATGCCGACGGCACCTTCCTCTACGTCGGCGAGCAGACGCAGGTGAGCCGGTACGCCTACCGCCCGGACGGGCCGGTCGGCCAGCAGGAGGTGGTCATCCCCAACCTGCCGGCGGGCGGCCACAGCACGCGGACGGTGGCGTTCGGGCCGGACAACCTGCTCTACCTGGCCGTGGGGTCCTCCTGCAACATCTGCCGGGAGACCGACCCGATCCGCGCCACGGTCAGCCGTGCCAATCCCGACGGCAGCGACCTGCAGGTCATCGCCACGGGGTTGCGGAACCCGGTGGGACTCGCGTTCCAGCCGGGCACCGGCGCGCTCTGGGCGACCGTCAACGAACGGGACAACCAAGGCAACGAGATCCCCCCGGACCTGGTGACGATCGTCCGCGAGGGCGCGACCTACGGCTGGCCGGCGTGCCTGCCGCCGGACGCCACGCCGCAGGTGGCGGGGGCGGACTGCTCCCGCGTGACGCCGCCCACCGTCGGCATCCAGGCGCACTCCGCACCGCTCGGGCTGGCGTTCCTGAGCGGCAACGGGGTGCCCCCGGACCTGAGCGGCGACCTCGTCGTGGCCCAGCACGGCTCGTGGAACCGCCAGCCGCCGGCCGCGCCGAAACTCCTGCTGATCGCCTTCAAGGACGGCGTGCCGGTCGGCGCGACCGACCTGGTGACGGGGTGGCAGAACGCCAGCGGCCAACGGACGGGCCGCCCCGCCGGCGTGGTGCTCGCCCCGGACGGCAGCCTGATCGTCTCCGACGATGCCAGCGGGCTCCTCTACCGCGTCACGCTGCCGAGCGGGTAAGGAACCCGGCCCCCCTTGCCGGGGAGGGCCGCCCGCGCCGGATCGGCGCGACGGGATCGGAGCCGCCGCCGCGGAGGACCCTCGCACGGGGCGTCTCGCAGGAAGCTGCACCGGCGCATCTCGACGGCTCGCCGGACGGCGCCCTCGCCCCCCAGCCCCCTCTCCCATCGCCATCTGACAGGGGGAGGCATCCGTTGGGAAGCGGCCGCGCAGCGGCAACCCGGGGCCTTGGGGGAGGGCTTGGCCCTCCCCCAATTCGGTTTCTCCCCCTCTCCCATCGCCATCTGACAGGGGGAGGCATCCGTTGGGAAGCGGCCGCGCAGCGGCAATCCGGGGCCCTGGGGGAACTTGGTTCCCCCCAGATCAATTTCTCCCCCTCTCCCATCGCGATGGGAGAGGGGGCTGGGGGGTGAGGGCGTCCTCGGCCTCCGCCGCTCGGACCGGCCGCCCCCCTGTCAGGCATGCGCCACGGCGGCGCGACCCGTCTCGCCGACACACGATTGCCGCCGGGCCGGCAGGAGCCGGGCCGCCCCCACGGTGTACGATGCCGCCGTGGCCGTGCCCGCCACCGAAGGGTCCGGCAGCGCCGTGCCGTTCCGGGGGGATCGCCGATGAAGAACTACCGGACCTACTCCTACTGGCTCGAGACCTGCGGCGACGACCTTGCGCCGCGGCCCCGCCTCGACGGCTCGGCCGACGTCGACGTCGCCGTGCTGGGGGCCGGGTTCACCGGCCTCTGGACCGCCTACTACCTGCTGGAGCGCGACCCCTCGCTCAAGATCGGCATCCTCGAGCGAGAGGTTGCCGGCTTCGGCGCGTCCGGCCGCAACGGCGGCTGGTGCTACCCCGGCTTCCCGGTCTCGCTCGGCACGATCCGCGACAAGTACGGCGCGGAGACCGCCCGCACCGTCGCCCGCGCCATGCACGAGACCGTCAGCGAGATCCACCGCGTGCTCGAGCAGGAGGAGATCGACGCCCAGTGGCAGGAGGGGGGCGTCCTCCGCTTCGCCCGCGGCAAGCACCAGCTCCCCTCGGTGGTCGCCAGCCACGACGAGATGGTGGCGCTCGGCCTCGGGGAGTACTACCAGCTCCTCGACGCCGACGAGACGCGCCGCCGGGTCAACGTCACCGACGTGCAGGGCGCGGTCTACATGCCGCACGGCGCGTCGGTCCACCCCGGCCGGATGGTCCGCGGCCTCGCCCGCGCGGTCGAGCGCAAGGGGGCGACGATCTGGGAACAGACGCCGGTGGTCGACTGGGAGACGGGCCGCCACCCCCGCTTCCTGACCCCCTACGGCGAGGTCCGGGCCAAGACACTGGTCCTCGCCGGCGAGGCGTACCTGACCGAGCTGCCGAAGCTGCGGCGGGCGATGATCCCGCTCTACTCCCTGATCATCCTGACCGAGCCGCTCGCGCCGGAGCTGTGGGAGCAGATCGGCTGGCGCAACCGCGAGCTCGTCTCCTCCTCCCGCTACTCGGTCGACTACCTGAACCGCACCGCCGACGGCCGGATCCTCTTCGGCGGCCGCGGCGCGCCGTACCGCTGGGGCTCGCAGATCACCGACGCCCTCGACCGGCACGAGCCGACCCACCAGATGCTCCGCCAGCTGATGCTCCAGTGGTTCCCGATGCTGCGCGACACCCGCGTCACCCACGCTTGGGGCGGCCCGCTCGGGATGCCGCGCGACTGGATGCCGACGACGTCGTACGACGCGGCGGCCGGCGTCGCCCGGGCAGGGGCCTACACCGGCTCCGGCGTCTCGACCACGAACCTGTTCGGCCGCATCCTCGCCGACCTGATCACCGGCGCGGTCACGCCGCTGACCTCCTTCCCCACGGTCAACCACCAGAGCCCGCGGTGGGAGCCGGAGCCGTTCCGCTTCCTCGGCATCCGCTACGTCCAGGAGGGCTTCAAGCGGATCGACGACAAGGCGGAGCGGACGGGGGTCGCCCCCAGCGGCCGCTCGCTGATCGAGAAGCTCGGCGAGCACTAACACCGTCCCCCCGCGCAACCCGTCCGGGGGCCGGACAAGGGGAGATGTCCGATCGATAGCGGCCTGCGCATCTCGCGGCCGAACCTGCCTGAGACGCCCTCCCCCCCCCAGTCCCCTCTCCCGCGGCGGCGGGAGAGGGGGAGGTTTCCGTCGGGGAGCGGCCGCGCCGCGGCAACCGGGGGTTCGGGGGAGGGCTTGGCCCTCCCCTGAGCCGGTTTCTCCCCTCTCTCCTGCCGCCGCCTGACCGGGGGAGGTCTCCGTTGGAAAGCGGCCGGAAAGCCGCCGCGCCGCGGCAATCCGGGGGCGCGGGGGAGGGCTTGGCCCTCCCCCGATCCAGTTGCTCCCCCTCTCCCGCCGCCGCGGGAGAGGGGGCTGGGGGGTGAGGGCAATCCCGACGGGCCCGGCAGCAAGGGACGAAAGCCGCTATCCATCAGAGACATCCCCCGTGTCAGCCGCGGCGGCAGGAGAGGGGGCGCAACCAGATCAGGGGGCCAAGTCCTACGCCCCACCCGCGGATTGCCGCAGCACGGCGGCGTCCCGAGGGCCCGTTCATCCTGTCAGGGGTCGGGGCGAGAGGGAATGCGTTGCCAAGGCGAGGGCAGAGTCCCCCATCGGGCCCCCGGATTGCCTCGGCCCGGCCGCCCCCAAGCGGAACCGTCGCTGGTCGGCATCTGGCGCAGCGCGGTCGCGCCCGACGCGCCTCGGTCATGGCATCGCGGTTGCGGGGATTCCCTGCCCGCGCCGCGGCCCGCAGGAGGATCGCCCGATGCCGCACCCGCTCCGCGACGACCAGCCGCCCGGCCCGCCCGAGGCTCCCCGGCCCGAGGAGGCGGCCCCGAACCCCGAGCCGGCCGTCGTCCCACCGCCCGCCTCGCGGGCCCAGGCCGACTGGCGCTCCGGCACCGCGACGCAGCCGGGCGGCCTGCCGCCGCTCGCCGCCGGCGGCGACGTCACCGCCGGCGAACTGTCAGAGATCGACGCCGACGAGGCGGACCACCCGGTCTGACCCCGGTCCTTCCGCCGATGGCGGCGCGCATCGGCTCGCCCGCCCCACCAGTCGCCGCCGCGGCGGGTATCATCCGGGTCGCCGGGCCGGCGCGGCCCGCCGCCGCCCCATGCCCGGAGCCCCATGAGCGAGCGCACGCCCCGGCCCGAGCCGACCGCCTACCTGATCCTCGGCACCGCCCGCAGCGGCAGCACCCTGCTCTGCCAGGCGCTCGCCGGCACCGGCCTCGCCGGCGACCCGAAGGAGTACTTCGGGGCCAAGATGGCGTCGTGGATGCGCAAGTGGGAGACGCCGGACCCCGTCGCCTACGCGGCCCGGCTGGCCCGTGAGCGCGCCACCCCGAACGGCGTCTTCGGCGCCAAGCTCCTCTGGCAGCACCTGCGCCACCTCGGGCGCGCCTCCCGCCAGCACCCGGCCCTCGCCGACCTCGACGACGGCGAACTGCTCGCCACGCTCTTCCCCGGCGTCCGCTGGGTCTGGATCACGCGGGACGACAAGGTGCGGCAGGCGGTCTCTTACTGGAAGGCGCGCGAGTCGGGCGTCTGGGGCCAGCGCGGCAGCCGCCGCACCATCCCGCTGAAGGAGCCGGAGTTCGACGAGGCGGGGATCGCCCGCCTGCTCGAGACCGTCCTGCGCGAGGAGGACGCCATCGGCCGCTTCTTCGCCGCCAATGGCATCGTCCCCTGCCGCATCGTCTACGAGACGCTGGCGGCCGACTACGAGCCGACCACCCGCGGCCTGCTCGCCTGCCTCGGCATCCCCGTCCCGCCCGACCTCGCCATCGCCGACCCGCGGACCCGCAAGCTCGCCGACAGCGCCAGCGACGCGTGGGCCGAGCGGTTCCGGCTGGCGCGCGGGCTCGGGGAAGGCACCGCCCGGCCCGGCTGAGCCGGCCGGGCCGCCTTGCTCAGTCCTCCGTCGAGGCGCCGCTGCGGCGGAGGTGGAAGGCGACCTGCGCCAGCAGGGCGTCGACATCGAACGGCTTGGCGAGCGCGCCGTCGGCCTGGTCGAGGTCGCCGGTCCGTTCCAGCAGGTTGCGGCCGGCCGACATCGCCACGATCGGGATGTCGCCGGTGGCCGGCTCCCCCTTCAGGCGGCGGATCGCCGTGCCGCCGTCGACCTGCGGCAGCTGGACATCCATCAGGATCAGGTCGGGGTGCCACTCGCGGGCCATCGCCATGCCGCGCGCGCCGTCGCGGGCCACGGCCACGTCGTACCCTTCGTCCTCGAGGATGGCGCGGATCAGGTCGGCGATGGACGCCTCGTCGTCGACCACCAGAATGCGTCGGGGCATGGGCGTCTCCGTCGACCGGTGGCCGTCGCCGTCCCCAGTGCGCTGCACAGAGCGTGCCACAGTCCCGTCCCGCGCCGCCGACCCTCTTAGCCGAGCCGCTCGATCCTGGCCCCGAGCGCCTGCAGCTTCGGCACGAACCGCTCGTAGCCCCGGTCGAGGTGGTGGGTGTCGCGGACCGTCGTCTCCCCCGCGGCGACCAGCCCGGCGAGGACCACCCCGGCCCCGGCCCGGATGTCGAGGCAGCGCACCTCGGCCCCGCGCAGCGGCGTCGGCCCGGCGATCCGGGCGTGGCTGCCGAGCCGGAAGTCGCCGCCGATCGGCACGCCGTGGGCATCGACCGGCACGAAGCGCTCGACCGCGATCTCGGCCCCCATCCGGCGCAGTTCGTCGGTGTAGCGGAGCCGGTCCTCGAAGACCCGCTCGTGCAGGCGGGAGACGCCGTGGGCCTGCGTCATCAGCACCGCGAAGGCCGCCTGCAAGTCGGTCGGGAAGCCGGGGAACGGCAGGGTCTGGACCTCGACCGCCCGCAGCGGCTGCCGGGCCCGCACCAGCATCGCGTCTCCGCTGGTCCAGACCTCGGCTCCCGCCTCCTCCAGCTTGGCGGTCAGCGGCAGCATGTCCGCCTCCCGCACGTTCTCCAGCGTCACCTCGCCGCCGGTGATCGCCCCGGCGATGGCGAAGGTGCCCGCCTCCAGCCGGTCCGGCAGGATCGCCTCGCTGACGCCGTGCAGCCGGTCGACCCCCTCGATGGTCAGCACCGGCGAGCCGAGGCCCGACACCCGCGCCCCCATCCGGTTCAGCATCTTGCCGAGGTGCACGATCTCCGGCTCGCTGGCGGCGTTGACGATCGTCGTCGTCCCCCGCGCCAGCGTCGCCGCCATCATCAGGTTCTCGGTCCCGGTGTGGCTCGGGTAGTCCATGTAGAGCCGGCTGCCGCGCAGGCCGACCGTCCGCGCCACGACCGTGCCGCCGTCGTCGTCGAAGTCGACCGTCGCCCCCATCCGGCGGAAGCCGCGGACGTCGACGTCGACCGGCCGGGCCCCGAGCCGGCAGCCGCCGGGCGTGGTCGCCGACATCTCGCCGAAGCGGCCCAGCAACGGCCCGGCGACGAGGAACGAGGCGCGCATCTTGGCGACGAGGTCGGGCGGGGCCGCCGTCGTCGCGATCTTGTCGGCCCGGACCCGGACCCGGCGGCGGTCGTCGATCTCGACCGTCGCCCCCAGCCGCCGCAGCAGCGTCGCCATCGTCGCGATGTCGGCGAGGTCCGGCACGTTGTCGAGGACGCACTCCTCGCTCGTCAGCAGCGTGGCGGCCAGTGCCGGCAGGGCGGCGTTCTTCGCGCCGCCGATCGGGACGCTGCCGACCAGCGGCACGCCCCCCTCGACCCGGATCCGCGGCTCCGCCGACGAAGCCGCGGACTTCCGCTCGGCCGCCGCGGTGCTCACCATCACCCTCTCCCCCGCCCTTGTCCCCAACGGTCGGCACGCATCCGACGAGGATACCCGATCGGGGTGGCCGGGGCCGTTCCCGGGGCCACCCGGAGTATCATCCTCCCCTTGCCGTCCGCCGGCCGGCCGCGTCCGGCACGCCCCCCGGGACCGGAGCCGCATGGGCCATCCGTTGTCGATGTTCGCCACGGTCGTGCTGGCGGTGGTGCTGACGTGCGCCGCCACCTTGGTGGTGCGGCGCGTCGTCGACCACCAGTACCTGCGCGAGCACGGCCCGCTCGGCGCGCTCTACGCCACCTTCGGCGTCATGTACAGCGTCCTCATCGCCTCGACCGTGGTCAGCGTCTGGGAGCGGTACGAGACCGCCGAGATGACCGTGCTGGCCGAGGCGAACGCGATCTTCGACCTGAACCGGATCGCCGAGGGGTTCCCGGCCGACATTCGCGACCTGCTCCAGCAGCGCACCATCGCCTACGCCGACGCCGTCGCCGACACCGAGTGGCCGGCGATGGCCAACCACACCGCCCCCAGCCCGGAGGCCAACGCGGCGATGGTCGCCCTCTACCGCTCCTACGTCGAACTGCCCGACGCCGACGTTCGGGCCGACCCCCTCTTCGCCGCCTCGCTCGACCAGCTCGACAAGCTCGACGACGCCCGCGGCGAACGGCTCAGCCTCAGCAAGCGCGGCCTGCCGCCCCCGCTCTGGACCGCGCTCTTCGTCGGTGGCGTGCTCACCGTCGTCTTCAGTCTCTTGCTGGCGACCGAGAAGACGGCCAGCCACCTGCTGGCGACCGGCGCGATGGCCGCGATGATCGTGATGCTGCTCGTGCTGGTCAGCGACCTCGACGCGCCGTTCCAGCCGCCGCTCGGCATCCCCGCCACCGAGTTCTCGCGCGGGATCGGCCTGCTCCAGCCGGGGGCCGCCGCGCCCGCCGTCGGTTCCCCGGCCGCCGTCCCGACGCCGTAGGCAGCGACATGGCACAAGTGCTGCCGCACCCGTAGATTAGGTACTATCACTACTTGAGGAGACCGCCTTGGAAGAGACCATTTCGGCAACGGAGGCGAACCGCAACTTCTCGCACATCCTGCGCGGGGTGCGCGAGGGCACGTCGTACATTGTGACCAGCCATGACCGGCCGGTGGCCCGCATCTCGCCGGTCGTCGAACCGCCACGGGTTCCGGCACGCGCGCGCGCGGCCGCGCACGCAGCCTTGATGGATCGCCTCAGGAACCAGCCGGCGATCGACATCGGGCCTTGGACTCGCGACGAACTGTACGACGACGAGCCGTGAGCATCGCGCTCGACACGAACATCCTCGCCTATGCGGAAGGGGTCAACGGCGACGAGCAGCGCAAGGTCGCCTTGGGTCTGATCGATCGCTTGCGGCAGAACGAGATCGTCATCCCCGTCCAAGTGCTCGGCGAACTGCTCAACGTCCTCGTCCGGAAAGCGGGACGCTCGCCCGAGGTGGCGAGGGCCGTCGTCGCAGAGTGGCACGACTCGCATCTCACGCTCGAGACCACGCCCGCCACCTTGGCGGCGGCCTGCGACCTCGCCGTCGATCACCAGTTCCGCATCTGGGACGCCGTCATCCTCGCGGTCGCCGCCCGATCCGGTTGCCGCCTGCTCCTGTCTGAGAACCTGCACCACGGCTTCACGTGGGGCGGCGTCACGATCGTCAACCCGTTCGCGACGCCGCCGCACCCGCTGCTGGAGATCCTCCTGAGCGACGCCCCGTAGCGGGCGTCGCCGCCGCCTCGCGGCCGTCCCCGTCTACCCCGCGGTCAGCCAGCGAACCGGCACGAAGCCCTCGATCTCCATCGTCGGCGCGCGGTCCGGCAGGTGGCAGAAGCGGACTGTCCGGCCCAGCACCGCGCCCGGCCCGTCGCTGACGACGAACCCGCCGTCGGGCGCGCCCGCCAAGGTCATCGACCGGATGTCGTGCTCCAGCCGCAGTCCCGCCGCGTCGTCCCAGCGGAGCCGGAACCCCAGTTCGTAGAGCCCGAGCCGTCCCTCGGCCTCCGCCCGCGTCGCCGGGCGCAGCGCGGTCGCGCGCTCGGCCTGCGCCGCGATCGCGGTCCTGTGGGCGGCGGCCAGACGCGACGGCAGTTCGCGGTCAAGGTCGCAGGCCCGGGCCAGGAACCGGCTCGCCACCGACCCGGCGAAGCCTGCGCCGCCCGCGCCCGGCTCGAGGTTGGCGACGACGGCGAGGCCGACGCCCGCCTCCGGCACGTACCCGACGTAGGTCGCGAAGCCGTCGATGCCGCCGCCGTGGCCGACAAGCCGCCGCCCGTCGGCGAAGGTGTCGACCGTCCAGCCCATCGCGTAGTGCCGGGCGATCGCGTCGCCCGCCAGTTCCGGGTCGCCGAAGGCGTCGCGCGGGATCGCGATCCCCGGCTGCCGCCACGCCGCCACCTGCGCCGCCGAGACGACCCGCCGCCCGCCCGACGCGGCCCCCTGCCCGAGTTGCGTCGCCACCCAGCGACCGAGGTCCGCCGCGCCCGCCGCGCCGTTCCCGGCCGGCCCGACGCCGCCGATCGCGATGCAGGGCGTCGGCCCGACCTGCCCGATCAGGTCGCGGCCGTGGCCGGTCGCCACGTCCGGGCCGAGCGTGGCGGGGTCGTCGGCGATGCCCGCCCCAAGCATCCCCGCCGGCTCGAGGACGCGGGCCCGCACCTGTGCCGCGAAGAGGTCCTCGGCCGGCGCGCCCTCCCAGCCGGCGGCAGCAACCCCGGCCCACGCGGCGACCGCGACCAGCGTGTTGTTGTAGGAGAAGACGCTCCCCGGCTCCCCGATCACCGGCAGGTGGGCGACCGAGCGCACCACGTCGGTCGCGGTCAGGCCGCCCGCGCTCATCAGGAACTCGACCGTGTCGACCCCCGCCCCGACCGCCTCGGCGATGCCGGAGCCCATCCCGAGCAGGTCGCGCAGTCGCAGCGACTCCGTCAGCTCGAGGGTCGGGGCCCGGAACCCCGGCAGCAGGTCGGCCACCCGGTCGTCCCAGCGCAGGGTGCCGTCGTCGACCAGCGTCGCCAGCAGCGCGACCGTCAGCGACTTGGTGACCGAGCCGATCCGGAACCGGGTCTCGGGCGTCACCGGCGCGCCGCTGGCGAGGTCGCGGACGCCGAGGCCGCGCGCGGCGACGACCCGCTCCCCCTCGACCAGCGCCACGGCCGCGCCGGGGACGCCGAAGGTCTCGCGGTCCGCCGCGACCTCGGCCATGAACGCCTCGACCCACGCCTCGTCGATCATCGTCTCCACACGTCCCCCGCTGCCCGGCCCCGCCGACGACACGGGCGGGGGCTGTTGCCCCCGCCCGTCCCCGTGCGCCCGGTGCGGCCCGCTGCGCCTAGTTGTCCAGCTGACCGATCGACGGGGCGCGCCGGGCCCCCCGCCGCTGGCCGACCCGGAGCCGCAGGTTGGCGCGGCGCAGCGCGTCGGTGGCGTGCTCCAGCTCGATCGTCGACTGCCGGTTGGCGACCGAGGCCTCGGCCCGCTGGCGGGCCTGCTCGGCCCGGGCGACGTCGATCTCCTCGGCCCGCTCCGCCGTGTCGGCGAGGACGATCACCCGGTCGCCGGTGACGTCCATGAAGCCGCCGAAGACGAGGATCGACTGCTCCTCCGTCCCCTTCTTCACCCGCAGCTCGCCCGAGGCGAGCGTGGTGATCAGCGGCGCGTGCTGCGGCAGGATGCCGAGCGTGCCGTCCGCCCCGGGGGCGACGACCATGTCGACGCCCTCCTCGGTGAAGACGACCCGTTCCCCCGTCACGATCTCGACCCGCAGTTTCGCCATGCCCGATGCCCCCTGGCCCCGCCCGCTACGCCGCGGCGGTCAGCGTCTTCGCCTTCTCGCGCGCGCCGTCGATGTCGCCGACCATCAGGAACGCCTGCTCGGGGATGTCGTCGACCTTCCCCTCGAGGATCTCCTTGAAGGAGCGGACCGTGTCGGCCATGGTCACGTACTGCCCGGCGACGCCGGTGAAGACCTCGGCCGTGAAGAACGGCTGCGACATGAACAGCTCGAGCTTGCGGGCCCGCGAGACGGTCAGCTTGTCGTCGTCGCTCAGTTCCTCGACCCCGAGGATGGCGATGATGTCCTGCAGGTCGCGGTAGCGCTGCAGCACCCGCTGCACCTCGCGGGCGGTGTCGTAGTGCTCCTGCCCGACCACCAGCGGGTCGAGCACCCGCGAGGTCGAGGCCAGCGGGTCGACCGCCGGGAAGATGCCGCGGGCGGCGATCGAGCGCTCCAGCGAGACGGTCGCGTCGAGGTGGGCGAAGGTGGTCGCCGGGGCCGGGTCGGTGTAGTCGTCGGCGGGCACGTAGATGGCCTGCACGGAGGTGATCGACCCCTTCTTGGTCGAGGTGATCCGCTCCTGCAGCTGGCCCATCTCCGTCGCCAGCGTCGGCTGGTAGCCGACCGCGCTCGGCATCCGGCCGAGCAGCGCCGACACCTCGGAGCCGGCCTGCACGAAGCGGAAGATGTTGTCGATGAAGAGGAGGACGTCGCGCCCCTCGTCCCGGAAGTACTCCGCCATCGTCAGCCCGGCGAGGCCGACCCGGAGGCGGGCCCCCGGCGGCTCGTTCATCTGGCCGAAGACGAGCACCGTCTTGTCGGCGACGCCCGACTCCTGCATTTCGCCCCAGAGCTGCGTCCCCTCGCGGGTCCGCTCGCCCACCCCGCAGAAGACGGAGTAGCCGCCGTGCTCGGCGGCGATGTTGCGGATCAGCTCGGTGATGATCACCGTCTTGCCGACGCCCGCGCCGCCGAAGACGCCGGTCTTGCCGCCCTTGGTGAACGGCGCGATCAGGTCGATGACCTTGATCCCGGTCTCGAACACCTCGACCGAGGTCGCCTGCTCCTCGAAGCTCGGCGGCTCGGCGTGGATCGGCCGGGTCTCGCTCCGGTTGACCGGGCCCGCCTCGTCGATCGGGTCGCCGGTGACGTTGAAGATGCGGCCGAGCGTGCTCGGCCCGACCGGGACCGCGATCGCCCGCCCGGTGTCGACGGCGTCGACGCCGCGCCGCAGGCCGTCGGTGGAGCTCATCGCCACTGCCCGCACCGCGTCGTTGCCGAGGTGGTTCTGGGTCTCGAGGACCAGCACCGTCCCATCGTCGCGCCGGACCTCCAGCGCGTTGTAGATCTCCGGCAGCTCCTCCGACGGGAACTGGACGTCGACCACCGGCCCGGTGATCTGGATGATCTTGCCTGTCGCGGCCATCGGCAGCGTTCCTCTCCGTGGTGCGGGCTCCTCGCCCCTAGCGGCCGAGCGCGTTCGCGCCGGCGGCGATCTCCGAGACCTCGCGGGTGATCTGGGCCTGCCGCGCCTTGTTGTAGTGGAGCGTCAGGTCGGTCACCAGCTCCTTCGCGTTGTCGGTGGCGGCCCGCATCGCGACCATCCGGGCGGAGTGCTCGGAGGCGATCGACTCGAGCATCGCCTGGTAGATCTGGACCTCGATGTAGCGCGGCAGCAGCGCCGCCAGCACCGCCTCCGGGCTCGGCTCGAAGATGTAGTCGGTGTAGATGCCCGACTCCTGCGGCTTGGCGATCGGCAGGATCTGCCGCGCCTCCGGCTTCTGCACCAGCGTGTTGACGAAGTCGGCGAAGACGATCGTCACCGAGTCGACCTTGCCGGAGACGAAGTCCTGGGTCGCCACGTCGGCGATCGGCCGCGTCTCGTCCAGCGTCACCTTGTCGCCGAGCCCGATGAACTCCGCCGCCACCTCCTGCCGGGTGCGGACCATGAAGTCGCGCCCCTTCTTGCCGACCGCCAGCACCTCGACCGGGACCCCGGCCTCGGCGGTGATGTAGCGGGCCCCGCGCCGGATGACGTTGGAGTTGAGCGCCCCGGTCAGGCCGCGGTCCGGCGTGATCAGGATCAGCCCCGCCTTCTTCACCGTCCGCTGCTCCAGCAACGGGAAGGCCTTCAGCTGCTCGCTGTCGAGGCTGAGCGAGGCGAGGTCGCCGATCACCGCCTCGAGCCGCTCGCTGTAGGCCCGGCTGGCCAGCACCCGCTGCTGGGCGCGCCGCATCTTGGCGGCGGAGACCATCTCCATCGCCCGGGTGATCTGCGACATGTTGCGGACCGAGCGGATCCGCCGCCGGATTTCTCGTGCGTTCGCCACGCTTCCTCGTCCTCCCCGCCGGGGCCCGGCCGCCCTAGCGGGCGGCGGCGGCCGCGGCCCGCGTGGCGAACTGCGAGCCCGCCTTGAACGCGTCGGCCGTCGCCCGCAGCTGCTCGGTCAGCCCGTCGTCGAGCGCCTTCTTGGCCGCGATCTCCCGCAGCACGTCCGGGTGGGCCGCCCGCATGAACTCGATGTAGCCCTGCTCGAACTCCCGCACCTGCTCGACCGGGACGCTCGCCAGGTAGCCGTTGCCGGCCATCCAGAGGATGGCGACCTCCTCCTCGACCGGCAGCGGCTGGTACTGCCCCTGCTTCAGGACCTCGGTCATCCGCTGCCCGGTCTCGATCTGGTTCCGGGTCACCGGGTCGAGGTCGCTCGTCCCGAACTGGGCGAAGGCGGCCAGCGAGCGGTACTGCGCGAGGTCGAGCCGCAGCCGGCCGGCCACCTGCCGCATCGCCTTGATCTGGGCCGCGCCGCCGACGCGGGAGACCGAGATGCCGACGTTGATCGCCGGCCGGATGCCCGCGTAGAAGAGGTCCGGGTCGAGGTAGATCTGGCCGTCGGTGATCGAGATGACGTTGGTCGGGATGTAGGCCGAGACGTCGCCCGCCTGCGTCTCGATGATCGGCAGCGACGTCAGCGAGCCGCCGCCGTTCTCCTTCGACAACTGCGCCGAGCGCTCCAGCAGCCGCGAGTGGAGGTAGAAGACGTCGCCCGGGTACGCCTCGCGCCCCGGCGGCCGCCGCCCCAGCAGCGAGACCTCGCGGTACGCCTGCGCGTGCTTGGAGAGGTCGTCGTAGACGATCAGGGCGTCGCGCCCGGTCTCCATGAACTCCTCGCCCATGGCGGTGCCGGAGAACGGCGCGATGTACTGCAGCGGGGCCGGGTCGGCGGCGGAGGCGACGACGACGATGCTGTGCGCCATCGCCCCCCGCTCTTCCAGGATGCGCACCGTCTGCGCCACCTGCGCCTGCTTCAGCCCGACCGCCACGTAGATGCAGACGACGTCGCCGCCGGCCTGGTTGATGATCGTGTCGATCGCGATCGCCGTCTTCCCGGTCTGCCGGTCGCCGATGATCAGCTCGCGCTGGCCGCGCCCGATCGGGATCATCGCGTCGATCGCCTTGATCCCGGTCTGCAGCGCCCGGTCGACGTTCATCCGCTTGATGACGCCCGGCGCGATCCGCTCGATCGGCCGCCGCTGGTCGGTGACGATCGGCCCCTTGCCGTCGATCGGCTCGCCGAGCGCGTTGACCACCCGCCCGACCAGCGCGTCGCCGACCGGGACCGAGGCGATCTGCCCGGTGGCCTGGACCTCGTCCCCCTCCTCGATCTCCTCGTACTCGCCGAGCACGATGACGCCGACCGAGTCCTCCCCGAGGTTGAAGGCGAGGCCGATCGTGTCGGTCCGCGGGAAGCGGACCAGTTCCGAGGCCATCACGTTGCTCAGGCCGTAGACGGCCGCCAAGCCGTCGCCGATGCTGACCACCCGGCCGACGTTGGTGACCGTCGCGCTGTCCTGGAAGCCGGCGATCTGGCTCTTGATGATGTCGCTGATCTCTGTGGCGCGGACGCTCATGCCGCCTGACCCTCTCCCGTGTCGCGACCTGACCGGCCGCCGCTCGCTCGCATCCCCGGCCGGCCGCTAGGCCGGCGCCGTCAGGCGCGTGCGCAGCCGCCGCAGCTGGCTGATCACGCTGCCGTCGATCAACTGGTCGCCGACCTGGGCGACGATGCCGCCGATGATCTCGGGGTCGACCCGCTCCCGCAGCTCGACTTCCCGCCCGACCTTCGCCGACAGCTGGGCCCGGACCAGCTCGCGCTCCCGCTTCCCGAGCGGCTCCGCCGTCGTCACGTCGGCGACGACGACGCCGCGCAGGTCGCGGACCGACTCGCGGTACAGCTCGAGGATCGCCGGCAGGTCGGCCACCCGGTCGCGCTCGACGAGGAGCGCGGCGAGGTTGCGCGCCTCGGCCCGCCCCGGCGGCAGCACCGCCTGCAGCAGGTCGAGCCGGCTCTGCCGCGGCACGCTCGGGTTGGCGAGGTAGTCGCGGGCCGTCGGGTCCGTCGCCACCGCGCTCATCCGCGCCAGGTCGTCGTCCCACGCGGCGAGCGCGTCGGCCTCCTGCGCCAGTTCGAACACCGCCTGCGCGTAGCGCTTGGCCGCCGTGCTCGCCACGTTGCTCCTCCTCGGCCGGTCGCCGCCGCGCGGCGTCGCCGGGCTGGTGGCCGGCCGGGGCCGGCTACTCGGCGCCGCCCGGGCCTGCCAGCGCTTCCTCGATCAGGCGCGCCTGGTCGGCCGGGTCCAGCTCCTTGCGGACGATCTTGGAGGCGGCCAGCACCGCGAGGTCGGCCACTTCCTGCCGCAGCTGCTGGCGGGCCGCCTCGGTCTCCTGCCGCAGCGCGGCCTGGGCCCGCCCGAGGTACTCCTCGGCCTGCCGGTTCGCCTCGTCGCGGGCGCGGCCGATGATCGCGTCCTCGGCCTCGCGGGCCTGGCGGACGATCCGCTGCGCCTCCTGCCGGGCCTCGGCCAGCAGTTCCTCGTTGCGCGTGGTGGTCGCCGCCAGTTCCTGCTGGATCTGCTGGGCGGCCTCCATGCTGTCGCGGACCTTCGTCTGGCGCTCGTCGAGCACCTTGACGATCGGCCCCAGCGCGAACTTCCAGAACAGCCAGATGAAGATCAGGAACGCGATGACCTGCGCGAGCAGATTCCATCCGTTGATGCCGAGTGCGTCCATTGCGCCCGTTGCTCCTCCCGGGCCGCCCGCCCCGGCCGGCCGCTGCCGCGGCCCGCCGCGCC
>JBDHWC010000034.1:0-24364 GCA_039809985.1 Thermomicrobiales bacterium | reverse complement strand
CTGCCGTTGCGGCTGACGGTCGGGACGACGATGTTCGCGTTGATGTTCATCAGCGCGAGCGGGGCGGCGGCGCTGGCGCACCACGGCGACGTCTCGCTGAACTACCTGGTCGGGACCACGGCGGGGCTGGCGAGCGGCGCGTTCCTCGGGGCGCGGTTCACGCGGCGCGCCCCGAGGTGGCTGCTCCGATCCGCGGTGGTGGCGATCCCGTTCGTTGCCGGGGCGCTGCTCCTGTTCGGGTAGGGCGACGGGGGAGGGCGACCCCCCCTCCGTCCGCGCTCCCGGTCAGGCCGGCTTGCGGCCGCCGACTTGGACCTTGAGGCCGGTGCCTGAGCGGACGACGGCCATCGCCTCGTCGAACTCCTCGAGCGGGAAGGAGTGGGTGACCATCTCCTTGGCCTTGATCGCGCCGGCGCTGATGACGTCGATCGCCGGCCCGTAGGAGTTGAGGACGGCCATGGTGCCGAGGATCGTGAGTTCCTCGTTGTAGATCTTGAACGCGTCGTAGGCCGCCTTCTGGCCCGGCGGGCAGACGCCGAACAGCAGGAGCTTGCCGCGTCGCTTGACCGCGTTGATCGCCATCTCGGCGACCTTGGTGACGCCGGTGGCCTCGATCACGTTGTCGAAGCCGCGCGGGGCGAGGTCGTGCAGCGCCTCGAACGACGTCGCGAGGTGCTCGAACCCGAAGACCTCGCGGGCTCGGTCGAGCCGCGACTGGTTGATGTCGACGATGGCGACGGTGCTCGCGCCGTTGAAGCGGGCGACCTGCGCGTTGAGGAGGCCCATCGGGCCGGCCCCGTAGACGAGGTACGACTCGCCGACCTGCGGGCTGAGCCGGTGGAAGCCGCGGACGACGCAGGAGACCGGCTCGATCAGCGCCGCCTCGGCCCACGACATGGTCGCCGGGATCGGGTAGAGGACGCGGGAGGGGACGACCACGTACTCGGCGAAGCCGCCGTTGGTGCGGGCGACGCCGATCCCGTTCCAGTTCTCGCAGAGGTTGCCCATGCCGCGCTGGCAGAAGTAGCACGCGCCGCAGTTCAGGGTCGGGTCGACGCCGACCCGGTCGCCCGGCTTGAAGCCGACGACGTCGCGGCCGACCTCGACCAGTTCCCCGCCGAACTCGTGGCCGATCACGATCGGGTACTTGGTCGGCGGGAACTCCCCTTCGATGACGTGGACGTCGGTGCCGCAGATGCCGCAGGCCCCGACCCGGACCAAGGCCTCGTTCGGGCCGACCTCCGGCCGCGGGATGTCGCGGACCTCGACCTCGTGCGGCTTTTCGACGACGACGGCGAGCATCGGAGTCTCCTTTCGTCCGGGTCGCGGCTCGGCCCGGGGTCAGTGCGGTGCGGGCGGCGCGCTCACTTGACCGCGCCCATCGAGAGGCCGCGGACGAGCTGCTTCTGCGCCACCCAGCCGAGGAGCACGATCGGCAGGACGGCCATGGTGCTCGAGGCGGCGAGCTTGGCCCAGAAGAGGCCTTCGGAGGTGACGAACCGGAGCATGAAGATGGGCACGGTGGAACTGACGGCGGCGGTCAGGTTGAAGGCGAAGAAGAACTCGTTCCACGCGAAGATGATCGACAGGAAGACGGTGGCGGCGACGCCGGGGGCGACCATCGGCAGCACGATCTCGAAGATCTCGCGCCAGATGCCCGCGCCGTCGACGCGGGCGGCGTCGATCACGTCCTGCGGCACCTCGTCGAAGAAGGAACGGAGCATCCAGATCGCGATCGGCAGGTTCATGGCGACGTAGAGGATGACCAGGCCGCGCATGGTGCCGAGCAGGTTGAGCCCGACCCCGCCCATCTTCGGGTCGCCGCTCTTGCTGTAGAGGACGTAGATCGGCACGATGATCCCGGCCGGGGGCATGAACTTGGTCGAGATGAAGAAGAAGAGGATGTTCTTCCACTTCGGCGGCCGGACCTTGGCGAGGGCGTAGGCGCACGGGATGGCCAGGGCCATGACGATCACCGTCGAGCCGAGCGAGGCGATGATCGAGTTGACGAAGAACGGCCCGAAATTGATGCTGAAGACGGCCTCGTAGTTCTCCAGCGTCGGCCAGAAGATCAGCTTCGGCGGCAGTTCCACCGCCGCCGACTCGGTCTTGAAGCCGGTCAGCACCATGTAGAGGACCGGGAAGAAGAAGATCAGCCCGACGGCCCACGCGACGAGCGTCCAGACCCAGCCCTTCGACTCGGTGCCGGGGCGGACGCCGGAGCGGCGGCGGCGTCGCGTGCCGGGAACGGTGGCAGCGGCGGCGGACATCGTCACTCCTCCTCCAGGATCTTGTTGAGCAGTCGCAGCAGCAGCATGATCGCGATGTTGGCGAGGATGACGACGATGACGCCGAGGGCCGCGCCGATCCCGACCTGGAACGACTCGCGGGCGCGCTGGTAGACGAGGTAGGGGAGAGTGGTGGTCGCGCTGTCGGGTCCGCCCTTGGTCATGATGTAGATCGGGTCGATCTCCTGGACGATGAAGACGGTGCCGAGGAGCGCGCCGAGCTGGATGAAGCGCTGCAGGTGCGGCAGCGTGATGTCGCGGAACTCGCGCCAGCCGGTCGCGCCGTCGACCCGGGCGGCCTCGCGGACCTCCTCCGAGATCGACTGCATGCCGGCGAGGAGGATCAGCATCATGAACGGGGCCCAGCGCCAGACGAAGACGAGGCTGACGGAGAAGCGCGGGTAGCTGCCGATCCAGTTCGGCGAGAGGTCGCCGGGCAGCAGGACGCGGGTCAGCCAGTCGACGACGCCGAAGTTCGGGTTCAGCATCTGGTTCTTCCACGTCAGCGCGGCGACCGTCGGCATGATCAGGAAGGGCGTGATCAGCAGGGTGCGGACGACGCCGCGGCCGGGGAAGCGGTGGTTGACCAGTTCGGCGAAGAGGAGGCCGAGGACCAGCGAGGCGATGACGGGGCCGACCGACATGACGAACGTGTTGCCGAACGCGCCCCAGAAGGCGGGCTCCGTCGTGAACAGGTACTTGTAGTTGTTGAGCCCGATGAACGCGCGCGTCTCCGGCCGGTTCAGGTTCCAGCGCTGGAAGCTGTACCAGATGGTGAGCAGGAACGGCAGCTGGGTGACGACGATCGCGTAGATCAGCGCGGGCCAGATGAGAGAGCGCGTCCCTCGGTGGGGCGGCTCCACGCTCTTGGCCGTGGCGGTGACCGCGCGGGTCGCCGCCCGGGTCGCGGGCTCGGCGATCGCCATGGTTCAGGCTCCGGGCGTGCCGCGGACGCGGAGCGGGCCCCCGGCCCGCTCCGCGGCGCAGAGCGTCGGCGCGGCGATGTCGCCGGCCGTGACGTGACGCGGGCGAGGCTACGGAGTCTGGTAGCCGCCCTGGATCGCGACCTGGTTGGCCATGTCGTTGGCCTTCTTGATCGCGTCGTCGACCGAGGTGCTGCCGGTGAGCACGCCGGCGAAGACCTGGGTCACGTCGTTCCCGAGCCCCTGGAACTCGGGGATGCGAACGAACTGGCCCCCGGTGTACGGCACCGGCATGGCGGTCGGCTCGTTCGGGTTGGCCTCCTCGATCGCGTTGAGCACGATCTGGGCGAAGCCCTTGGCCCGCTCGAGGTAGGCGGGGTTGGAGTAGGTGGAGGCGCGGGAGCCGGTCGGGGCGCGGCCCCAGCCTTCCTTGGCGACGAGCGCCGCCTGGTAGTCCTTGGAGGTCGCCCACATCGAGAAGGCGAGGGCCGCCTCCGGGTTCTTGGTGTCCTTCGGGATCGCGAAGTTCCAGCTCCAGAGCCAGTTGCCGCTCTTCAGCTCAGCCGACGGGCCGTAGGCGAAGCCGACCTTGTCGTACCCGTTCGGATTGATCTTCGGGTCGGTCAGCAGTTCGGCGGCCGACGTCGCGTCGTACCAGAAGCCGCACTTGCCCTGCGTGAAGAGGGTCTCGTTCTCGGTGAAGCCGTTCTGCTCGGAGCCCGGAGGGCCGTAGTTCTTGAGCAGGTCGAGGTAGAACTTGATGGCCGCGGCCGACTTCGGCGAGTCGAGCTGGGCCTTCCAGTCCATGTCGAACCAACTGCCGCCGAAGGCGTTGATGACCGTGCCGAGCGGGGCGCCCATCTCGCCCCAGCCGGGCAGGCCGCGCAGGCAGGCGCCGTAGAGCTCACCGGGCTTGTTGACCTTGGCGGCGATGTCCGCCATCTCCTGCCAGGTCGGCCGCTCGGGGACGGTGATGCCCGCCGCTTCCATCGCCGGCTTGTTGTAGAAGACCATCGAGCTCTCGCCGTAGAACGGCAGCGCGTAGAGCCCGTCCTCGTAGGTGAGGCCGGCCTTCATCGCCGGGAAGACGTCGTTCAGGTCGTAGTTGGCGTCGGCCGCCGCGGCCTTGCCGACCTCGGTCAGCCAGCCCTGCTTCGCCCACATCGGCACCTCGAACGGGCCGACGGTGATGACGTCGAACTGACCCGACTGGGTGGTGACGTCCTGCGTGATCGTCTGTCGGATCTCGTTCTCCGGCAGCACGGTCAGGTTGACCTTGACGTTCGGGTAGAGCTTGGCGAACTCGCCGGCGTTGACCATGTCCTGCAGGGCGACCATCTGGGGGTTGGCCACCATGCCGACGGTGATCTCGCCGGTGACGCTGGTGTTCGGGGCCGGCGCGGCCGCTGCCGGGGTCGCGTCCTGGGCCGAGGCCACCTGGGCGCGGCCGAGCCCGGTCAGGAGCGGGACCACGAGCATGAGCACGCCGACGATCGAGAGCAGTCTGCGCGTCATCGATTCCTCCATTGCGAGACTGGTGTCGCCGTCCGGAGCCGGACGCGACCCGATGGAGGGTCTCGCCCGTCGAGGCGAGACGCGGGCGGGGACCCCGTTGTACCCCCGAGCCTCCCTCGCGACCGCCCCGCAACCCCGCTGACCGGGGCGGGCGGTGGTCGTGGTGAGGGGCCGCGCCGCCGCGGCGCGGTCGATCCACCGACATTATCGGCAGGTTCGGCGAGTGGTCAATCGGGGAATGTGGCCGAGGCATCGGTCGCGGCGTCGTGGTCGAGGGCCGTGCCGTAGCGGCCCGGCGGCGCGGGGTCGAGCGGCTGGGTGGCCGAACCCCACTGCGGCACGCCGAACGGTGTGTCCGGCGTGTAGGTGAGCGAGAGCGGCCGACCGCGGAGGACGGGCGCGCCGGTGTCGACGACAACGAACGGACGGCCGGAGCCGCCGCTCGGGACGAGGATCTCTCTGCCGCCCGGAGACCACGACACCGTGCCGACCAAGACTTGGCCGGTGTCCAGCCGCCGCTCGCCGCTCGGCTCAACCACGATGACGTCGGTTGCGCCGTCGACGTACGCGAACCGGCGGCCGTCAGGCGACCAAGCGGGGGACCAGAGCAAGCTGGTGCCTTGGATCGCGCGCCTGACGAACCGAACCTCCCCAGAATTTGCGTCGATCGTTGCCAGCGAGAATGGCGAGCGGCCGGTTGCGGCATTCGGCGAGCGGGAGCGGCCAACGGCGAGCAGCCGGTCGCCGGCCGGCGACCAGAGGACGCGAACCACGCCCGGGAAGCCCCCGCGGGTGAGGTTGCGCATCTCGAGCGTGACAAGGTCGACGGTCATCACATCGGCGGGGCGAGTTGCGTCCGCGGCCCCGCCGTCGGGGCGGGCGACAAAGGCGAGACGACGGCCGTCGGGTGCCCAAGAGGGCGCCACGGCGTCGCGCCCGATGTGCGCCGTGAGGTTGCGGTCGACGCCCGTGGCGACGTCAACCACGTGGATCGAGAGGGACTCGCGGCCATCGGCGGAGCCGTCCCCGGAGGTGCCGGTGTAGGCGATGGACTGGCCGTCGGGGCTCCAGACCGCGATCGCACTCATGTGCACGCCGTCGACGATCTTGCGCGGTGGACCGCCGGCGGGATCGACCACCCACAGGCTGTCGGACCAAGCTGGCGTCATGTCGCCGAGGAACGACACTTGGGTCCGGTCCGGATTCCACGTCGGGCGGGTGACCGCCATGCCGGTCGGCACCAACCGCGTGGCACCAGTCGTTGGGTCGACCAAGGCGATGCCGTGGACGTTGCGGACCAGAATCGGGCTGTGGGCCGCGCGGATGTCCTGCAGGGCCCGGGTGAACGTCGGGTCGGTCGGATCGAGCCGGAGCGCCGCGAGCGCGATTCGTTCGGCGGCAGCCCATTGCCCGGCGGCGGTGGCGTCGGCGAGATCGGAGCGGGCCCGGCCGATCGCGGCGGCCCGCGCCTTCGCTGCCCGGTTGGCGGACCCTTCGAGGTTGGGCAGGAGGCGGTTGGCTTCGGCGAACCGGTCCGCGGCGACGGCCATGCTGCCGAGGGCCGCGGCTTCCTCCGCGGAGCGCAGGGAACGCTCCGCCGGCGCGAGCCGGAGCAGGATCGCGGCTCGTGTGCGGGCCGCTTCCTCTCCGGGCAGTCGAGCCAGCCACTTGACGGCGCTTCGGTAGTCGCCCGCGGCCATCGCGGACTGGGCGCGGGCGGCCGCGATCTCAAGATCATGGCGTTCGGCGAGGGTCAGGACCGCCGCCGTCAACAGCATCGCCACGATCGGGAGCGCGGCGAGCAACGCGGTCGCCGCACGTCGTCGCCCGGCCGCAGGCCGCGCCGAGCGTTGTGGGACGGACAGCGCCTGCCCGCACATCGGACAGGTGACGGACGCGTCAGTGACTTGGGAGGCGCAGGCAGGGCAGAACATGGGAGGGCCTCCGCTCGCCACCGGCGCTGGCGGCGAGCGTCGGGGAGCATCCCATTCCGTGCACCGCCGCTGCAAGGGCGCACGAGTTCGGTTGCCCGACCCTGCCTCTTCCCCTATCCTCTTGCCATCCCCGCGGATGGCGACGATTTGGAACGGGTCGCGTTGGCGCGGAACCCGGGCTGCCGGTTCGGGTGCGGCGCGAGTCGTGCCCGGTCGAGGGAAGGCGAGCGGGGCGGGAGAAGGGATGCTCGACCGAGAGGGTGCGGATCGCGGCGCGGCGCTGGGGTCGCTGGTGCTCGCCGCGGCGCTGGTGCTGTCGTTGCTAGTCGTCGGGTTGCGGCTGGCGACCGGTGGCCGGCCGGGGCCGCCGCCGACACCGACCCCGGTGCCGACCGTCGTGCCAACCGCGACGCCGGTGCCGCCGACCCCGACCCCGACCCCGCCGCCGCCGACCGTGGCCCCGACCGTGCCGGCGGTCGCGGGGAGCCGCCGCCCGATCGTCTGCCTCGACCCCGGCCACGGCGGGGAGGACCTCGGCAACGTCCGGGTCGAGAACGGCGAGATGGTTCTGAAGGAGAAGGACTTCACGCTCGCGGTGGGGCTCGCCCTGGAGCAGCGGCTGCAGGCCGACGGCTTCGACGTGGTGATGACCCGGACGACCGACAGCGAGGCGAACCCGACCAACCTCGACGTGAACGGGGACGGCACGGTTGCCGCCGCCGACGGGCCGGCGCACTCGGACGAACTGGACGACCTCCAGGCCCGGGTCAACATCTGCAACGCGGCGAACGCCGACGTGCTGGTCTCGATCCACTTCAACGGAGCCGAGAACGTGTACCTCGAGGGGTACGAGGTGTGGTACAACGACCAGCGTCCGTTCAGTGACCGGAGCGCCACGTTGGCCTCGCTCGTCCACGAGGAACTGGGACGACAGTTCGCCGCGGCGGGCTTCGACGCCAACGACCGGGGCATCGGGATCGAGGACCACGCGGTGACCGGCCCGGCCCGGCCCGGCAAGCTGGTCCCGAGCAACATGCCGGGGGTGGTGGTCGAGGGGCTGTTCCTCTCGAACGACGACGACGCGCAGTTCCTCGCGTCGGGGAAGGCGACCGACGCGATCGTGAACGCGTACGAGGCGGCGATCAAGCGGTACTTCGCGGAGTACCCGGTCTGACGCGCGACGCCCGGAACGGCTCGGTCGCGCGCCAGGAGGCTCCGGATGGCGAGCCCGGGCGGAGACAGGGCGGCTGACGTGCCGGGCGGCATCGCCCGGCACGGGGTGACCGATGTCCGTCGCCGTGCCCGGCCGCAGATCGACTCGGCCGCGCCGCCGGTCGAGCCACCATCCCCGGCCCCCGGGCGGCGGCTGACCGACGACGAGCGGCGGCTCCTGCACGAGCGTCGCCAGCAGCGCACCCCGGAGGTGCCCGAGCCGGCCCGGGCCGAGCAGGCACGGACGGCGGCGGCGCACGAGGGACTCTCGAAGCCGCCGCCGCGGATGCCGAAGCGGCCGTCCGCGCCGGCGGTCGGCCCGAGCGGGATCTTCGCGGCCGGGGCGATCCTCCTCGTGCTGCTCCTGATCCTCGGCGTGGCCGGGAGCCGGCTGCTCGGCTCGGCGCGCTCTCCCCGCTCCGGGGACCCGACGGCGAGCACCGACGCGGCGGACCCGGTGCTCTTCCCGCCGCCGGCTTCGACCCCTTCGCTCGCGTTCCTGCCGACGCCGGCGGAGACGAGTCTGCCCGGGGCGGTGAAGCGCGTTCCCGTTGTCTGCATCGACCCCGGGCACGGCGGCTCCGACCGCGGGTTCCAGCGCGGCCCGATCGGCAACCTGCCGGGGCTGGACGAGGCGACGCTGGTGCTCCAGCTGGCGTGGGACCTCGAGGCGCGCCTGAAGCAGCGCGGCTTCGAGGTGGTGATGACGCGGCGGACCGACACCGCGCCCGCGCCGGACGACGAGGACGTCAACCACGACGGGAAGACGGCGCTCGACGACCCGGCCGGGACCACGAAGTACGGGACGATCGACGACATCCAGGCCCGGATCAACATCTGCAACGCAGCCCATGCCGACCTGCTTGTCTCGATGCACATCAACGGCTACTCGACGAGCAAGCCGTTCGGCTACGAGACGTGGTACACGGCGGAGCGGCCGTTCGGGGACGAGAACCGGGCGTTCGCCGTCCTCGCCTACGCGCACCTCAAGGAGCAGCTGGCGAAGATCGGGTACGTGGTCCCGGCGGCTGACGAGCGGGGGGTGAACCCCGACTCGACAGCCGACGTGCAGAAGCAGTACACCGTCTTCAAGCACTTCCTGATCACCGGGCCGGAAATCCCGAAGGTGCTGAAGCCGAGCGAGATGCCGGGCGCGATCGTCGAGACGTTGTTCATCTCGAACGACGGCGACGCGTCGGTGTTGATCAGCCCCGAGGGGCAGAACGCGATCGTCACCGCGTACCTGAACGCGATCGTGGAGTACTTCGAGCGCTACCCACCGGTCTCCTGAGGCCGGCGCACGAGGCAGGCATGACCGAGCCGGGATCCCAGCCATCACCCGAGCGACTGGCGCGGGCCAACGGTCCGGCCGGCGGTCCCCGCGCCGACATCACGCGGCGGGCGGTGATGCTCGGGGTCGGCGCGGCCGGGATCGGCGTCGTCGGCGCAGTCGCCGGCAAGTTCGTCGGAAACCGGGAAGCAAGCCCGAGCCAAGCGGCGGTGATGTCGCCCGCGATGTCCGACGAGGCGGCTGCAGCAACCGCGGTGCCGCCCGAGGCCCCGCCGACCGAGGTCCCCGCGGTGGCGACGCCGACGCCGTCCGGGCCGGTCGTGCCGCGCGACATGGCGATCGTGACGTCGCCGCGCCTCCCGCTTTTCGGGATCGGGGAATCGCAGGCGGAGCGGCTGCTCGCCGGCAAGGTGACCGACTGGCGGGAACTCGGCTCGGCGATCGGCTTCCGGCCGGAGCCGCTGGCGCTGCCGAACCTCGTCCCCGCCGGTCTCGGCGGGGCGGAGGTGGTCCGGGACTACGACGACCTCGCCGCGCGGTTGGCGGGGCGCCCGGGCGGCTTCGCGCTGGTGCCGACCGAGCAGGTCGACTTCCGGGTGAACAGCCTGACGATCGGGCTGGACGACCCGCTGCTGGCCGGGCCGAACCCGGCGTTCCGGGTCGGGGTGGTCGGCGACATCGTGCCGGGACGCAACGTCGCCAAGCGGATGATCGCCTTCAACGACTACACGCACCCGTTCCTCGCGGTTGCGCCCCTGTTGAGCGGGTTCGACCTGACCATCGCGAACCTGGAGGGGAACCTCTCGTCGACCTTGGCCCCGCCGGAGGACCCCCACTCGTTCACCTTCGTTGCCAACCCGGCCATGCTGGACGGTTTCGCGCTGGCCGGGATCGACGCGGTCACCCTCGCCAACAACCACACGGTCTGGAACGACGAGGGGTGGGGGGTGCAGGGGCTGCTCGACACGATCGCGGCCCTCGACGACCATGCCATCCCGTACTTCGGGGCGGGTGGCGACATCGGTCGGGCGCGCGCGCCGTGGCTGACGACGGTCGGCGGCCAGTCGATGGCTTGGCTCGGGATCGACGGGGTGACGGCCAACTACGAAGTGCCGCCCGGGCGCGAGAACGGAGTGCTCGACTTCGACGCCGGGGCGAGCACGGACCGGGCGGGAACCAATCCGTACCTCAGCGAGCAGTTCCTGCAGGACATCGCCGCGGCGACGACCCAGGCGTCGATCGTGATCCCGTACTTCCATTTCGGGGAGGAGTACGCCGGCATCGTGCCGGTCTGGGCGGCGAACGGGGCGCGGGCCGCGATCGACGCCGGGGCGACGATGGTGGTGACGAACCATCCGCACGTGGTGCAGGGGATGGAGATCTACAACGGGCGGCCGATCGTCTACTCGCCCGGCAACTTCATCCTCGACCAGATGTGGGGGGTCGAGGTCCGCTCCAGCCACGCGTTGGAGATCGGGTTCCGCGGCACCGACATCGTGCGCATCCGCTGCCACGGGATCGAGATCGAAGACTTCAACCAGCCGCGGCCGATGACCGCCGGCGAGCAGGCGAACCTGATGGACCGGTTCTGGACGTCGACCGACCGGCTGGCCGCGCGCGACGGCTGAACCGGGCCGCGACGCTCAGTCGTTGCCGTCAGCTGGCGCGTCGGCGCTCTCGGGCGGTTCGCGATCGGCGGGCGCCCCGGCCGGGCCGACGGCGCGCTCAGCTTGACGGCGGGCGAGTTCGGCCTCGGCGTCGCGGATGGCCGCCAGTCTCCGCTCGACGCGGGCTTCAGCCTTGCGGAGCTTTGCCTGCTCGGCAGTGAGCGCCTCGCGCTCCGCGGCGAGGTGCCGCTCGGCCTTCTGCTCCCGCCGGAGCAGCCGCCGCTCGGCCTCGGCGCGCTCGGCGAAGAGCGCCTCGGCCGGATCGGTCGACCGGTGCTTGGCCATCGTCTGCTCCCCTGCTGCCGCCCGCGTGCCCGCGAGATCGGACTCGCCGCCCGCCGAGTCTACAACCGGCGTGCGAACGCGCGTGCGGGGTCTGGTAGGCTCAACGCCGCGCGATCCGCTCGAGTCGTGATTCGTCCGCTTCCGTCCGGGGAGCCTGCCGCGTGGCCGCACCGCCGACCGTCGCCGCCATCGACATCGGGTCGAACTCGATCAAGATGACCCTCGGCCGCCCCGACGGGCAGGACGGCGTCGTGGAGTTCGGCTGGGCGAGCGAGACCGTGCGGCTCGGGACCGGCCTCGACCAGGCGGGGCGACTGGCCGACGACCGGATGGATGCCGCGCTGGCGACCTTGCGTCGTTTCGCCGACGAGGCCCGGGCGCAGGGCGCGTCGCGGATCGTCGCCGTCGCCACCGAGGCGACCCGGGCGGCGGCCAACGGCGAGGCGTTCCTGCGCCGCGTCCGCGACGAGACCGGGATCGAGGTCCGCGCCATCACCGGCGACACCGAGACGGACCTCACCTTCCGCGGGCTGGCGGCGACGGCCGACCTGTCCGGCGCGGTGGTGGTGGCCGACGTGGGCGGCGGCAGCACCGAGCTGATCCCGGCCCGGGACGGCGTGCGCCTCGGCGGCGGCTCGCTGCCGATCGGCTCGGGACGGCTGACCGAGCGGCTGGTGGCGCACGATCCGCCGACGACGAGCGAGTTGGCGGCGTGCCGTGCGGCCGCGGCCGCGGTGATCGTTCCGCATCCGGAACTGGTGCGGGTGCCGGGCCCGCGCCCACGGCTGGTGGCGACGGGGGGGACCGGGGAGTACTTGGCAGAACTGGTCGGCTGGCAGCCGTTTTCCAGCGGTGACGCGGAGCGAGTGCTCGACCAACTGACGCGAATCGCCGCAGTCGACCTCGCGCCCCGGATCGGCGCGGCCGAGGCGCGGGCGCGCGTGCTCCCAGCCGGCATCGCCACGGTGCTGGCGGTGGCGGATGCCAGCGGCGCGGAGCAGATCGCGACAGCGGCGAGCGGCATCCGAACCGGCCTGCTGCTGGACGCCCTGGTCACGGGGCAGCGGGGTGAGCATGACCGAGGGTGACCAGACCTTCCGGGAGACGATGCGGGCGCTGATCGGGGAACGGTGGGGTGTCGTCTGGCGGACAATTCCCGCCGCGGCCGACCCGGGCGACCTTGAGGCCGTGCACGACATTCGGGTGGCGTCGCGCCGGCTGCGGGCGGCCATGGACGTGGCCACCGGGGCGTTTCCCGCTGGTTGGTACGCGCCGTTGCACAAGACCGCGAAAGGGATCACCGCCGCGCTGGGGGAGGTGCGCGACCGGGACGTGCTGATTCAGCACCTGACCGCGGAACTGGAACAGGCGCCGCCGCACGAGAAGCCGGGCATCGCCCTGCTGATCGAGCGGGTGGAGCGCCAGCGCGCCAAGGCCCGCGTGGTGATGGCGGCCTACCTGCGCGAACTGACGACGGGCGGGGTGCCGGCGGAGACGGTGCGCCGGTTCGGGAGCGCAGCGGACCCGGCAACCCCGGTCGAGGCGACCGCTCCGAAGGAGCGGGGCCGATGACGCGGGCGTGGCCGGTGGACGGGCTCGACCCCGACGCGCCGACGGCGGAGAACGCGCGCCGGATCCTCGCGGTGCGGATGGCGGAACTGTTCGCGCTGGAGCCGGCGATGTGGCTCGAGTCGGCGGTGCGTCACCAGCACGACCTGCGGATCGCCGCCAAGCGGCTCCGCTACACGCTCGAACTGTTCCGCGAGGAGTTCGGGGCGAGCGGGGAACGCCAGATCGAGCGGGCGAAGGCGCTTCAGGAGGTGCTTGGCGCGCTGCACGACCACGACGTGCAGATCAAACTGGTCGAGGACGAACTGCTCCGGATCGGAGCCGAGTCGATCGCCGCCCTCTTGGCAGAGGTGGCGGCGACTGCGGCCGACGAGGTCGAGTCGCTGGCGACCACCGCCCTGCGGCCGCCGCCGGACGACCCGCGACGGGGCCTGCTCGCGCTGCTCGGTCGCGAGCACGCTCGCCGGCGCACGCAGTACCGAGACGCGCAGCGACTTTGGTGGCAATTTGCGGACGAGGGATTCCGAGCGGACCTGACGGCGCTGTCGGCGTCGCCGGTCGTAGCGAAGGACGAGGGGGGCGCATCGGGATGACAGCACTCGCGGAGCGGATCGAGCGCGCGGTGGCCGAGGTCGAGGCCGAGCAGACCGCGTTCCTGCAGCGCATCGTGCGCACTCCGAGCCAGACGGGCGACGAGGGCGCGGTGCAGGCGGTGGTCGCGGCGGAGATGGAACGGCTCGGGCTCGACACCGATGTCTGGGAGCCGCAGGTGGCGGACCTCGCGCCGTGGGCGGAGTCGGTTGAGACGGTCGAGTCGTACCGCGGGCGACCCAATGTGGTCGGCACGCGCCGGGGGACGGGCGGGGGGCGCTCCCTGGTCCTCAACGCCCACATCGACACCGTGGAGCCGGGCGACCCGAGCGCGTGGGACCGGCCGCCGCTGAGCGGGGAGATCGCCGACGGGCGGCTGCACGGGCGCGGCGCGTGCGACATGAAGGCGGGCTTGGCGACCAACCTGTTCGCCGTGGAGGCGTTGCGCCGAGCCGGGCTTCGCCTTCTGGGGGATGTCCACGTCGAGAGCACGATCTCGGAGGAGGACGGCGGGGCCGGCGCGTTGGCGGCGATCGTTCGCGGCTACCGGGCGGACGCGGCGGTGATCACCGAGCCGACCCGGCTGGCGATCGTCGCCGGCCAGGGCGGGTCGCTGATGTTCCGACTGCGGGTGCCCGGTCGGTCCGCCCACGCCTGCGCCCGGGACGAAGGGGTGAGCGCGATCGAGGCGTTCGCCCGACTGCACCAAGGGCTGCTGGCGTTCGAGGCGCGGCGCAACCACGAGATCGACGACCCCCTCTACGCGTCGTACGCGAACAAGATCCCCATCAACATCGGGACGCTGCGGGCCGGGTCATGGCCGTCGTCGGTGCCCGAGTGGCTCGTCGCGGAAGGACGGGCGGGGATGGTGCCGGGCGAGGACCTGCAGACGTTCAAGGGCGTGTTCCGGGACGAGGTCGCACGGATCGCCGCCGCCGACCCGTGGCTGCGCGACCACCCGCCCACCGTGGAGTGGTTGAGCGGGCAGTTCGCCGCCGCCGGCGTGCCGGTGGACAGCCCGTTGGTCGAGACGCTCGCGGCAGCCCACCGGGCGGCGACCGGGGCTGAGGCTCCGGTCGAGGGCGTCACCTACGGGGCCGACATGCGCCATTTCGTGCTCGCCGGCGGGATGCCGTGCGTGATGTACGGGGCGGGCGATGTCCGGCTGGCCCATGCGCCGAACGAGTCGGTGCCGCTGGACGAGGTGCGCGTGGCCACGCGCACCGTCGCCGGACTGATCGCGGCGTGGTGCGGGGTCGCGGACGGCGTGTGACGGGAACGGTGGCAGCCCTTTTGCGTATGCCCTCATCAACCGCGCTCCTCGGGAGCCGGGGTCGGGAGCGGCGCGAACGTGACCCAGCGCCGCAACGGCGAGCAGTTGGCCGCCGTTGATCGGCTCCGTGCAACAGGCGCAGCTCCCGATCGAAGCGACGAACGGCGCTGGCACGCGCAGGCGCGTCTGGGCCGATCGGCGAGGGTCACTGGAGCGCCCGGCGGTGTGCTACCCGTAGGTCGTCCGCGGCAGATGCGCCACCCGAACGACCCGGGGGAGGTCGACAATGAAATTCGCCATTCGCGACGGTTCCACCGCACGCACGCTCGCGGTGACATCCCCGGGCTGGGTTCGCAACACGACGGTGCACGAAGTCGACTTGCGGGCGCCGATCGGCACGGTGCCGCAGCCGCGCTCGCTGGGCGCGGTGCCGACGCCGATCCACTCACGCCCGCGGCGAATGGCGGCGACGACCTCGATCGTGCCGAAAGGCGGCTTGATTTTCGGTCCGGGGCAGGGTCAGGGACTGGTCCACATCGTCCGCTCGGGGTGCGTCCGCATCTACAAGACCCTGCCGGACGGTCGCTCGATCAACCTCGGGCTGCTCGGGCCGAACACCATCTTCACGCAGGAGGACGACAGCGACGGGCTGGCGACCGGCACCACGGCCGAGGCCTTGGTCGACTCGACTGTCTCGGTGGTGGAGTCGTCGGGACTGGCGACGCTGATCGCGGAGTCCCCGGAGCTGGCCTCGTCGATGGTGCGGGGCATGACCCGGCGACTGACCGATCTGCAGATGCTGGCCGAGCAGTTGCTGGTCCGCGACACGTCCGTGCGCTTGGCAACGACTCTCCTGACGCTGGCCAAGGGCTTCGGGCGGCCGACCGCCGACGGCATGACGGCGATCACGCTGCCGCTGACCCACCAAGGACTGGCGAACATGATCGGCTCGAACCGGGTGACCGTGACCCGGAAGCTGGTCGAGCTGCAGGACAAGGGCCTCGTTCGCTCGCTCGGGCGCAACGCGCTCGCGGTCGACCCCGACGCCCTGCGCGCGCACGCGCGAGCCGCGGTCGAGCAGCCGGACGATCTCGACTAGCAAGCGGCCTCGCCCCAATTGCGAAGCGAACCTGTTTGCAGGCGACCCCGGAAGACATCCCGGGGTCGCCTGCTGGGTCATGCGCGTGACTGTCGTTCCCGCCGGCGATCTCTGACTGGGGTAGGTCTCCATCGTGAAGTGTCCGCGCAGCGGTGATCCGGAGGTTTGGGGGAGGGCTTGACCTCCCCGACTCATCTGCTCCCTCTCTCCCGCCGTGGCGGCTGACAAGGGTAGGTCTCCGTCGGGAATCGACTGGAAAGCGACCGCGCTGCGGCAATCCGGGGGTTCGGGGGAGGGCTTGGCCCTCCCCTGAGTTGTTTCCCCCCTCTCCCGCCGCCGCGGGAGAGGGGGCTGGGGGTGAGGGTCGTCCCGGCGGGCCCGGCCGCAAGGTGCGGCTGCCGCAATCGATCAGAGACCGGTCCCTGTCAGTCCCGTGCCCTCGGTGCGTGCGACTAACGGTAGCTCGCGGCCTGCAGCTCGAACAGTTCCGCGTAACGGCCACCTTGCAGCACCAGTTCCTCGTGGGTGCCTTGCTCGACGAGACGACCGTGCTCCAGCACGAGGATGCGGTCGGCCATCCGCACGGTGCTGAACCGGTGCGAGATGTAGAGCGCCATTCGGCCGCGCGTCAGGGACCGGAGCCGTGCGAACAGGTCGTGCTCGGCTCGGGCGTCGAGGGCGGCGGTCGGCTCGTCGAGCACCAGGATCTGGGCGTCGCGCGCGTCGCGCATGAAGGCGCGGGCGAGGGCGATCTTCTGCCACTCTCCACCGGAGAGCTGGTGACCGCGCTCGAACCACTTGCCGAGCGGCGTCGCGAACCCCTCCGGCAGCTTGTCGACGAGCGGGGTGGCCCCGGCCTCGTCGGCGGCCCGTCGCAGCGCGGCGTCGTCGGCGAGGTTGGCGACGTCCCCGACGCCGATGTTCTCGCCGACCGTCAGCTGGTAGGTGGCGTAGTCCTGGAACATCACCGCGAACTGGCGGCGCAGCTCCGCCGGGTCGTACTCCCGGATGTCGACGCCGTCGACGAGGATCTGCCCTTCGTCGGGATCGTAGAGTCGGCCGAGGAGCTTGACGATGGTCGTCTTGCCCGCGCCGTTGCGGCCGACGAGGGCGACCGTCTCGCCGGGACGGATCGTGAAACTGACGTCCGACAGGGCCGCGACGCCGGTGCCGGGGTAGCGGTAGGTCACATGGCGGAACTCCAGGCCCTCGCGGAACGGGACCCGGACCGGGACCGGGTGGTCGGGCGCGGTGATCTTGGGCTGGCGGTCGAGCAGGTCGCTCAGCGTGGTCAGGTAGAGGCCGTGCTCGTAGATGCCCTGCACGCCTTGCAGGACGCTCTGGAACGCGCCCTGCACTTGCGAGGCCGCGCCGGTGAAGACGGTCAGCTGCCCGAGGCTGAGGATGCCGCGCACCGCCTGCAGGGCGACGTAGAGGAAGACGCCGGACGAGACGAGGGTGGTCAGGATGCCCCACGCGAACCCGGACCAGTAGCGCTTCAGCAGGAGGGCGCGGGTCGCCCGGTAGTAGTCGTCGGCGACTGCCTCGTAGCGGTTGATGAAGTGGTCGCCGAGCGTGAAGAGCTTGATCTCCTTCGCGTACTGGTCGAGCGTGAGGAGCGAGGAGAAATAGCCCATCAGCCGACGGAGCGGCGAGTTGCGGCGCATCTGCTGGAAGCCGGCCCAGCCGTAGCGGGAACTCGAGACGAAGGCGGGGATCGGCGCGAGCAGCGTGGCGACGGCGATCCAGGGGCCGAGGGAGACGAGCAGGGCGACCAACGTGATGAAGGTGATCGTCGAGCGGGCGAGACCGAAGACTTGCGAGACCATCTGGACCGGCCGGTTGGCCGACTCGCGCTCGGCCTGCTGCAGTTGGTCGTAGTAGGCGGCGTTCTCGAAGTCCGCCAAGTCGAGGGTCGCGGCGTGGCGCATGATCAGCGACTGGACGTGGATCGCCATCCGCTCCTGCAGCAACTGCTGGCTGGTGTTGGCGACCGTCTGGGCCAGACTCGCCCCGACGCTGAGCACCAGCTGGAGGATCGCCAGGATCACCACCGCGCGCACGTACCCGTCGCGGGCGGCGGGCTCGGCGGTGACGCCGTCGGCCACGCTCTGGATCAGCGCGCCGGCGAGCCAGACCTGGGCCGCCGGCAGCACGCTCTGGACGAGCGAGGCGAGCGCGAGCCCGAGCGTGAGGACGCGACTCGTGCCCCAGACCAGACGGAGCACCTGCGCCACGCCGCGGCGCGTGCCGCCGGCGGCGTTGCGGAAGGCGGCGACCCGCTCCGAGGGGGTGCGCTTGGACGGCGGCGACGGCGCGGGCGCGCCGATGCCCGGACCATGCCCGCCGGTGTTGCGGCCGGAGGGTTCTCCGGGGTGGAAGCCGTTAGTGGGGGAAGGCGGGATGGGTCTCTCCTCGATCGAAAGGCGGTCGCCGGGCGCGGCCGACGTTGCACGGCAGAACCTACTGCCCGGGCGTCGCCGCGGCAACTGCCGTTTCGGGTAGGTGCAGGGTGGCCGTTCGGCGAGCGGGGCTCCGCTATACTCGGCGGCCACGGCGCGACGGCCGGAGAGGGAACCAGCGGGAGGAGCACGTGACCGGCACCGTCGAGCGGCAGTCGCGAACCGGGGGTGACGGCGGCCGCGCCTTCGTCGAGGAGCCGCGGTCGGCCGGGAAGCGCGAGGTCGACCTCTACGTCCGGACCTACGGCACGCTGCTGCAGACGACCGGGGCGATCGGCGTTTCGAGTCTCGAGGAGGCGCACATCAACGCCGCCTCGTCGCTGCACGCCGGGGCGCGCGAGGCCGCGCCGGACATGAACGCGTTCATCTACTCGGTGCAGCGGCTCCCTGCCTGTGTCCCGAGCGCGAAGGCGATCGTGCTCGGGCAGTCGGAGCAGGCGTTCCACCGCGCCGGCTACCACGACCTGAGCACGTGGGAGACCGTCTCAGCCCCGGGACGCCGCCGCCGATGGCTCTACGACCGCCACGAGACGCTCGCCGCCTACATCTCCTCCGCCAGCGACTTGGACGACTTGGTGCCGACGATCGTCGCGTACCAGATCGAGTGGAACAAGATCTACGCGCTGGCGTTGAAGGACCGGACGCTGGCCGAGGAGATCGCGACCGCGGCGGCCGTCGGCAAGCCGGACGCTGAACTGGTCGCCGACATCGGCGAACGGCTGCTCCTCTCCCCGGCCGACTGGGACCGGCTGCGGCGGGCGTGGGGCTCGCGGACGTGGGAGAACCTGCGGCTGGTGGCCAGCGGCAAGAAGCGTTGCAGCCTGCAGTTGCTCGGGGGGTCGTACCTCGGGTACGCGCGGGTGACGCGCCAGTGGTGGACGCCGGCGGCGCGCTACCTGCACGAGGCCGGCTTGGCCGACCGGCCGATCTATTTCGTCTCCTCGAACACCCACTCGGTGATCAACGTCCTGACCGGGACGGCGCGCCGGAGGCGGGAGGCGCTGACCCGGTTCATCCGGGAGCACGGCGAGCCGGAGTTGCGGGACGAGCTGACCGCCCTCGAGGAGGGGCGGAGCCGGTCGTCATGGGAGAACCTGCTCTACTTCTCGGCCCGGCCGTTCTTCGCCGCTCCGGGGCGCGAGGCGGACCGCAAGCAACGCGCGGCGGAGGAGCAGGCGCTCGGGATCATGCACATCGAGCCGGACGGGCCGCTCGACGTCGGCATCCAGATCTTCGAACTCGCCAAACTCGACCCGGAGTGGTTCGACCCGCGCCTGTGCGGCCCGGACGGCACGCCGCTCGACCCGCGCCGCTCGGACGCGGTGGTGGTCAACGTCAACTACCCGCTCGGTCTCTCCGCCTACCACATCATGACGCAGGTGGCGAGCAACGCGGACCAGTTGGCCGGCGTCTACGTGCTGGGGAAGGCGGCGACGCTGAACGGCAGGATCGGCGACGTGATGATCTCCAACGTGGTGTACGACGAGCACTCGGGCAACACCTACTGGTTCGACAACTGCTTCTCGTACGAGGACCTCGCCCCGTACCTGGTCTACGGGGCCGCCCTCGACAACCAGAAGGCGGTGACGGTCAAGGGCACCTACCTCCAGAACGAGGGCTACCTCGACTTCTTCTACCGGGAGAACTTCACGGTGGTCGAGATGGAGGCCGGGCCGTACCTGAACGCGCTCTACGAGGACATGTTCCTCCACCGCTACCCCGACGACGAGGCGGTCAACCTGAGGCCGTTGACCCCGGAGCGGATGGACCTCGGGATCATCCACTACGCCTCGGACACGCCGTACACGCGCTCGCAGACGCTGGGTGCGCGCGGGCTCTCGTACTACGGGATGGACTCGACCTATGCCTCGACGATCGCCATCCTGCGCCGGATCCTGACGCGGGAGGAGGAGCGGACGCGGCGCGAGGCCGGGACGGCGGCCACCGACCGCGACGAGCGGCATCGCCATTGACCGCGGACGCCGACGCGGTCCGGCCGCGGCAGTTCCTCGCGCACCTGCGCGTCCGGTTCAACGAGGTCGACCAGCTCGGGCACGTCAACAACGCCGCCTACCTGACCTACCTCGAGCAGGCGGCGATCGACCACGCCGCGGCGTGCGGCTTCGACATGGAGCGGATGCGGGAACTCGGCGGCCACTTCATCGCCCGGCGACACGAGATCGACTTCCTCGCGCCCGCGCACGAGGGTGACGTGCTGCGGGTGCGGACGTGGATCGCGGAGCACCACGGCGCGCGCGCGTTCCGGGTCTACGACCTGAGGCGGGTCGGCAGCGGGCGCGGCGCGGAGGTGCCCCCCGACGCCTTCACCGACGGCGATCCCGGCGACGGCGAGCCGATCGTGCGCGGACGGACCGAATGGGTCTACGTCGATGCCACTGGTCGGCCGCGGCGGATGCCGGCCCCGCTGGCCGCGTGGTTCGTCGGCGGCTGAACTCCTCGGCATCGATCGCCGATCCCGCTTGCGCGAGACCTTCGGGGAACGGGACTGTTGCCCGTGACCGGATCGCGCGAGAGCGACCTGGGAGCCGGGTCGGTTCTCTGGATCGCGGCGGCGTCGGCTAGCGGTGCGACGAGCGCGGGTCGAGCGCATCCTGCAGGCCGTCGCCGAGCACGTTGAAGGCGAAGACGGTCAGCGTCAGGGCGAGGCCGGGGAAGGTAATGTACCACCAGGCCTCGCGGAAGTAGTTGCGGGCCGTGCTCATCATCGTGCCCCACTCGGGGGAGGGGGGCTGCGCCCCGAGGCCGATGAACGAGAGCGAGCTGGTGGCGAGGATCGCGTAGCCGACGTCGAGCGTCAGCTGGATGATCACGACCGAGATCGCGTTCGGCAGGATGTGGCGGAAGAGGAGGCGCGGGCCGGTGAGGCCGATGCTCTGGCCGGCGGTGACGAAGTCGCGCTCGCGGATCGAGAGGATCTGGCCGCGGACCAGCCGGGCGTACCACGGCCAGAAGACCGTCGCCAGCGCGACCATCGTCCATTTCAGCTCGCGCCCGAGCGACGCGGCGATGGCGATGGCGAGGATCAGGGCCGGGAAGGCGAGGAACATGTCGGTGAAGCGCATCAGGATCTCGTCGCCGATGCCGCCGAAGTAGCCGGCGACGGAGCCGACGAGGGTGCCGAAGACCACGGCGAAGGTGAGGACGACGACGGCGACCTGCAGGCTGATGCGCGTGCCGGTGAGGACCCGGCTGAAGAGGTCGCGGCCGAGCTCGTCGGTGCCCATCAGGTGGGCGGCGGACGGCGGCAGCAGCTTGGAGCCGGTGATGTCCTGGGCGTACGGGTCGTAGGGGGCGACGGCCTGGCCGAAGACGGCGAGGAGGAAGAAGAGAGCGACGATGATCAGGCCGACGAGGTTGAGCTTGTTGCCGATCAGGAACCGGCGCAGGTTGCGCCGCAGCTGGTTGCCGGCGGTCCGCTGCGGGGCGAGCGCCAGCGAGCCGGTGCCGGACGGGGTGACGCCGGCCGCGAGGGCGTCGGCGAGGCCGGTGGTGGTGGAGGGGGATGCCTGGTCGACGCTCATCAGTAGCTGATCCTCGGGTCGAGGAAGAGGTAGGCGATGTCGACCACCAGATTGAGGAGGACGAAGACGAGGGCGATGATCAGGGTGGTCGCCATGGTGGCGTTGTAGTCGAGACGCTGGATGGCGTCAACGGCGTAGCGCCCGATGCCGGGCCACGAGAAGACGATCTCGACCAGGAACGCGCCGGAGAGGAGGAGGCCGATCTGCAGGCCGATCGAGGTGACCGTCGGCAGCAGCGCGTTCTTCAGGGCGTGGCCGAGGACGACCGCTTGCTGCGAGATGCCCTTGGCGCGGGCGGTCCGGATGTAGTCTTGGTTGAGCACCTCGAGCATGCCGCCGCGGACCATCCGGGTGATCACCGCGAGGGAGCCGTAGGCGAGCACGACGGCCGGCAGGGCGAGGTGCTTGAGGGAGAGCAGGAAGAGGGAGAGGTTGCCGGTCAGCAGGGAGTCGACGGTGTAGAGGCCGGTGATCGTGCGGGGCGGGTCGACGCCGATCGGCAGCCGTTCCCCGTCCGGCAACCAGCCGAGCTTTCCGAAGAAGACGAACTGGGCCATGATCGCCAGCCAGAAGACCGGCAGCGCGAGGCCGGAGATGGAGATGAAGCGGGCAAGGTGGTCGGGCCACTTGTCGCGCTTGACCGCCGAGAGGACGCCGAGTGGGATGCCGATCGCGGTCGCGAGGGCGAAGGCGCAGAGGCCGAGCTCCGCGGTGGCCGGCAGGTAGCGTTTGAGGTCCTGGCTGACCGGGCGGCGGGTGGTGAACGACATCCCGAAGTCGCCGTGGGTGATGTTGCCGACGTACGTCACGTACTGCTTCAGCCAGGGGTCGTTGAGGCCGTACTTCTCGCGCAGCTTCTCGACCGCCGACCGACTGGCGCGCGGACCGGCCATCAGCCGGGCCGGGTCGCCGGGGATGACGTGCGAGAGGCCGAAGGTGATGACCGACAGGCCGAACAGGACGAAGACGAGAAAGATGAGGCGGCGGACGATCAGACGAACCAGCATGCCGTTCCCCGCCGCGACGTGCCGGCCCCGGCAGCGCCGGGGCCGACAGCGCGTTCCGACCGGTGGGTCGCGCTAGCTCCCCTTCTTCCGCCACATGGTGGCGAAGGGGAACGAATCGAGGTAGAGCGGGTTCGGCACGAACCCTTGGATGTCGTCGCGGAGCACAGTGTAGCGGACATTCTGCCCGTAGTAGATGGCGGGCGGGTCCTGCTCGGTGACGATGTTCTGGATTTCCTTCATCCACGTGACCAAGTCGGCCTCGTCCTTGTACTTCTCGGACTTGGCCATCAGCTCCTCGAAGCGGTCGTTGGCGTAGCCGCCGCCGTTGCCGCCGCCGTTGCCGATCTGGTCCTTGAGGAAGTTGGGGGCGAGCTGGTTCCACGGGTCGTTGTAGTCGGGCCACCAGCCCCAGCCGCCCATGAAGTCCGGCTTCTCCTCGACCGGCTGGTCGCCGAAGATGGTGCTCTCGACCGTGGCGTAGTCGACCGAGGTGATCTGCAGCTGGAAGCCCATCTTCTGGACGTTGGCCTGGAAGAGCTGGGCGATCGTCTGCTCGCGCTGGTCGTTGGCGTCGCAGAGGTACTCGAAGCTGTCGCCCTCCTTGAAGCCGGCGCCGGTGATCAGCGACTTCGCCTTGTCGAGGTCCATGGGGTAGATGAAGACGTCCTTGTCCCAAGCGCGGACCGAGTCGGCGATGGGGCCGTTGCGCTTCATCAGCCCCTTGAAGACGACGTTGACGACGTCGTCGTAGGGGAAGGCGTAGCAGAAGCCCTTGCGGGCGTCGAGGTTCAGCTTGGCGGTGTTCAGGATCACCCAGCTGACCGCGGTCGAGGCGTACTCGACGACGTTGATGCCCGGCTCGCCCTTCATCTGGGTGATGGCGTCGATCGTCAGGTTGTAGGCGGCGGCGTCGCCGTCGCCTGACTCGAGCAACTGGCGGCGGGTTGAGTCCTCGGGCACGACCCGGAAGTTGATGCCGTCGAACGGCGGGTTCTCCCAGCCGCGGTGGTAGTTGTCGAACTTCTTGAAGACCAGACCCTCGTTGACTTGGTTCGAGACGAGGATGTACGGGCCGCTGCCGACCGCGTTGGCCTTGAAGAACTCGTGGGCGTAGGGGTCGTCGGCGGTGGCGTTCTGCTTGATCGCGGTCGGGCTGATCACCGACGGGCCGTACTGGGAGGCCATCGCCGAGAGGAAGAGCGGCTGCGGCTCCCCGAGGTGGAACTCGATGGTGACCGGGTCGATCACCTTCATCTTGTCGGGCGAGTCGACGAAGCGGGTGATGACGTTCACCGGCGAGCCGTCGAGCTCGATCCAGCGGGTGTAGGAATCCTTGACGGCCTGCGCGTCGCAGGGGGTGCCGTCGTGGAAGGTGACGTTGGGGGCGAGCTTGAAGGTGTAGACCGTGCCGTCCTCGCTCATCTCCCACGAGTCGGCGAGCATCGGGGCGAACTCGCTGGTGCTGTCCCCCTTGAGCTGGAGGAGCATCTCGTAGACCGCCATGGCGACGGTCGAGGACATGGTGGAGTACGAGTAGTGGGGGTCGATGTCCTCGGTGCCGACCGTGATCAGGTTGGTGAAGATGTCGCCGCCCTCCTGGGCCGGAGCCGGGAGGGCGGATTGCCTGCTGGGGGCCGGGGCTGCGCCGGCTTCCGGCGCGGCGTCGAGCAACGCCATGATCACGGGCGTGGCGAGGCCGAGCTTGA
>JBDHWC010000033.1:0-24824 GCA_039809985.1 Thermomicrobiales bacterium | reverse complement strand
CGCCACGGCGATGGAGGCCTCCCTCTCCGGCGGCGTCATGAAGAACCTCGTCGTCCCCGTCTAGGCCCGGGGCGGGGACAAGACATGCCCCGGTCGCGTCCCGAACGATGGTCGCGCAGGCGGCGGCTCTGCCTCCCAAACGCTCCCACGCCACCCGTTCGAGATGCAGGTACGGTGCAATGACGAGTGATATACTCGTGTCAATCGGCAAAGAAACCTGAGCCGAGTATCCGGGGGGGACGCGACTGCCCGCTTGGGCGACCGCGACAACGCAAGGAGGACGGGACCGTGACCGACGAGCGGATTCCGGCATTGGTTCGCGCGCTGCACGAGGGCCGGCTCGGCCGCCGCGCCTTCCTTGCCCGTGCCGCGGCGCTCGGGCTGTCGGCCGGCGCTGCCGCGACGCTCCTGCGCGACGTCCCGACGGTCGGGGCGCAGGACGCGACCCCGGCCTCCAGTTTCGACTGGACGCAGCAGAGCGGGAAAACCATCTACCCGATCTTCGTCGAGCATCCGTACACCGACGCGATGGAGCCGCTCTTCCCGGAGTTCGAGAAGCTGACCGGGATCACCATCAAGCACGAGAAGCTGCCGGAGACCCAGTTCCGCGAGAAGCTGCTGCTCGCCCTCTCCACCGGCGCCGGCACCTACGACGCCTTCATGACCGGCTACATCGACAACTTCCGCTACGTCGGCGGCGGCTGGATCGAGCCGCTCGACGACTACGTCGCCGACACCGACCGGACCGACCCGGCCTGGGACTTCGACGACTTCTACCCGTCGCTGATCGAGGTCAACCGCTGGGACGGCACGCCCGGCGCCGGCGTCGGCAAGGGCAAGCTCTGGGCCCTGCCGGTGAACGAGGAGGGGTACGCCCTCTTCTACCGCAAGGACATCTTCGATGCCCAGGGCATCGCGGTGCCGACCACCTACGACGAACTGCTGGCGGCCGCGGAGAAGCTGCACGGCACGGAGTTCGAGGGCCAGAAGATCTCCGGCTTCGTCGCCCGCGGCGACCGCACCTGGCCGACGATGACCACCGGCTACGGGACGGTCTTCTGGTCGTACGGGGCCGAGGTCATGGACCCGGAGTCGTGGAAGTCCACCGTCAACTCTGACGCCGGCGTGGCGGCGACGGAGTACTGGGGCAAGCTCATGAAGTTCGCCCCGGATGGCGTCACCGGCTTCACCTGGTACGAGGCGATGCAGGCCTTCATGAGCGGCACGGTGGCGATGTTCATCGACGCCGACCACATGTCTGGCAGCTTCGAGGACCCGGCCCAGTCGAAGGTGGCCGGCAAGGTCGGCTACGCCATCCCGCCGAAGGGCCCCGCCGGCGTCAAGACCAACATCTGGATCTGGTCGCTCGGCCTGGCCTCGAAGGCCAAGGAGAAGGACGCCGCCTGGCTGTTCATGCAGTGGGCCACCAGCGCCGACGTCCTGAAGACCTCGACGGTCAAGAACAACATCAACCCGACCCGGCGCTCCGTCGCGACCTCGCCGGAGGTCCTCAAGTACATGGAGGGTTGGGGCGACTACTCGAAGGTCTACCAGGACCTGATCGAGAACTACTCCCGGGTCCGGGTGCCGGCGCTGTCGGAGTTCTCCCAGATCGGCGACCTCTGGGCCCAGTCGGTGCAGGAGGTCGTCCTCGGCCAGAAGGACGCCAAGACCGCCATGGACCAGGCCGCGGCGGCCATGGACAAGGTGCTCGCCACCATCGCCCACTAGGCCCGGCCGGCCTCGGCCGAACTTCGCACGCATCGGGGAAGCGAGTCGCCGTGACGACGGCGGCTCGCTCCTTCCCCGTTCCCGACCATGCTTGGAGCCGCCATGCGGGCCATCACGTTCCGTGGCAACCGTCAGATCGAGTTCGTCTCGGCGCCGGATCCCCGTCCCGCGGCCGGCGAGGTCCTGCTCGAGATCCGGGCGGCGGGCATCTGCGGCAGCGACCTCGGCTTCCTCTACCAGCCCGAGGCGGGGGCGGCGGCGGCGGCGCGCTCGGTGCACGACCAGTGGCAGCCCGGCGTCGCCGGCGTCATCCCCGGCCACGAGCCGGCGGGCGTCGTCGTCGAGGTCGGCCCCGGCGTCACCCACCTCGCGGTCGGCGACCGCGTCGCCTGCTACCACATCACCGGCTGCAACGAGTGCCGGGCCTGCCGCTCCGGCTGGATGCTCCACTGCCCGCACTACCGTGCCTACGGCTGGCAGCGGGACGGCGCGTTCGCCGACTACATGGTCGCCGACGCCAAGTCCTGCATCGTGCTGCCGCCTCAGGTCAGCGACGTCCTCGGCGCGTACTGCGCCTGCGGCGGCGGCACCGCGTTCCAGGCGACGAAACGCGCTGCGCCGGCCGGCGGCGAGACCGTGGCCCTGTTCGGCCTCGGCGGCGTCGGCCTCGCCGGCGTCGTCTTCGCCAAGGCGGCGGGGGCACGGGTCGTCGCCGTCGACCCGATCGCGGTTCGCCGCGACCTCGCGCTCGAGCTCGGGGCGGACGAGGTGGTCGACCCGCTGGCGACCGACGCGGCAGCGGCCGTCCTCGAGCTCACCCACGGCGAGGGCGCGGACGTCACCTTGGACTACTCGGGCAGCTCCCCCGGCCGCCTCGCCGCGCTCGACAGCGCGCGGGTCTGGGGCCGGACGGTGTTCGTCGGCGAGCGCAACCTGACGACGATCGACCCCAGCCCGCAGATCCTGCACAAGCAGCTCACCCTCCACGGCTCGTGGGTCTGCAGCTGGCCGGTGATGGACGAGCTGGTCCAGCTCCTCGCGCGCGAGCCGCTGCCGCTCGAACGGGCTGTCACGCACCGCCTGCCGTTCGACCAGATTGAGGAAGCCTTCCGGGTTGCGGACGGCGGCGAATGTGGGAAAGTAGTCGTCGTTGCCTGACGGCGGGGCACCGTCCGGGCAGCCGCTTCGTGCTGGCTGACCGACGTCGGGGGCCGGGGGGGCGATCCATGGGCAGCACAGGCACACCGGGCGCGGGAGAGAGGACCTCCTCCGACCGCGACGCCGCGATCGTGTCGGGCGGCGGGTCGGCGTGGGGCGTCCGCCAGCACTACCTCCCCTATCTGGCCCTCGTGCCCGCCCTGATCGTCCTGCTCGGCCTGATCATCCCGTTCGTGATCGGCGTCTACTGGAGCCTGACCGACTACAAGCTCACCTCGAGCCTGCCCAAGGCCTTCATCGGCCTCGCCAACTACCAAGACCTCTTCACCAACCCCGTGTTCTGGAACTCGGTCCGGGTCACCCTCACCTACGTGGTGCTGGTCCTCCTGATCGAACTGCCGCTCGGGCTGGCGGTGGCGCTGATGCTGAACCGGGACAACCCCGTCGTCCGCTTCTTCCGGGCGGTGCTGATCCTGCCGCTGATGATGCCGCCGGTTGTCGGCGCGCTGATGTGGAAGAGCATGATGACCCCGGACGGCATCCTCAACTTCCTGCTGGGCCGGGTCGGGGCCGGGCCGTTCCAGTGGCTGGGCAGCCTCAGCCTCGCGCTCCCCTCGATCCTCCTCATCGACATCTGGCTGTACACCCCGTTCGCCGCGCTGGTCATCCTCGCCGGCCTCCAGTCGCTGCCGCGCGAGCCGTTCGAGGCGGCGATGGTCGACGGGGCCTCGCCGTGGACCGCGTTCCACTCCCTGACGCTGCCGATGCTCCTCCCCTTCCTGATCATCGTCGGCACCTTCCGCGGCATCGACTCGCTGAAGATCTTCGACCTCATCTACGCCACCACGCAGGGCGGCCCGGTCGACGCGACGAACTCGCTGGCGATCCAGGCCTACTTCGAGGCGATCCGCTGGACCAACTTCGGCACGGCCATGACCTACTCGATCATCCTCTGGGCGCTCTGCTACGGCCTGGCCTTCTACTTCATCCGGCGCTGGCGCAAGGCGATGCAGTAGCACCGCCGCAAGGAGAACTGCCATGACTCGCCGCAAGACGTGGACGGTCGGGAACGTCGCCTACTGGGTCGGCTTCGCGCTCTTCTTCGTCTTCACGCTCTTCCCGCTGGTCTGGGTCGGGCTGATGGCCTTCAAGACCCCGGTCGACATCTTCGCCGTGCCGCCGAAGATCTTCTTCTCGCCGACGATGGACAACTTCCGCAAGGTCCTCTCGCAGGGCGACTTCCTCAACTACTACCGCAACACGTTCATCATCGCCGCCGGCGCGGTGGCCCTCACGCTGCTGGTCGGCACGCCGGCGGCCTACGTCCTCGCCCGGCAGGAGTTCCGCTTCAAGGAAGACCTCGCCTTCACCTTCCTCAGCTTCCGGTTCGCGCCCGAGCTGGCGGTGATCATCCCGCTGTTCGTCATCTTCCAGCGCCTCAACCTCTACGACAACTACCTCGGGCTGATCCTGATCTACCAGTCGATCACCCTGCCGCTGCTGATCTGGCTGATGCGCGGCTACTTCGAGGATGTGCCGAAGGACATCGAGCAGGCGGCGAAGGTCGACGGCGCGGGCTGGTGGGAAATCTTCACCCGCATCTCGATCCCGCTGGTGCTGCCGGGCATTGCCGCCTCGGTGGTCCTCGCCTTCATCTTCTCGTGGAACGCCCTCATCTTCGGCCTCGTCCTCGGCGGCCGCGAGACCTACCCGGTGACGATCGCGCTGCTCGGCTACATGGGCTACCAGAACGTCGACTGGGGGCCGATGGCGGCGGCGACGCTGATCACCATCATCCCGGAGTTCGTCCTCGCCCTCTTCGTCCTGCGCTCCCTCGTCCGCGGCCTCACCTTCGGCGCGGTGCACGGCGGGTAGCGACGGGAACCGGGGGTGACGCGAGGTCGATGCGAGGCAATGCCGGGCAACCGGCGGGAGGAAACCGTCCATGCGAGCGGTGATCGTTGAGCGGCCGGGCGTCGTCCGCGTCGACGACGTGCCGGAGCCCGAGGCGGCCCCGGGCGAGGTCGTGGTCCGGGTCGGCGCGTGCGGCATCTGCGGCACCGACGTCCACATCGTCGACGGCGAGTTCCCGCCGGCCAAGTACCCGGTCATTCCGGGGCACGAACTCGGCGGCGAGATCGTCGCCCTCGGGCCGGACGTCGTCGGCTGGAAGGTCGGGGACCGCGTCGGGATCGACCCGACGCTCAACTGCGGCACCTGCTACTACTGCCAGCGCGGCATGGGCAACATCTGCGAGCGGCTCAACGGCATCGGCACCACCCGACCCGGCGGCTTCGCCGAGCGCGTCGCCGTGCCGCAGCGGACCCTCTACCCGCTGCCGGACAGCATGACGTTCGCCGCTGCCGCCCTGATCGAGCCGGTCGCCTGCGTCGTCCACGCCTTCCACCGGCTGCAGCCGCAGCCGGGCGACACCTACCTGATCTACGGCGCGGGGCCGATGGGCCTGCAGAACGCGCAGGTGGCCCGCTTCCACGGGGCCAGCCACGTCGCCATCGTCGACATCAACCGGAGCCGCCTCGAGCGCGCCCGCAGCGTCTTCGGCTTCGACCTCGTCGGCGCGTCGCTCGACGAGGTGCGGCACGTCGCCCCGCGCGGCTTCGACAACGTGATCGAGGCCACCGGCGTCACCAAGGTCGCCGAAATGGCGATCCACGCCGTCAAACGGCGCGGCAAGCTCCTCCTCTTCGGCGTCTGCCCGCCCGGCGAGAAGGCAAGCTACGACGTCTTCCGCATCTACAACGAGGAGATCACCGTGCTGGGGACGATGGCCGTCCTCTACTCCTACGGGCCGGCCATCGACGTCATCGCCGCCGGCGCGGTCGACGCGGCGAAGATGGTGACCCACACCTTCGACATCGACGCCTTCCCGGAGGCGCTCGCCCTGGCGCGGCAGGGCTCCGGTCTCAAGATCCAGATCGCCAAGGGCGGCGCCGGCTAGGCCCGGGCCGTCCAGCCCGCGGCAGCCGCGGGGCTGAGCCCGAACGCCCGGGCGGCCGGGGGATTCCTCCCCCGGCCGCCCGTTGGTTCCTCCCGCGGAGTCGCGGACGCCTAGCTGACGAACGCGAGATCGTAACTGCCGCCGTGGGCGTCCGAGATCGCGGTGCCGCCGTTGGCGTCGAGCCCGAGGCTCGTGCTGTTGCTGATCGTGCCGCCGTTGATCGTCGGGTCGGCCCCGTAGGTGTTGCCGACGCTGATCGCGTTGCCGACGTTGCCGCCGCTGCCGATGTCGCCGGCGCTGATCGCCCCGCCGTTGGCGTCCGCGCTGGAGACGCCGCCGTTGCCCGCCGAGGCGGTGTACTGCGCGAAAAGTTCGTCGCTCATGTCCGCGTTCCCTCCCGATGGCTTCCCGACGTCGCGGTCCGGGCGCTCCCCCAGTCCATCCCGCCCCCGATTGTAGCCACCGGGCACCAAAACCCAAGGGTGGCGGACGTGCGTTCGTGCGCAATGTCCGTTCACCCCCGGTGCGACCGGGCTGCGAGGGGGACGCCTGATCGAAGGGGACCGCGCCTTCGGATCGGGCGCGCCGGGACCGCCCTCACCCCCAGCCCCCTCTCCCGCCGCGGCGGGAGAGGGGAGAACCTGGCTCGGGGGAAGGCCAAGCCCTCCCCCGGACCCCCGGGTTGCCGCACTCCGACCTCCTGACGGAAACCTCCCCCTGTAAGCCATGGCGATGGGAGCGGGGGCTGGGGGGAGAGGGCGGTCCCGGCGCGCGAACAAACGGCGCGGTTGTCGCGTCCGAACCGATGTCTCCCACTGCAAAAGGGGTCGGGCGGCCCGGGGCTCGCGGCACCGACTGCGCCTTGCGGCGCGGGGCGCCGGCACGCCGTTCCCGGTCATGCGGCTTGCTCTGCTATCCTCCCCCGCTATCGACGGCAAGCGGTTCGGCAGCGGGAGCGGGGAACGATGGCCCGGTACCTGATCGCACGCGTCATCGGCCTCGTCTTCGTCGTCATCGCCGTCTCGATGATCACCTTCTTCCTCACCCGCGCCGTCCCCGGCGACCCCTTCGCCGCCGGCGAGCGGGAACTCCCCCCCGCCACCGTCGCCGCCCGCAACGCCCAGTACGGGTTCGACAAGCCGCTCATCGTCCAGTACTTCAACTACATGAAGGGGGCCGTCCGAGGCGACTTCGGCGTCCCCTTCCAGAGCCCCAGCCGGACCGTGACCGAACTGATCGCCGACACGTGGCCGGTGACGCTGAAGATCGGCGCGCTCACCATCCTCCTCGCCTACCCGCTCGGCCTCCTGCTCGGCACCATCGCCGCCACCCACCGCAACGGGCCGCTCGACTACACCGTCACCTTCGCCGCCACCCTCGGGCTGGTGCTGCCGAACTTCGTCGTCTCGACCTGGCTGATCCTCATCTTCGCCGTCAGGCTCGGCTGGCTCCCCTCCGGCGGCTGGGGCAAGCCGCAGCACTTCGTCCTGCCGGTGATCGCCTACGCCCTCGGGCCGATGGCCCTCGTCGCCCGCTACACTCGGACCTGCCTCGTCGACACCCTCAACGCCGACTACGTGCGCACCGCCCGCGCCAAGGGCCTGACCGACCGCCGGGTCCTGACGTGGCACGTCGCCCGCAACGCGATGATCCCGTTCGTGACCGTGATGCTGCCCGCGATCCCCGACATCCTGACCGGCTCGATCTTCATCGAGCAGATGTTCCGCATCCCCGGGCTCGGCAAGTTCTTCGTCAGCAGCACCTTCGCCCGCGACTACCCGATGATCCTCGCCCTCGTGCTGCTGGTCGCCGTCGTCTGGGGCTTCACCTACCTGCTGACCGACGTCCTCTACACGTGGCTCGACCCCCGGATCCGGCTGTGAGCGCGCCGACGCTCGCCGAGGGGGCACCGGGCGCGCTGTCGCTCGCCGGCTCGTCCCGCCCGGTCGGCAACCGGCGGCGCGCCCTGCGCCGCTTCATGCGACAGCGCCTCGCGGTGATCGGGCTGGTGATCACCACCTTCCTGCTGCTGGTCGCGATCTTCGCCCCGGTGATCGCCCCGACCGCCTACGACGCGGCGAACCTGATGGACGCCAACTCGTTCCCGAGCCGCCAGTACCCCCTCGGCACCGACCAGATCGGCCGCAACGAACTGACCCGCATCATCTACGGCCTGCGCACCTCGCTCGTCGTCGGCTTCTCGGCCGTCATCGTCGCCTGCCTGATCGGCATCCCGCTCGGCCTCGTCGCCGGCCTGCGCGGCGGCGCGGTCGACTTCGTCGTGCTGCGCGTGGTGGAGGTGATGACCGCCTTCCCCGGCATCCTGTTCGCCATGTTCCTCGTCTCCCTCACCGGCGGCGGCGTCCGCAACATCGTCCTCGTCATCGGCGTCACCAGCTGGGTCGTGCTCTGCCGCCTGACCCGCGCCCAGCTGCTGACCCTGCGCGAGGAGGAGTACGTGCAGGCGGCCCGTTCGATGGGCGCGCCGGAAACCCGGATCGCCGTCCGCCACCTGCTGCCGAACGCGCTGCCGCCGCTGATCGTGGCCATCACGCTCGCCGTCCCGACCGCGATCTTCACCGAGGCCGGCCTCAGCTTCCTCGGCCTCGGCATCGACGAGCCGGTGCCCAGCCTCGGCAAGATGGTCGCCGACAGCGCGCCCTACGTCCGCCTCTACTGGCACCTCGGGCTCTTCCCGACCATTGCCATCGCCCTCGCCATGCTCGGCTTCACCTTCCTCGGCGACGGACTGCGCGACGCGCTCGACCCGCGACAGAACTGAGCCGGATGCGGCACACTGCCGCCGCGCGGCGGCCGACTGGCCACCGGCCCGTCCCTTCGACGGCGAAGGACGCGACGACCGCCGGGACCACCCCGGCGAAGGAGCAACGATGACGACTCCGACGACCCCGGACACGCAGGAGATCCTCGACCGGCTGCAGCGGATGGACGCCCGCGTCGGCCGCCGCTCGTTCCTCGGCGGCGCGCTCGCCGTCGCCGGGCTCGTCAGCTTCGGCGGCCGCTTCCCGACCGCCGTCGGCGCGGCCCCCGCCCGGCAGGCGGCCCTGCCCGACGACGCCGCCCCGGCCGAGGAGCAGGTCTTCGTCGCCCCCAACGACGCGACCCTGAACAAGACCTCCGACTTCTACGTCTCCGTCTACCAGCGCACCTCGCAGGCCTGCAACGACGTCAGCTCCGACCCGCTGGTCCGCCTCAACCGCAACTTCGAGCTGATCCCGGCCGCCGCCACCAAGTGGGCCGGCTCCGAGGACGGCAAGACTTGGACCTTCACCCTCGACCCGAACCTGATGTGGAGCGACGGCACCCCCGTCACCGCCGCCGACTACATCGCCACCCTCCGCTACGGCGCGGACCCGAAGCACGCCTGGGACTTCACCTGGTACTTCCAAGGCATCCTCGCCGGCTGGGACGACGCCATCGCCGGCAAGATCCCGCTCGACCAGCTCGGCGTGAAGCAGGGCGCGAACGAGCACGAGCTCGTCTTCGAGACGGTCGTCGCCGCGCCCTACCTGCCCGCGATGCTCCTCTACTCCCCCTGCCTGCAGGCCGCCGCGCTGGAGAAGACCGGCAGCGGCCTCTACAACTCCGACCCGAAGACCGCCGTCTCCGCCGGCCCGTTCAAGGTCACCGAGTGGACGGTCGACCAGCGCGTGGTGTTCGAGAAGAACGCCGACTACAAGGGATCGCTCGTCGTCCCGATCCAGAAGGTCGTCGTCAAGTTCGCCGACCCGAAGACCTGGTTCACCATGTACCAGAACGACGAGATCGACTTCATGCAGTACCCGGCCCCGGCCGACCTGAAGATCGCCCAGTCCGACTTCCCCGAGCAGATCTACTCCGGCGTCGGCGACTTCCGCACCTACTACCTCTTCTTCGATCCGACCAAGCCCCCCTTCGACAACCTCAAGGTGCGGCAGGCCTTCAGCCACGCCGTCGACCGCGACGCGATCAAGGAGAAGCTGCTCGGCCCCGCCGGCATCCCCGCCTACTCGTGGCTGGCCCCCGGCTTCCCGGCCAGCAACAGCGCCGGCCTGAAGTCGATCCAGAACTACGACCCCGCCGCCGCCAAGCAGCTGCTGGCCGACGCCGGCTTCCCCGACGGCAAGGGCTTCCCGGCGATGGAGATGTGGGTTCGCAACCCGACCCCGCTCGACCAGGCGGTCTCGCAGGCAGTCGGCGCGATGCTGAAGGAGAACCTCGGGGTCGAGGTCACCGTCAGCGACAAGGACCAGAAGACCTTCATGGAGGCCCTGAACGCGAAGCCGACCCAAGTCCAGCTCGGCTACGTCTCGTACGGGATGGACTTCCTCGACCCGTTCAACATGCTCGGCCTCTGGATCTCCGGCGGCCGCCACTCGTGGAAGAACGACGCCTTCGACACCAGCGTCAAGGAGGCCGCCTCCTTCACCGGCGACCCCGCCGAGCGGATCAAGAAGTTCGAGGACGCCGAGAAGATCCTGGTCGAGGACGTGCCCGCCGTCTTCCTCTACCACGAGACCCCGGTCCAGTTCATCAAGCCGTGGGTCAAGGGCGACGCCCTCGCCCCGGACAAGAACGGGATCAAGGCGATCCACTGGCCGAGCTTCACCGCGATGTCGACCGTCTTCGCCGAACTCTACATCGGCAAGGACGCGCCGACCGGCCGCGGCGACTCGTAGTCGGGGCTGGCGGCGGGCGGCTGATGGCTGGCGGCTCGCCGCCCAGCCGCCGCCCGCCCGTCAGCCACAACCCGAGGGGCCGGGGACCATCTCCCCGGCCCCAGCCGCGCCCGCCAGCCGCCAGCCGCCAGCCATCGTCTCCGGAGCCCCCATGCGCGACCTCTACCTGCTCGACCCGGACGTCCACTTCCTCAACCACGGCTCGTTCGGGGCGACCCCGCGCCCGGTCTTCGACGAGTACCAGCGCTGGCAGCGCGAACTTGAGCGGCAGCCGGTCGAGTTTCTCGGCCGCCGTTCCGACGGGTTGCTGGACGCGGCCCGCGCCGCCGTCGCCGCCTACCTCGGCACCGAGCGAGACAACCTCGTGTTCGTCCTCAACGCCACCCACGGCGTCAACATCGTCGCCCGCTCGCTCGACCTCCGCCCCGGCGACGAGGTGCTGACCACCGACCTCGAGTACGGAGCCTGCGACGAGACGTGGGCCTACCTCGCCGGCAAGGCCGGGGCGAAGGTGGTCCGAATGCCGGTCGAACTCCCGGTCGACGACCCCGTGGCGGTGGTCGAGGCGGTCTGGGCCGGGGTCACGCCGCGCACCCGCGTCCTCTACCTCAGCCACATCACGTCCGGCACCGCGCTGACGCTGCCGGTCGTGGAACTGTGCCGCCGGGCCCGGGCGACGGGCATCCTCTCGGTGATCGACGGGGCGCACGCCCCCGGCCACGTCCCGGTCGACCTCGACGCCCTCGGCGCGGACGTCTACACCGGCAACCTCCACAAGTGGCTCTCCGCCCCCAAGGGCTCCGGCATGCTCTACGTCCGCCCGGAGCACCAAGCGTGGATGGAGTCGACCATCGTCTCGTGGGGCTGGGTCGCGGAGTCGGGCCATGCCCGGGCTGACAGCCAGTTCGTCTCCCGCAACCAGTGGCAGGGGACCCGCGACCTCGCGGCGTTCCTCGCCACCCCGGCGGCGATCGACTTCCAGCGGGCACACGACTGGCCCGCGGTGCAGGAGCGCTGCCACGCCCTCGTCACCGAGGCGCGCCGCCGCGTCTGCGCCCTGACCGGGCTCGAGCCGGCTTCGCCGGAGCCGGCCGCCGACGCCTTCCCGTGGTACCGCCAGATGGTGCTCGCCCCGCTGCCGCCGGTCGACGCGGTCGCGCTCAAGGCCCGGCTCTACGACGAGCACCGGGTCGAGGTGCCGCTGACCAAGTGGCGGGACCGCGACTTCGTCCGCGTCTCGGTCCAGGCCTACAACACGGAGGAGGACATCGACGCCCTGCTGGCCGGCCTCGAAGCCCTGCTGCCGCAAGTCCGCACCGACGCCTGACGCCCGGCCGGCACCGGCAGCCGCCCCGCGCCGTGGGCCGTCAGGCGCGGCGCGCCAGCACCAAGCCGAGGCCGTAGAGGATCAGCAACGGACTGGCGGCCACCAGCATGTTGAACGGGTCGGGGGTCGGCGTGATCAGCGCCGCCGCGATCAGGATGCCGACGATGGCGAACCGCCACAACTCGGCCTGCTTCTTGGCGCTGAGGATGCGCAGCTTCGCCAGCACGAACATGAGCGCCGGCAACTGGAACGCCAGCCCCGCCCCGACCATCAGCTTCAGGTAGAAGTTGAGCACTTCCTGGCCGCGCGGGTCCCAGCGGAACAGACCGTCGCCGAAGGTCGAGAGGAAGCCGAACGCCTCCGGTGCGGCGACGAAGAAGGCGAAGAGCACGCCCAGCAGGAAGAGCACGCTGACGAACGGCAGCGACGTGAGGACGTACCGCTTCTCCCGCCGCGTCAGCCCCGGCCCGACGAAGGCGATCGCCTGGTAGAAGATGATCGGGAAGGCGATCGCCAGCCCGATGTAGAGCGCCACCTTCATGTAGTCGGTGAACGGCTCGGTCGGGCTCAGGATCTGGAAGCCGCCCTCGATGTGCGCCTGCCGCTGGATCAGGGCGATCAGGCGCTTCGAGAAGATCAGGCCGATGATGAAGGCGGGGACGAACGCCAGCGTCGACTTGAGGATGCGGGCCCGCAGTTCCTCCAAGTGCTCGATGAGGGTCATCTCCTCGAACACCTCGGGCTCGTCGGGCGATGCCTGCCAGATGTCGAGGACTGCCGCGCGCGCCGACTTGACCGGTGTCAGGGGATGCCGCGCGAGTGCGCCTGCCGACGACACCGCGTTGAACGTTCCACGACCGAGTGCCTTGGTGACCTCGCTCATCGCGTCTGACCTCCTGCTCCGCGCCACGCGCCGGCAGGTCAAGGCCCCAACCCGGCGCGGAGTATAGGAGGCATGGCAAGCCCGTCGGCATTGCCCGGGCCGCGCGACTGTAGCGTGCCCAACGCATCCGGCCAGTCTCGGTCCGCGCCCCGACGGCAGCCCGCCACGTCCGCGACGCGCCCCCCGTGACCCTCCCCGCCCGGAGGTGCCCCACGCGCGGGTCGCGGCTCGTCAGATCGGCGCGGACCCGGAGGTTCTCGCCACGTCTCGGACACGCCAGACCGGCTCCGCGGCCATCTCGCCGTCGGTGTCGCCGAGCGTCATGAGCGTCTCCCGGCCGTCGACCCAGCCGGTGTAGACGACCGGATCGGAGTCAGGCGGGAACGCCGCGACCCGGGCCAGCGCCCCTTGCCCCGGGTCGCGGCGGACGATCTCACCCTGCTGCGGCCAGTCGCACCACGCCCACCCCTCGCGCACGAACGCCTCCCGCTCGAGCGCCTGCAGTTCCGGGGCCTCGTGCCCGGCCCAGCCGCGGTAGCAGCCGCGCAGCGCGGCGGTCGGGCCGGCAAGGTGAACCAAGGCGTCGCCCAGCTCATTGTCGAGGAACCCCCAGAAGCGGCCGCTCGGCCACTCCAGCACGGTCGGGGCGAAGCGGTGGCCGCCGAAATGGCTCGACCGCCAGACCCGCACCCGGCCGCCGCTCCGCTGCGCCGAGGCTCGCAGCCGGCGGTACCCCGGGTAGCCGAAGAGCGCGCAGCAGGCATCGACCGTGCCGTGCGTGCAAACCAGCAGGTCGCGCCCCGCGAACGCCTGCGGCTCGACCCCGGGGACCGCCGCGGCGGACGCGGCGTCGCCCGCCAGCCGGGCGGCGACGAAGTCGGTAACCGCATCAACCGGCACGAGGAACTCGCTGCGCTCGGCGCGCGCCCGCGGCGGCGTCGGGTAGGCGAAGTCAACCACCCGCCGCAGCCCGTCGCGGCGCAGGCCGGGCTCGGGCGCGACGAAGAGCAGGCCCGCCGTCGGGTGGTCGTCCCACATCGCGGTGACCACGTCGGCCAGCCTCGGCGGCAGCCCGCGCGCCTCCCGGTAGTCGTACGGCCACGGCAGCGGCACCTCGACCAGCAGCATGCGCTCGACCGCCCACGCGGTGCCGACCGGGTCCTCCCCCAGCGACTTCGCCACCACCGAGCAGAGCCGCCGCCTCGACATGGCGGCGTTCGCCTCCTCGCCCCCGGTCTCGTTCCGTGCTTCGCCCACGCGCCGCCTTCCGTCGAGCCCAGCCGCGACACGGTCGCCGCCGCACCCCGTACAATTCCGACCATTGTAGTCAGCATTGACCGTGCGGACGCAACAGGTCTCTGCCCTTGCGGCCACGGCAGAACACGCTTTCAAGGGGGGAACGAATGCTCGCAACGTGCGTGCACGCCCGACAATTCGAGTCGAGCACCCGGCTCGGCACGTTGCCGCGCCGCCGCCTGCTCGCCTTGGCGGCCACGGCGTCCGCCGTCTGGCTCGCCCCGCGCGAGACGGCAGCGCAGGCCACGCCCGACGCCGCCGGCTGGACCTTCACCGACGACCTCGGGCAGACCGTCGCCCTGCCGCAGACGCCGACCCGCGTCGTCGCCGACCTCAGCGCGGCGACCGCGCTCTGGGACTTCGGGTTCGCACCGGTCGCGGTCTCGGGCTGGATGACCGGCACGGACGACGCGTGGGGCAACCTCGACCGCGCGCTGCCGGTCGTCAACAGCGCCACCGGCGCGCCGGACCCGGACCCCGAGCAGTTGCTCGCGCTCGACGCGGACCTGTTCGTGACGGTTTCCTCCGCCAATCCGGACAACCCCTACGAATGGAGTTTCCCGCAGATCGAGACCCTCGAGCGGGTCCGACAGGTCGTCCCGGTCGTCGCCATCTCCGCGACCGGCCGCGCCGACGAGAACGTGCTTCGGTTCGCCGAGCTGGCGCGCCTGCTCGGGGCCGACGTCAACACCCCGGACCTCGTCGCGGCGAAGCGCGACTACGACCGCGCGATCGAGGGGCTGCGCACGGTCGCCGCGGAGCAGCGCGACCTGAAGGTGCTCTTCGTCTCCGCCGCGGACGACGCGCTCTACGTCGCCAACCCGACCGCGTCTGCCGACTTGGCACTGTTCCAAGCCCTCGGTCTGAACGTCGTCGTGCCGGAGCGCACCGAAGACGGCTACTGGGAGATGCTCAGCCCCGAGCAGGCGCTGAAATACCCGGCCGACATCGTCTTCCAGGCCCGCAGCGGGGCACTGTCGATCGAGGGCCTGAAGGCGCACCCCACCTACGGCCAAATGCCAGCGGTCAAGGCCGGCCAAGCCCACACCCGGAACCTCGATGTCGTCCAGAGCTACCAAGGAATGGCCGTCTCGATCAACGAGCTGCTGCCGACCCTCCGCGCCGCGAAGGACGTCACCCCGTAGCGGTCGACAACTGACCGGCGACCGGCTCGTCGCGCGGCGACGAGCCGCTCCCGGCCGGGGCGACACCGGCGTCGCCCCGGGGCTGCCTGATCGATCCTCTGCGGAGCACCCCGCCGGGCGCGCCTTCGCCCTTGCAATTCCGACCGTCATTGTCAGAATTAGCGCAGACGGCCAGCGGCGGCCCTTCGACCCGGTCTGCGACGGGGAGCAGCCCGGGCGGCCAGCGAACGAACGATCCGGAGGAACCGGTGCGACACCGAACCCGATGCATGGCACGGTCCGTGAGCGTCGCGGCGCGATCGGCGCACTGATGCAGACGCTGCGGCTTGAGCCTCCGGCTCTGCCCGCCCCGAGCCGCCCGGCCCGGTTCCGGTCGGGCAGGGCGCTCGCGCTGCTGGCCGGCGTCGGCGTCGTGCTGCTGGCGGCCCTGCTCAGCCTCCGCGTCGGCTCCATCAGCGTCTCCAACCGGGACGCGTGGGACGCGCTGGTCCACTTCAACCCCGACTCGTACGAGCAGACGGTGGTCCGCTCGCTGCGCCTGCCGCGCACCGTCATCGGACTGGCGATCGGCGCGTCGCTGGGGGTGGCCGGCGCGGTGATGCAGGGAGTCACCCGCAACCCGCTGGCCGACCCGTACATTCTCGGCGTCAGCAGCGGCGCGAGCTTCGCGATCGTCACCGCCATCTTCTATCTCGGGATCACCAGCCCGTCCGGGTTCGTCTGGTTCGCCTTCGTCGGCGCGCTGGTCGCCGCCGGGCTGGTCTTCGTCATCGGCTCGGCCGGCCGCGACGGCCCGACCCCGGTCAAGCTCGCGCTCTCCGGCGTCGTCATCTCCGCCGCGCTCAGCGCCTGGACCAGCGCCCTCCTCCTGCTCGACCAGTCGACCGGCAACATCGTCCGCTTCTGGGTCGCCGGGTCGGTCGTCGGCCGCGACCTCGGCAGCGTCGCCGCCCTGCTCCCGGTCCTCGTCGGCGGCGGGGTGGCCTGCCTCTTCCTCGGCCACCAGCTGAACGTGCTCAGCCTCGGCGACGACGCCGCCCGCGGCCTCGGCATGCGAACCGGGCGGACGCGCCTCCTCTGCTCGCTGCTGGTGGTGCTGATCACCGGCGCGGCGGTCGCGGTCGCCGGCCCGATCGGCTTCGTCGGCCTCGCCATCCCGCACATGGCGCGTGCCCTCGTCGGCCCCGACTACCGCTGGGTGCTGCCCGCTTCGTTCCTCTACGGCGGGGCGTACCTCGTCGCCGCCGACGTGCTCGGCCGACTGGTCGCCCAGCCGGCGGAACTGGAGGTCGGCATCGTCACCGCGCTGATCGGCGCGCCGTTCATGGTCGCGGTCGCCCGCAGGCAGCACGCGACATGAGCGAGAAGGCGATCCGCGGCGAGATCCCCCCTGTCGACCTCGCGTCGCCCCGCGACGGCGGGAGCCCGAGCGGCGACCCACGCCCCCGGCACCTGACCGTCCGCCGCGGCGGCGTCTCGCTGCGCCTCTCGCCGCGGGTCGCCGTCCTCTCCCTGGTCGTCGCCGCGGGGATCTTCCTCCTCGCCGTCTGGGCCCTGACCCTCGGCAGCTACGCGATGTCGTGGGGCGACGCCTTCGCCGCCGCGCGCGGCACCGGCGACGCGAAGCAGGTCTTCGTCGTCCAGTCGCTGCGGCTGCCGCGGATCATCGCCGCCGTCCTCGCCGGGGCGGCGCTGGCGGTCTCCGGCGCGATCTTCCAAGGGGTCGTCCGCAACCCGCTCGTCTCCCCCGACATCATCGGCATCGACAGCGGCGCGAGCCTCGCCGCCGTCTTCTGGATCGTCACCGGCAAGCAGAACGCCCTCCTGCCGGTGGCGGCGTTCGTCGGCGCGGTGGCGACGGCGGCGGCGATCTACCTCCTTGCCTGGCAGCGCGGGGTCGACACCGACCGCCTGATCCTGGTCGGGATCGGGGTCGGCGCGGCGCTCGCCGCCGGCATCACCTACCTCACGGTCCGCTACCCCTACGAGATCGTCCGCCCGGCCGAGTTCTGGATGATGGGCTCGCTCTCCGGCAGTTCGTGGCGCGACGCGGCGACGTTGCTGGTCGCCGCCGCGGTCCTCGTCCCGGCGGCGTTGCTGCTCGCCCCGTCGCTGCGCACGCTGCAGCTCGGCGACGACATCAGCCGCGGCCTCGGGGTGCCGCTGGAGCGCCTCCGGTTCGGCCTGATCATCGTCGGCTGCGGCCTCGCCGCCGCCTCGGTCGCCATCGCCGGCCCGATCGGCTTCGTCGCCCTGATGGTGCCGCACGTGGCCCGGATGCTGGCCGGCCCGATCTCCGGCGGGGTGATCCTCTTCACCGCCGTCCTCGGGGCCTTCTTCCTCCTCGCCACCGACATCTTCGCCCAGCACGGACTGCCGATCGCGCTGCCGGTGGGGGCGATCACCGCCGCCGTCGGCGCGCCCTACTTCCTCTTCCTCCTCTACCGCTCGCACGCCGCGCACTGACGGGAATGCCATGACCGCCGCCCCTCGCCTCGCCGCCGACCGCCTCGCCCTCGCCTACGGCGACCAGCTCGTCATCCCGCCGCTCGACCTCGTCGTCCCCGACGGCCGGATCACGACGATCATCGGGCCCAACGGCTGCGGCAAGTCGACCCTGCTGCGCGGCCTCGCCCGGCTCCAGCCGACGCGCGAGGGGCGCGTGCTGCTCGACGGCCAGGAAATCCACCGCCTGCCGACGGTCGAGGTCGCCCGCCGCCTCGGCATCCTCGGCCAGCAGCCCGAGGCGCCGGACCGGATCACCGTCGAGGAACTCGTCGGCCGCGGCCGCTACCCCCACCAGTCGTTCTTCCAGCCGCCGACCGAGCGCGACGCGGTCGCCGTCCGGGCCGCGATGGCGCTCGCCGGCGTCGCCGAGCTGCGCCGCCGCCCGGTCGACCAGCTCTCCGGCGGCCAGCGGCAGCGGGTCTGGATCGCGATGGCCCTCGCCCAGGAGACGCCGCTCCTGCTGCTCGACGAGCCGACAACCTACCTCGACCTCGCCCACCAGATGGAGGTGATGAACCTCGTCAGGCGGCTCAACGCCGAGGAGGGGCGAACCGTCGTCATGGTCCTCCACGACGTGAACGAGGCGGCGCGGGTCAGCGACCACATCGTCGCCATGCGCGACGGCCGAATCGTGCGCGAAGGGCCCCCCGCCGAGGTCCTCACCGAGGCCCTGCTCAGCGACCTCTACGCCCTGCCGTGCGACATCGTCGAGGGCCCCGACGGCCGCCCCTTCTACGTGCCGCGCAGCGCGGCCAGCGTCGCGCCGCCGCCGTGCCCGTTCGCCCCGCCGGCGTTCGACCTCGACCGGATCGCGGTCGGCTACGGCGCGGACCCGGTCGTCCGCGACCTCTCGCTGACCTTGCCCTCCGGCGCGATCACCGCCGTCGTCGGCCCGAACGCCTCCGGCAAGTCGACCCTGATGCGGGCCTGCTCCCGCCTGCTGCCCCACCACGCCGGCGTGATCCGCCTCGACGGCCGCGACATCCGCGACGGCAGCCACAAGGCGCTGGCGAAGCGGCTCGCGCTCGTCCTGCAAGGAGCCGACACCCCGCCCGGCTTCGCGGTCGAAGACGTCGTCGCCTCCGGCCGGGTGCCGCACCAGCGGCTCCTCCGCCAGTGGCGGCGCGAGGACGAGTCGGCGGTGGAGTCGGCCCTCAGCCGCTGCGACCTCTGCGGCCTGCGCGACCGGCCGCTGGAGACGCTCTCCGGCGGCCAGCAGCGGCGCTGCTGGTTCGGCATGGCCCTCGCCCAGGACACGCCGGTCCTGATCCTCGACGAGCCGACCACCTTCCTCGACCCGGCCGCCCAGATCACGCTGCTCGACATCGTCCGCTCGCTCAACCGCGACCTCGGCCGCACCATCGTCCTCGTCCTGCACGACCTCAACCTCGCGGCCCGCTACGCCGACCACCTGGTTGTGCTGCGCGAGGGCGAGGTGATCGCCGCCGGCGCGCCGGCCGCCGTCGTCACCCGCGACCTGCTGCGCGACGTCTTCGGGGTCGAGGCGGAGATCGTCCCCGATCCGCGCACCGGCACGCCGCTCTGCCTGCCGACCGGCCTCGCCCGCGCTGACGAGTCGGCCGCCGAGGCGGGGTCGGTCGCAACGGCCGCCGACTGAGCCGGTGGCCGACCCAACCACCGCCGAGCACGCACGTCGCACGGGCGACCGTGCACGGAAACCAACGTCAGGAGGAACGATGCCCTCGACGAACCTCTCTCAGCCGACGACCCTGCCGCTGAGCCGACGGCGGCTGCTGGCCGCCGTCCCGGCCGCGGCGGCGCTCGCCGCCCTGCCGCGCCTCGCCGCGGCGCAGGCCACGCCGACCGCCGGCGGGTGGACCTTCACCGACGACGCCGGGAAGACCGTCACCCTGCCGGCCATGCCGACCCGGGTCGCCGGCGACCTGAACGCGATGTCGTCGCTCTGGGACTTCGGTGTCAAGCCGGTCGGCGTCTCGGGCTGGACGACCAGCACCGACGTGGCGTGGGGCAACCTGCCGCGCGACACCCCGGTGATCAGCTCGGCGGCCGGCGCGCCCGACCCGGACCCGGAGAAACTGCTCCAGCTCGGCGCGGACCTCTTCGTCACCATCTACTGGGGCCACAAGGACAACCCGTACGAGTGGAGCTTCCCCGACCCGGAGACGGCGGCCAAGATCGACCAGATCGTGCCGGTGATCGGCATCAACGGCACCGGCAACGCCAACACGAACATCGAGCGCTTCGCCGAGCTCGCCGCGCTGCTCGGCGCGGACGTCAACGCGCCGGCGGTGCAGGAGGCGAAGGCCGCCTACGACCAGGCGATCGCGGAGCTGAAGGCCAACGCCGCCGCCAAGAAGGACCTGACGTCCGTCTTCGTCTACGCCGACGGGACGGCGATGTACGTCGCCTACCCGCCGATCTGGGCCGACCTCTCGATGTACCAGGAACTCGGCCTCAACACCGTCGTCCCCGACGGCGTGCCCGCGGGCGACTACTGGGAGGAGCTGAGCCCGGAGCAGGCGCTCAAGTACCCGGCCGACATCCTCTTCCAGTCGGCCCGGGACGGCGCGTTCACGATCGAGCAGCTGAAGGCGCACCCGACCTACGGCCAGATCCCGGCCGTCAAGGAGGGCCAGGCCTTCTCCTGGAACCAGGACTCGGTCCAGAGCTACGAGGGGATGAAGGCCGCCGTCCAAGCCGTGGCCGACGCCCTGAAGGACGCCAAGGACATCACCCCGTAGCCGGGCGGACAACCGACCCCGCCTGACCGTCGGGCCCGGCCGCGCACGCGGCCGGGCCCGACCGCGCCGACAACCCGCCGATCCGTAGCCTGCGCTACAGCGCGTGCCGCAGCGCACGCCGCTCCCGTGCGCCCCCGCACATCGCCGGCCCGCTGGTGCCCTACAACATGACGCAGGGGCGATTGCCTCTGTGACAACTGTCGCTCGGGACAGGAGGACACCATGGACGCCGATCGGTTCGACACTGTCGCTCGCTCCCTCGTCCGTCCTCGCTCGCGACGCACCGTGCTGGCCCGCGCCGCCGGCTCGCTCGCCACGCTCGGCATCGCCGGGGCCGGGCTCGTCGCGCCGGCGGCGGCCAAGAGGAAGTGCAGTTCCGGCGAGACCAAGTGCAAGAAGAAGTGCTGCCGCGAGGGCGAGGCCTGCGTCAAGGGCAAGTGCGTCACCCGCGAAGGTGACTGCGCCAGCACCGCCGCCGCCTGCCAGTCGTCGACCGGCGCGATCTGCCATTGCCGTGGCAACAATGCCGGTCTCTGCCACCGGCGCATGACGGACGACGCCATCCGCTGCGCGATCTTCCTCGACGCATCGACGTGCGACCAGTGCGCGAACGACCAGGAGTGCCTCGACCTCGGCTTCCCGCCCGGTTCGTCGTGCGTGCAGGACTACGGGCCGACCTGCCCGCTCTGCAGCAACAACTCGCTCGGCTCCTGCGTCGCGCCCTGCGGCACCAAGTCGTAGCCTCGTCGGGCAAGCCGGCGAACCGGAAGGGCGCGACTCGCTGCTCCCCGTGCGGGCTGAGCTCGCCCTTCCGCCGCCCGCTGACGGCACCTACGTCAAGCAACCGATGACACGCGCCGACGTTCAGACTCAGGATGGCGGAGGGGCGCAGCGTCCCCGCCGGATTCCAGCATCGGAGGAGGGTCATCGTGGCCAACAAGAACGTGTCGACCTCGGCGATCGTGCTCGACACCCCGCCCCGCCCGGCGTCCGGCGAGGGGGCCGTCATCCTCGGCCTCGGCAACACGCAGGTCCGCTTCACGTGGGAGGACGGCAAGCTCGGCGCAGTCGAAACCGGCGTCTTCCTCGCCGACGAGGAGATGCTGCCGCCCGACGGCGAGTCGCTCGGGGTCGTCACCTGCAAGAAGTGCGCGACCGACTCCGACACCGGCAAGACCGTCTGCTGGCCGGTTCCCTGCTGAGGCTCCGCCGACGTCGAACCAACGCACGGGCGGGGGCATCGGCTCCCGTCCTCCGTGCCGGTTGCAGAAAGAAGTCAACGTGCATCCGGGGGCGGGCTTGGCCCGCCCCCGCTCGCGCACTTCTCTGCACCGGCCTTCAGGAATCCGGCCCAAGCAATTCCCGGGCGCCGCTGCCGCCGCCGAGCCGCAAGACCGGAGCCAAGGTCCGCAGGAACGTCCCCCGGCGATGGCGGCCTCAGTCGCGGTCGCCGCCCTCGTTCCGGCGGGTGTGCGGCCCGCTGTCGCGGTAGCCGGACGATCGCCGCGGCGGCCCGTCGTCGCGATAGCCGCCGGGGCTCTGGCGGTAGCCGCCTGAATCCTGACGGTAGCCTCCCGAGTCTTGGCGATACCCCCCCGAGTCTTGGCGGTAGCCCCCGTCCCGCGGCGCACCTTGGTCGCGGTCGCGGCGGTCGCCGCCCGGTCCCCCGGGCGGGGTCGAGCGGAAGCGGGCCGGAGCCGGCCGCTCGAAGCGGCGGGGCGGCTGGCCGCCATCCCGGTAGTTCCCTTGGTTGCCGTAGGACCCGCGGTCGCCCTGGCCGCCGTCCCGCGGGCCGCCCGGCGGGTTCGGACCGTCCTGCGGCCGCGTCCGGCCGCCGCCGACGAACGGGGCGCGCCGCGGCTGCCGCTCGAAGCGCTGCCGACCGCCTTGGTAACCGCCGCCGCCGGGCCCGCGCTGTGGCTCGCGCGGGGCGCGGTCCCAGCCGCCCCCGCCTGCCGTTGCCTGCGCCACCTCGGCGTTGACCGGCCGCCCCTTGATCTTGGTGTGGCTCATCGCCGCCAGCACCCGGTCGACGAACTCGGCCGGGATGTCGACGAAGGTGTAGGTGTCGAGGATGTCGATCGCCCCGATCGCCCGGCCGGGGATGCCGGCCTCGTTCGCGATCGCGCCGACGAAGTCCTGAGGCCGCGCCCCCTGGTTGCGGCCGATGTTGAGGAAGAGGCGGACCATCCCGGTCTCGGAGCGCGGCCCCTTGCCGGCCCCGGTGGCGGCGGTCAGCACCGCGAGATCGTCCTCCTGCTGCTCCGGCGTCGCCGAGCGGCCGGTCTCGTCGGCGTAGAGCTTCAGGATCGCCGCCGCGACCTCGATCGCGTCGCGGTCGTCGGCGAGGTCGGCGACTGTGTCGAGGTACTGCGAGTACCCCTCCTCGTCCCCGAGCACCGCCACGATCTGCTGTTTCATCGCGTCGCGCCGACGGGCGTTGACGTCGGCCAAGGTCGGCAGCCGCCGCGGCTCGATCCGCGCCTTCGTCGTCCGCTCGATCTGCCGCAGCCAGCGCGTCTCGCGCGGGGTGACGAGGGTGATCGCCTCGCCGGAGCGCCCAGCCCGGCCGGTGCGCCCGATCCGGTGGACGTAGGCCTCGGCGCTGTCGGGGACGTCGAAGTTGAAGACGTGGCTGACCTCGGGGATGTCGAGGCCGCGGGCGGCGACGTCGGTCGCGATCAGGATCTCCGCCTGCCCGCTGCGGAACCGGCGCATCACCCGGTCGCGCTGGGCCTGCGACAGGTCGCCGTGCAGCGTCTCGACCGCGTAGCCGCGGGCCAGCAGCGCCTCGCCCAGCTCGTCGACGCCGACCTTGGTCCGGCAGAAGATCATCGCCGAGGTCGGCGTCTCGGCGTCGAGGATCCGGCCGAGGGCGTCGACCTTGCGGGCCCGCGGCACCTCGTACGAGATCTGCCGCGTCTGCGGGACCGTCATCTCCTTGCCGGCGACGGTGATCCGGACCGGCTCGCGCATCGATCGCTCGGCGAGCTGGGCGATGCGGGGCGGCATCGTGGCCGAGAAGAGGGCGGTCTGGCGGTCGGCGGGGACCTGCTCGAGGATCCACTCGATGTCCTCGATGAAGCCCATGTCGAGCATCTCGTCCGCCTCGTCGAGGACGAAGAAGCGGATGTCGTCGAGGATCAGCGTGCCGCGCCGCATGTGGTCCATCACCCTGCCGGGCGTGCCGACCACGATCTGGACGCCGCGCTGGAGGCCGCGGAACTGCCGCTCGTACGGCTGGCCGCCGTAGATCGGCAGCGTCTCGACCTCCTTGTGCCGCCCGTACTTGTGCAGCGCCTCGGAGACCTGGATCGCCAGCTCGCGGGTCGGGCAGAGGATCAGCGCCTGCACCCGGCGCAGCCGGGGGTCGATCGCCTCGATGATCGGCAGGCCGAAGGCGGCGGTCTTGCCGGAGCCGGTCTGGGCCTGGGCGATGACGTCGCGCCCCTCGAGCAGGAGCGGGATGGTCCGCAGCTGGATCGGGGTCGGCTCCTCGTAGCCGACGTCCTTCAGCGACTTCAGGAGCGGCCCGCCCAGCCCGAGGTCCTCGAAGGTCGGGGCGACCTCCTCCGGGGCCGCCGGCGCCTCCGCCTTCGCCGCAGCCGGCTCCTCCCCGGTCGCCGCCTCGCCCGCGCCGTCCCTGGCAACCGGCCGCACCACGCGCTCGCGCCGTTCGCGCCCGCCCGGCCGGGCGTCGTGGGCCGTCGCGGTCGTCGTGTCGTGCCCCGTCGCGCGCGCTGTCTCGGTCGCGGCCCGCTCGTCGTCCGCGTCGGCGGCACGGGCCGCATGGCGAGACTCGTCCGCAGCACCCTCCGGCCCCCCGTCCGTCGCCGCTTCGGACGCATGGTCGTCCGACTCAGCCACGACGGCCTCGGGCGCGTCCGCCTCGGCGGCGGCTGGCACCTCCAACTCGGCGGCGGCCCCGCCGGCATCCGCCTCGGCGGTCATCGGTTCGGTCTCGGCGGGGTCGCGGTCGGGCATCGGGGTCGGGCTCCATCGGTCGCGGCAAGGCAAGCGCCCCGGGTCGGGCCGCTGCGGCCTCCACGCTACCACGATTCGCGGCACCACGGCCGGAAGGCGGCCGACTGCGCAGGCTTCGCGCCCTGCGGCTCGCGCCACCGAAAGATGAGCGGTCGAGACCCCTCGTCGTCACGGCCTCGTGTCCAAGCTCACGCATCCGCGCGTCACGCGAAGATCAGGCAGGCACAATCCCCACCCGGTGCCGAGTCCGGGGACAACGATCGGTGCGCCGTTGTCACGCACCACCCCGGCCGGGTGTCAAATCCCGTCCGGCGCCGTCACGCGGGGGGTACCGCCGTCACGCGGCTCAATCCACACCCGGAGCCGAGTCGGGGTGCAACGCGGGAAACTTCGGCAAACTTTAGCGGCTCTCGCACGGATCGCTCGGCCGA
>JBDHWC010000032.1:0-25474 GCA_039809985.1 Thermomicrobiales bacterium | reverse complement strand
GAGCAGGTTGGAGGAACGACGATGGCGCAGAAGCTCGACGGCGAGATGGCGCGGCTGGCCTCGGCCCAGCTGACGCGGCGGCGGCTGGTGCAGACGGCGGTGGCGGCGGGCGTGGTGGCGACGGTGCCGGCGACCTTCGGCGTCGCGGCGGCGCAGGACACGCTGAAGATCGCCTTCTCGGTGCCGGGGCTCAACTTCCCCTTCTTCGTCCACATGATGAAGATGGCGGACGAGCACGCCAAGGAGATCGGCGGCATCGAGCTGGTCCAGCTCGACGGGCAGGACCAGGGGAGCCCGAGCTCGACCAAGCAGTCGGCGGACCTCGAGGCGGCGGTCGCCGGCGGGGTGAAGGGGATCGTGATCAGCCCGAACGACGCGGCGGCGCTCGCCCCGGCGATCAAGGCCGCGATCGACGCCGGCGTGCCGGTGGTGACGGTCGACCGCAACGTGACCGACGTCAAGACGCTGGCCCATGTCGGCGCGGACAACGTCAAGGGCGGCGAGGCGCAGGGCGACTACGTGGTCAAGCTGCTGCCGGACGGGGGCGACATCTACGAGCTGCAGGGGCAGCCGGGCGCCACGCCGGCGATCGACCGCCACAAGGGGCTCGACAACGTCCTCTCCAAGCAGGACAAGGTGAAGGTCGTCGTCAGCCAGACGGCGGAGTTCGACCGGGCGAAGGCGACCACCGTCTTCGAGGCGGCGCTGCAGGGCAACCCGGCCCCGAAGGCGGTCGTCTGCGCCAACGACGACATGGCGCTCGGCGTGGTCGAGGTGGCGAAGGCGCAGCAGCTGAGCGTGCCGATCATCGGCTACGACGCGCTGCCGGAGGCGCTGCTGGCGATCAAGGACGGCAGCATGGCCGGCACGATCGAGCAGTTCCCGGGCAAGCAGGCGTCGATGGCGCTCGACATCCTCGTCGCCTACCTGAAGGACAAGACGGAGCCGGCGCAGCACGACACCTACCTCACCCCGGTGATGATCACCAAGGACAACCTCGGGCTCGCCGAGCGGGCGGCCGAGGCCGGGATCGAGGTCGAGGCGGCGGCGACGCCGTCGGCGTAGCGCGGAACCGGAACCCAAGTTGCGCGAGCGGGGGCGACCGACTGGTCGCCCCCGTCTCGCGTTCCGGTGCGGCGGGCGGCGGCGCGACCCCGCTCCGGGGATACTGGCGTCCTGCCGAGCGTGCCGCGCGACCGTCGGGCGAGGGGTCGATGAAGCTCTACATGGCCGGGCCGATGTTCACCAACGCCGACAAGCACTACAACCTGCGGCTCGCCGCCGATTTGCGGGCGGCCGGGTTCGAGGTCTTCTGCCCGAACGAGAGCGAGCCGATCAACGACAAGACCCGCGACGACGTCACGCCGCAGAAGGTCTACGAGGTCGACATCACCGCCCTCGAGGATTGCCACGTCGTCGTCTACCAAGTGAGCGAGGACTCCGGCACCAACTGGGAGGCGGGCTACATGGACTGCCTCAGCCGCCGGGTCGACCCGGGCCGCTGGTGGGGCGTGATCGGGATCGCCACCGACATGCGGCTGCAGACCCGGCCCGACCCGGCCAAGCACGGCGTCCACAACCAGACGCCGCACGTCAACGCGCTCGTCGCCGGCGGCCTGCTCGGCTCGCTCGGCGTCTGCTACGACGAGCCGACGCTGATCGACCGCCTGCGGCAGATCCGGCGAGAGCGGGAGGGAGCGTGATGGCGAACGACGGCACGGCATCCGCGTCGGAACGACCCGTGGTCAACGTCGTCGGCGAGCGGGTCGCGCTCGGCCCGCTGCGGCGTGACATGATCCCCGACTACGTCCGCTGGATGAACGACTTCACGGCGACGCGGGGCATCGCCATGCAGTCGCGGCCGATGACGGCCGAGGCGGAGGAGGCGTGGTACGCCGACGCGGCCGCGGTGAAGCCGGACCAAGTGAACTTCACGATCTACGAGGTCGACGGCTGGCGTCCGGTCGGCAACGGCGACCTGCGCGAGATCGACCACCTGAACCGGACCGCGACGCTCGGCATCCTGATCGGCGAGCCGGACGCCCGCGGTCGCGGCCTCGGCACCGAGGCGGTTCGTCTGCTGCTCGACTACGGCTTCCGGGCGCTGGGGCTGGCCAACATCTGGCTGGCGGTCTACGAGTACAACCTCGCCGGCCGCCGCGCCTACGAGAAAGCGGGGATGACCTTGGTCGGCCGGCGGCGGGAGTCGCGCTGGCACCTCGGCCAGTGGTGGGACGAGTGCTACTACGAGGCGCTGGCCGAGGCGTTCCCCGAGTCGGTCGTCCGGCCGCTGCTCGACACCGGCGCGGTGCGCGACCGCTGACCCGGCGGCGACGGATCGGCCGGCGATCAGTCGCCGCCGCCGAGCTCGAGCCACGCCCGGCGGTGCTCCAGCAGCGACTCCTCGCCGCGGCAGACGAGCCGCACCTGCACGATCCCGGCGTCGTCGCGCAGGAAGGCGGCGATGCTGCGGACGGCGACGCGCGCCGCCAGCGGCTTCGGGAAGCCGTAGGCCCCGGTGCTGATCGCGGGGAAGGCAACGGTCCGCACGTCGTAGAGGCTGGCGAGCATCAGGGTGTTGACGTAGCACTGCTCGAGCAGGCTCTCCTCGCCGCGGTCGCCGCCGTGCCAGACCGGCCCGACGGTGTGGACCACCCAGCGGGCCGGCAGGTCGTAGCCGGGCGTGATCCGGGCCCGGCCGGTCGGGCAGCCGCCGAGGTCGCGGCAGGCGGCGAGGAGCCGGGGCCCGGCCGCGCGGTGGATCGCGCCGTCGACCCCGCCGCCGCCGAGCAGCGAGGTGTTGGCGGCGTTGACGATCGCGTCGACCCGCTGCCGGGTGATGTCCCCCACCACGATCTCGACCGGTTCGCGCATGGCGCAGTGGCTCCCTCGGGCGACGTCGCCTGCCGACCCGGCCCCCGCCGGGCGACGCGGGAGCGTAGCACCGGGAAGCGCCGCCCGGCGCGGGTCAGCGCTCCTGCCCGATGCCGGCGAGGAGGATCTTGGCGATTGGATCGGAGCGGTAGTGCCGTCGCCAGCGTCGGCCCGATGCCTCGGTGAGGATGCCTTCCGCTTCCAGGTCTCTCACCAGTCTGCGGGCTGTGGGGTCGGCAATGTCGAGCAGCTTCGTAACTCCTTGAATGCTGACGTACGGATTGAGGAACAGGAGGTCGACGAGCTGGGTCGCCTTGGCATTGTTTCGCATGCGGTTTCGGAGCTCTTCGCGGAGGGCGACGAGTGCAACCGTCTGCGTCCGCGCTCGATTTGCCGTCTCTTCGACACCGGCGAGGAAGAACAGCAGCCAGCTCGTCCAATCGCCGTTAGTCCGCACCCCTTGCAGCCGATCGTAATAGTCTCCTCGGTGCGCGTCGATGTACGAGGACAGGTAGAGGAGCGGCTGGGAGAGACGCTCGCGCTCCAAGAGGAAAAGCGTGACGAGCAGTCGCCCAATGCGTCCGTTGCCGTCGACGAACGGGTGGATGGCCTCGAAGTGCTCGTGCATCACTGCGCACTGCACGAGATCCGGCAGCACGCCACGCTCGTTCGTGAACTGCTCCCAGACCGCGAGGCGCTCCGCGAGCAGTTCGGGCGGAGGAGGCACATAGACCGCCTGCTCAGGAGTGCTTCCTCCGATCCAGTTCTGAATGGCGCGGAACCGGCCGGGTGACTTGTCGCCCCCGCGAACCCCGTGCATCAGGACGGCGTGGAGGTCAAGCACGAAGTTCAGCGTGATCGGTCGACCGGCGCGGAGCATGGACAAGCCGTGCTCCAAGGCGAGCACATAGTTGCGGACTTCCTCGCGGTCTTCGGCGGCAGCCTGACTCGCGTCGCCCTCCCCGGCGTCGTCCAGAAACACGTCGGTCAGGCTGGCCCGGGTGCCTTCGATTCGCGAAGAGAGCACCGCCTCCTGTCGGAGGTACGGACCGATCAAGAGGTGCGGATTCGGAAGGAGCCGCCCGACGCCGGACAGGTCGCTGAGCGCGGCGTCTGCCTTGGAGAGCGGGAGTGCCAGCCTGTCGTACTCGATCCCGCGCGGGAGCGCTGGCACGAACGTGTCGATCCCGCCGAACGAGCGATGGACAAAGCCTGCGTCCGTGGACCGGAAGTCGCTCGTTCGCACGAAGCCACCGCCCTCCGCACACCACCAGCATCGAGCATTGCACGAAAAGTCCGAAAATCGTGCAAAGATGATCGGACATTGCACGTTTCTGTGCAATGGTCATCGCTTGCCGGCTCGCATGGTGCGTTGCGCGCCAGACAGGGGATCGACCTGCCTTGCTACCAAGTCCTCGCTACAGCCCGCTCGTCCCCTCGTAGACGAGGTCGCGGCAGCGGGCCTCGACCTCGCGCGGGTCGAGCGGGACTTGGGCGAGGCCGGCGGCCACCGCCGAGGCGGCGACCGCGGCGGCGACCCGCGGCGAGACCCGCAGGTCGAGGCTGTCGGGGATGATGAAGTCGGGGCCCAGCTCGGCGGCGGTGACGAGGTCGGCGATGGCGTGGGCGGCGGCGATCTTCATCCCGTCGTCGATCTGCCGGGCCTTGACGTCGAGCGCGCCGCGGAAGACGCCGGGGAAGGCGAGCGAGTTGTTGACTTGGTTCGGGAAGTCGGAGCGGCCGGTGGCGACCGCCAGCGCCCCCGCCTCCCGCGCCAGGTCGGGCGTGATCTCCGGCACCGGGTTGGCCAGCGCGAAGACGATCGGGTTGGGGGCCATCGTCCGGATCATCTGGGTGGTGAGGACGCCGGGGGCGGAGAGGCCGATGAAGACGTCGGAGCCCTCGATCACCTCGGCCAGCGACCCCTTCCGCTTCTCGCGGTTGGTGAGGGCGGCGATCTCCTTCTTGGAGAAGTCCATGTGCTCCTTGCGGCCCTGCCAGAGCGCGCCGGCCCGGTCGACCAGCACCACGTCGCCGATCCCCAGCGCCAGCAGCAGCTTGGTGACGGCGACCCCGGCCGCGCCGGCGCCGTTGACCGTCACCCGCAGGTCGGCGAGCTGGGAGCCGCGCAGCTTGGCCCCGTTGAGCAGGCCGGCGACGACGACGATGGCGGTGCCGTGCTGGTCGTCGTGGAAGATCGGCATCGCCAGCCGCTCGCGCAGCTTCGCCTCGATCTCGAAGCAGCGGGGGGCGGAGATGTCCTCGAGATTGACCGCGCCGAACGTGGGCGCGAGGTTGCAGACGATCTCGACGATCTCGTCCGGGTCGCGGGCGGCGAGGCAGATCGGGAAGGCCTCGACCCCGGCCAGGGTCCGGAACAGGACCGCCTTCCCCTCCATCACCGGCAGCGCCGCCTGCGGCCCGATGTCGCCGAGGCCGAGCACCGCCGAGCCGTCGGTGACGACGGCGACGAGGTTCCCCTTGGAGGTCAGCTCGGTGACCAGCGAGGGGTCCTCCTTGATCGCCCGGGCCGGGGTCAGCGCGGCAGGCGGCACGTAGAGGACGTTGAGGATGTGGTGGTCGCGGATGGGGATCTTCGACTCGGTCTCGAGCACGCCGCCGTGGCGCAGGCGGAGGTCGATCGCCTCCTCGCGGAAGGTCTTGTGCTCGTCGCGGGTGCTCGGCCGGGCCGGCAGCAGCCGCCCCTCGTAGACGTAGCGGCGGGTCTTCTCGGCGACCTCCTCCGGCGTGATGTCGGCGCGGCCGGCCTCGCCCGTCTCCAGCGCGCCGCGGACGACGGCGGCGGCGATGGCGGGGGCGACCCGGAAGTCGAAGATCTGGGGCACGATCCGGTCGGCGTGCAGTTCCTCCGGGTGGATGATCCCGGCCAGCGCCTCGGCGGCGTAGAGGAGCATCCGCAGCCGGATGTTGCGGGCCCGGCAGTCGAGCAGGCCGCGGAAGAAGCCGGGGAAGACGAGCGAGACGTCCATCGTGTTCGGGAAGTCGGAGCGGCCGGTGGCGATCACCCGGGCCCCCGCCTCGCGCGCCAAGGCCGGGCTGATCTCCGGCTCCGGCACGGAGAGGGCGAAGACGATCGGGTCCGGGTTCATCGAGCGGACCATCTCCGGCGTCACGATGCCGCCGGTGGAGAGGCCGATGAAGACGTCGGCCCCCTGCAGCGCCTCGGACAGGCTGCCCCGCTCGTTGTCGAGGTTGGTCTCCTTGGCGAGGTACGCCTTGGCCCAGTTCATCCGGCTGGTCCGGTAGCGGTAGATCGCGCCGGCCCGGTCGCAGACGACGAGATCGCGGACCCCGGCCCGGTGCAGCAGGCGGCCGACGCCGATGCCGGCGACGCCGGCGCCGCTGACGACGACCCGGACGTCGCCGATCTCCTTGCCGACGACCTTCAGGGCGTTGAGCAGGCCGCCGAGGACGAGGATCGCGGAGCCGTGGTGCTGGTTGGAGAAGACGGGGATGTCGGCCCCCTTCTCGAGGTGGTCGGCGATGGTGAAGGCGCGGGGGGCGGAGATGTCGTCGAGGCAGATCGCGCCGAAGGTCGGGGTCAGGGCCAGCCCGGTCTCGATGAACCGCTGCGGGTCGGTGGTGTCGAGGGCGACCGGGAAGGCGTCGACGCCGGCGAAGGTCTTGAGGATGACGCTCTTGGCCTCGAGGATCGGCAGGGCCGCCTCCGGCGGGCCGCCGGCGCTGCCGAAGACGTCGGAGCCGTCGGTCAGGATGGCGACGGTGTTGCCGCGGCAGGTGAGGTCGAAGGAGGCCATCGGCTCCTGCTTGATCGCGAGGCAGGCCTCGGCGACGCCGGGGGTGTAGACGATGGAGAGGATGGCGCGGTCGCGGACGGGGATCTTCGACTTGACGCCGATCAGGCCGCGGAAGCGGCGGCGGTACTCCAGTCCCTCGTCGCGGGTCGCGCTCACGGTGTCCGGCTTGCTCACGAACGGCCCCTGTCTGCGTCGTCTCGGTCGGGTGGCCCGAAGGGGGGAATTGTACGGCGTCGCCCCCCGCCGGGGCCGGTTCCGGGCCGGGCGAGCCGTCAGGGCCGGCCGGTGAGGTCCGGTGTCGGCTTCGGCCCGCCGAGCGCCGTGCCGTCGCCGCGCGCCAGTGGTGGGGGCGATCTCGCACGAGACCGTGTGCCAGACGCTCAGGAACACGACCTCAGGCCGCGGAACAGGCGGTGGCAGTTAGCCCCGCGGCGCGGGTCGCCACCGCCTCGCCGGCCGGTTCGCCCACGAACGGTCCTCCGACTGCGTGGTCGGCTCACATGAACGGGGGATGGCGCTGCGGGGGCCGGGGCGAGAGGTCAGGGTGTCGCGGCCGGCGCGGGCACCGGGGTGCCGACTGCCGGGAGCGGACCGATCGGGCGCGGGACGCTGCACGAGAAGGCACGACGGCTGGGGATCGGCAGTTGCTCCTCGCAGTGGCCGACGACGACCCGATGCGCCCCCCCGGGAACGGGAACCTCGACGACTGCGTCGAGGGTGAACCGCCCGACGATGTCGTTCGGCAGGTCGCGCGGGCCGTGGCAGAAGATCGTGACGACGACATCGGTGTCGGACAGGTCGATGAAGGGCTGTTCGCAGAAGAACTCGCGGTTGACGGTGTTGCCGTCGCGGTCGAGGATCGGCTGGCGCGGGATTTCGACACTGGCCGCGATGTAGGCGAACGCGGCGCGTTGCTCTGGTTCGGACAGCCCGAAACCGCCGATCACCCGGCCGGTGCCGGGAGCCTCGACGCCCCGCATGTTTGAGCAGTCGTGCTTAAGTTCCCAAGCCTGTACGGCAGAGTCCTCAGGGGTTGCGGCAGGGCGAGCGATCGGGGTTGCGAGAGTTCGGGCGGTCGTGGCAGTTGGGCAACTGGCGGATTCTGAAGCTCTGACAGTCGGCGGGCGGTCCACCGCAGAGGAGGTGAGACTTGCGACAATCGCAAGCCCGACAACGGTTAAGCGGCGGTTGGGGTGCACCTCGCGTCCTTTCCGTCTCTGCTCGGCCCCGGATGTCAGACTCGCGCTCAAATTGTGGCCAAGTCATGACTGCCCGGGCGTAGACCCTCTGCACCGCTGGGCGTCGGGGAGGACATACGATCGAACGCCATCGCCCACCCACGGTGTGGCATAGATGTTGGGGGCCTGCATGCGAATCACGGTGGCAATGATAACCGGCGGGTCCGCATAGGAACTCATGATACGGCAAGCAGTATTTCGTTCCTTGTACACAGGCTGGGCGATGTTCACCGCAATTGTTCCGAAGAGCCGCAGACCGCTGGAACTTCCGGTGTTCTTCACCCCGATCGAGAAGTACGCCATCCGTCGAGGCCATGTGCCGGCATTGGTACAGTCCACCGTGCCTCCGGAGAGGATTCGACGTTGCGTGCTGCCGTGGGCAGTCCCTGGAATGGTTATCTGCGCAATGTAGGCGCGGCAGTTGAGGGGTGGGGCGGGGACCCAAGACTGCCACCCGTTCGACATTGGACTCACCTGCTCCGTGGTGGGCGGGCAGTCTGCATCGGGATCCGGGCAATCCGTGATCGTGGTGTTGTCTATCGCGACACTGAGTTCGTTGTTCTGGTCGATGCTGGCGAGGCAGTTGCGACCGAGATCCTCGACATTGCCGAACCCCTCGGTGAACTGCTCGCCATCAACGCTGATTCCAACTTGACTCTTGTAGCGACGAGTGTTACCTGCCGACAGGTTCTTACAGTCAAGGCCGACAGTGGAGATTTGGTCGTCGAAATTTCCGTCCGCGATCTCGGGCCAGATCGTCTCGCTCGACTCAATGAGTTGCCAGACGTCGTTGCCGTCCTTCTGCCACAGACGAATCCGAACGATACGGTTCGGGTCGGCCGCCGTGCACTCGGCCATGCCGCGAGCGCTGATGAGGCCATCCTTGTTGTCGGGCCGAGTCGGCCGCAACGTACATCCCAGCGCGTCAAAGGCATTGTCGCTCCCGGCTGCGAACCCCGTGAACACCGCGGGCGTGGCTAGCAGCGCGAGCATGACCACTAGAGGCATCAGAAGCCGCGAGCCAGTCGTCGTTGACATGAACTAGCCTTCCCTGACGCTCCGCCCTACTCGGCACCAATCGGGATGTCGCAAGCGTGCCCAGTGAATGAATCCACAATATCTTGATGTCCGGGTAGCGTCAATGGGCGGCCGAAAGAGGAGCGGTGTCGCGTGAATCGCACGGTATCTCTCCAAATCTGCCGGAGTCTCTGGTGACGGGTTGCCGTGCCGGCGTCGTTTCGCACCTGCGGGCCACCACGAGTCCCGGTGTCCGAGGTGCCGGCTCGCGAGCCGCCCAGGAGGTCGACGATTCCGTGCCCATCGCCCGGATTGACGTCGTTGACGGACGGTTGCGCCGTTGAACCGGCGTCTGAGTCGCTCGCCTCGTCCGTTGCCGGGTACGGCTTGCCGCGACTGCCGAGCCGATCGCAGGGAACAACGCCCCGACGACCGGCGGAGGATGCTCGCCAATCGTCACGGAGACGGTGCTGTGGCGAACGGCGCTACGCGATCGTCCGCGTGAAACGCTCGACTCCCGTGGCCAGCCCGGCCCGGGTGGTTGGCCGGTCATCCTCGGCGGTGCCCCTGCCGTGGCCGCACGCGAACGTCTGCCTCCGTCACGACCAGGAACCGATGAAGATCATCGACGTGGTCCTGGAGAACGGCGGCTATTCGGCCCACCTGGAGCGCGAGGTCGGTGCTTTCGATGCGCAGATAGATGACACCAGCGTGAGGCAATCGGTGGCGGAACGCCAGTTCGCCGAAATCCCGGTCGTCGGTGACGAGGACGCGACGTTCGTCGCTGGCGATACGGAGAATCTCCCTGTCGGGCAGGTGGGCGGGGTACTCCCACCCGACCCGGGTCACGTCGAAGCCGAGAGAGCGCAGGTAGAACGCGACGCCGGCGTCCGTGCTCGCATCGACGAGGAACCGCGGGCTCAAGCCGCGCTCGGGCTCGGCCGGACGGGATGAAGGACGGCGACCGCTTGACGTGCGTAGGCCACGCAGGCACGAACATCGTCGTCCGTCAACTCCGGGAAGGCGCGAAACACGTCGGCGCGGTCGTGCTCCTGGAGGTGCCTGAGCACGCGATCGACCGGGATGCGGGTGCCCCGGATCACCGGCTTGCCGGCCATGATCTCCGCGTCGATCTCGATTCGGTCTGCCAACCGCTGGTCGGTGGTCGACACGACGTGCTCCTTCGCTGTTCGCCGGGCCGGGCCAAGCTCTGGCATCCTACGCGATCGTCCGCGTGAAGCGCTCGATCGACTCGGTCAGCTCGGCGAGCTTCGCCTCGCGGTCGTCGCCCTCGGCGGCCATCACGCAGTGGCGGATGTGGTCGTCGAGCAGCAGCAGGCCGATGGCGCGGGAGCCGGCGATGATCGCCGAGAGCTGGGTCAGGATGTCGAGGCAGTACTGGTCGGTCTCGACCATCCGCTGCACGCCGCGCACCTGCCCCTCCAGCCGGCGCAGCCGGTTGAGGAGCTTGGTGGTGTCCTGCGCGTAGCCGTGGCGGTGCTCCGTCCCGGCGGCATCAGGGGTCGGGGGGAGGTGGGTGGAGTTGCTCATGCCCCAACTATGCCCCACAGGGGTACCATGACGCAACCCCCGCGCTTGGCCGCGGGCGTGGGCCGACCAGTTCCCGTGCGCCGAACCGGCGTCAGGTGGTCGGCTTGCGGAGGCGGGGCCCGGAGTTCGGAGGGACGGGCTTGACGAATACCGCACGGGGGTATATAACGATGACAGCACGCCAATTCGGGCGGGCTTGACCAAGCGAGCAACCAGCCGGCATGACTGCGACCGAACCGACCCTGCGTCCCACGCCCGACCATCAGGACGGGCACGCCGAGGCGCTGCTGCCGATCGGCGGCATGACCTGCGCCTCCTGCGTCTCCCGGGTCGAGCGCGCCCTCGGCAAGGTGCCGGGGGTCGAGGCGGCGAGCGTCAACCTCGCCACCGAGCGGGCCCGGGTCCGCTTCGACCCGGCGCGGGTCGGGGCCGACGACCTGCGGCAGGCGGTCGAGCGGGCCGGCTACCGGGTGGAGGCGCTGCCGGCGGTCGAGCCGGCCGCGCCGCCCGCGCCGGTCGCCGTCGCGCCGGCGAGGGTGCTGCCGGCCGAGGGCGAGGTGGTGCTCCCGGTCGAGGGGATGACCTGCGCCTCCTGCGTCGGGCGGGTCGAGCGCTCGCTGGCGAAGGTGCCCGGCGTCCGCGCCGCCAGCGTCAACCTCGCCACCGAGAAGGCGACGGTGGCCTACGACCCGGTCCTGACCGACGTCGCCACGCTGCGCGGGGCGGTCGAGCGGGCCGGCTACAAGGTCGGGCCGATGCCGGAGGCGGCGGAGGTCGCCCTCCCGTCCCGGGTCACGCTGCCGACCGACACGCCGCGGCCGGCCCCGGCCGCCCGCGACCCGCGGGAGGTGGAGCGGGACCGCGAGATCGCCGACCTGAAGCGGAAGTCGCTCGTCTCGCTGGCCGTCGGGCTGGTGATGATGGGGCTGATGTACGTGCCGCTGCCGGTGCCGATGCCGGTGATCGCGCCGTTCCTGCTGATCGCGGCGACCGCCGTCCAGTTCTGGGCCGGGTCGGTCTTCTACAAGCAGGCGTGGGCGGCGGCGCGGCACGGGGCGACGAACATGAACACGCTGGTCGCCGTCGGCACCAGCGTCGCCTACGGCTACAGCGCCTTCGTCACGCTCTGGCCCGACCTCGCGGCCGGCTGGGGCTACCCGTACCACCTCTACTACGAGTCGGCGGTGATCATCATCGCCCTGATCCTGCTCGGCCGCTGGCTGGAGGCGCGGGCCAAGCGCCAGACCGGCGAGGCGATCAAGGCGCTGATGGGCCTGCAGCCGAAGCAGGCGCGCGTCATCCGGCAGGGGGTCGAACTCGACGTCCCGGTCGAGCAGGTGATCGTCGGCGACCTCGTCCGCGTCCGGCCGGGGGAGAAGGTGCCGGTCGACGGCGTGGTGGTCGAGGGGCGCTCGGCGGTCGACGAGAGCATGCTGACCGGCGAGAGCCTGCCGGTCGACAAGGAGCCGGGCGACACGCTGTTCGGGGCGACGATCAACCGGACCGGCAGCGTCGTGCTGCGGGCGACCAAGGTCGGGGCCGAGACCACGCTGGCCCAGATCGTCCGGCTGGTCGAGGACGCGCAGGGGTCGAAGGCCCCGATGCAGCGTCTGGCCGACGGGATCGCCTCCTGGTTCGTGCCGGCGGTGCTGATCATCGCCGGGCTGACCTTCGCCGGCTGGTGGGCGTTCGGCCCCGCGCCGAGCCTGCCGATGGCGATCCAGGCGGCGGTTGCCGTGCTGGTCATCGCCTGCCCCTGCGCCCTCGGCCTCGCCGCGCCGACCGCGATCATGGTCGGCACCGGCAAGGCGGCCGAGCAGGGGATCCTCGTCCGCGGCGGCGAGGCGCTGGAGGAGGCGCGCCGGATCAACACCATCGTCCTCGACAAGACCGGCACCCTGACTCGCGGCAAGCCGACCGTGACGGCGGTCGTGCCGCTGGACGGGCTCGCCCCGCGCGAGCTGCTCGGGCTGGCGGCCGCGGCCGAGGTCGGCTCCGAGCACCCGCTGGGCGAGGCGATCGTCGCCAAGGCCCGCGCCGACAAGCTGGAGCTGCCGCGGCTCGACGCCTTCGAGACGATCCCCGGCCGCGGCATCGAGGCCCGGGTCGGCGGCCGCGACGTGCTGCTCGGCAACGCGGCGCTGCTCGGGGAGCGGGGGATCGCCGCCGACGGGCTCAACACGGAGGCGGGCCGCCTCGCGGGCAGCGGCGCGACCCCGATGTACCTCGCGGTCGACGGCGCGCCGGCCGGCCTGATCGCGGTCGCCGACACCCTGAAGCGGGAGTCGCGAGAGGCGGTCGAGGAACTGCAGGCGCTCGGGCTCGAGGTCTGGATGCTGACCGGCGACCACAACGCCACGGCCCGGGCGATCGCGGCCCAGGCCGGGATCACCAACATCATCGCCGAGGTGCTGCCGGAGCAGAAGGCGGCCAAGATCGCCGAGCTGCAGGCGCAGGGGAAGGTCGTCGCGATGGTCGGCGACGGCATCAACGACGCCCCGGCCCTCGCCCGGGCCGACCTCGGGATCGCGATCGGGACCGGCACCGACGTGGCCATCGCCGCCTCCGACATCACCCTGATCGGCGGCGACCTGCGGACCATCGTCACCGCCATCGCGCTCTCGCGGCGGACGGCCGGGACGATCAAGCAGGGGCTCTTCTGGGCCTTCGCCTACAACGTGGCCCTGATCCCGGTGGCGATGGGCGCGCTCTACCCCGCCTTCGGCATCCTGCTCAGCCCGATCCTGGCGGCGGCGGCGATGGCGATGAGCAGTGTCAGCGTCGTCACCAACGCGCTGCGGCTGCGCCGCTGGCGGCCGCCGGCGAGTGCCGAGGAGATCCTCCACCCCTCGCTGAAGGAGCAGGTGGCGGAGTGGGGCTACCTCGCCGGCATCGGCGTGCTGGCGATCTCGCTCGGCGTCCTCGCCGTCCGCCTGATGCCCGGCAGCGCGATGGCCGACATCCGCTCCTCCGGGGTGCGGCTGCCGGTTGACGCGATGCTGCTGGCCAAGCCCGGCCGGACCGTGACGGTGCGGCTGGGCGGGGCGCGGCCCGACCCGGAGGCGGTGACGGTCCACCCCGGCCTGGTCGTCGCCTTCGTGGTGACCAACGACGGCGACGCCCCGCTCGTCTTCGGGGTCGACGAGCCGGACGCCTCGGGCCGGCCGGTCGCCCCGCACGAGACGATGACGATGGCCGACGCGGGGACGCCGCGCCGGACGACCGTCGACCCCGGCCAGACCGCGACGCTGGTCGTGCCGTTCGCCTCCGACGGCATCGTCGCGCTGACGTCGTCGCCGGCCTCGGGCCACCAGATGCCCTGAGCCTCGCCGGCGACGCGGCGCGGGAACCGGGGGAGGGTTGGCCCCTCCCCCGGTTCGGCGTCTACCGGGTATCGACGGCATGCCCACCAGCGAGTTTTGCGCAATCTGCGCCGAGGGTCTCGCCAAATCGGGCGGGAATTGCTACAACGGTGCAGACTCCGCGCCAGACATCGGCGTTGACGTGTTGCGGGAGGGAGAGAACGTGGACGAGTCGCGGTTCGACGGACTGGCGCGCATGCTCGCGCGAGGGGCCACCCGACGTTCGGCGGTGGGGGCGCTGGTCGGCTTGGCGGCCGCCGGCGGTCTCGGCGCGGCCGAGGCCGGGGCGAAGAACAAGAAGAAAAAGGACCCGTGCAAGAAGACGTGCAAGAGTTGCGGCAACTACCTGCCGATCACCAGCACGAACTACGACGGGTGCGACTTCGAGAACGTCGCGGGGAAGGGCCAGAACGTCAGCGGCAGTTCGTTCGAGAAGGCGTGCCTCGCCTACGCCGACTTCCGCGACGCCAACTTCCAGGGCGTCTCGTTGCGCGGGGCCTGCCTGCAGGGGGCGAATCTCTCCGGTGCCAATCTGCAAGGGGTCAGCTTCGTCGGGGCGAACACCGACGGGCTCGCGCTCTACGGGGCGGACCTGCGCGGCGCGAAGCTCACGCAGGAGCAGATCGACGCCGCGCTGATCGGCTGCGGCACGATCCTGCCGAACTCGCAGGTGATCGGCGCCTGCGGCCCCGGCGAGCTCTGCTGCGAGGGCCAGTGCACCATCACGGCGGAGGGCTGCGGCTGCGGCTACTCCTGCTCCGGCGCGGTCTACGACACCTGCGGCGAGGGCGGCCAGTGCGCCCAGGTCTCCGTCGTCGACGGCACCTGCGCCTGCGTTGAGGCCTACTGCGGCGCCGACTGCGAGAACAGCTCGGACTGCGGGGAGGACGAGGTCTGCGTCACCGCCCCCGGCTGCTGCGACAACGCGGGCGGGTCGTTCTGCGCGTCGCTCTGCGGCGCCGACAGCCAAGTGCCGGAGGTGGCCTCGGCGTCGGGCGGCCGTGGCAAGCGGTTCGCCGGTCGCGAACTCAAGAGCGGGAAGAAGGACAAGCGGGCGAAGAAGCACAAGCACTAGCCCGCGGGGGATTCCCCCTGCGATGTCAAGCGAACCGCCCCGGCCGAAAGCCGGGGCGGTTCGCTTGACGCGGGTTGCCGCGGCGGCGCGGACGGCGACTCAGAACGTTGTCGTCAGATCCTGGGCCTGCCCGGTCTCGGCGGCGCGGTAGGTCGACTCGATGATGTCGATGACGTGGCGGGCGTGCTCGGCGGAGGCGGCCGAGGGGGTGCCGTCGCGAACCCAGTCGACGAGCTGCATGAGGTCTTCGTAGACGTGCATCTCGCTGAGCTCCCGGTGCGGGCCGACGACGTGGGGCAGCGCCCACGACTCGCCCCGGCCCGGCGGCGCCTGGTCGACGACTTCCCGCCCCGGGTAGTCGAACGGCGCGTCGTTGAGGTCGAGCCCGACGATCTTGCCGAGCGTGCCGAAGTAGGTCGGGAAATGCATGCCGGCGACCTTGCCGGCGGCCGTGCCGTAGACCATCGCGAAGAGGCTGCCGCCGAAGTCGAGCAGCATCAGCGTGTTGTCGTCGGCGTCGGTCGGCACGGGCTGGCCCCGGAACTCGCGCTCCGCGATCCGGGTGCCCGAGAGCGCGGTGACGCGCTTGGCCGGGCCCAGCACCGTCGTCAGGGCGTGCAGGGAGTAGACGGTCATGTCGTAGAGCGGGCCGCCGCCGGGCTTGCGGAAGTACCACGAGGGGTCGACGTTGGTGAGGGGGTCGTCGCCGAGGCGGAACTCGGCCTCCTCCTCGTGGTAGCGGCCGAACGACGCGCCGCAGACCGCCCAGCAGAGCGTGCCGATCGCGCCCTCGGCGATCAGCTCGCGGACCCGCCGGTGCTGGGGCCGCAGCGCCTCGCCGGGCGAGGCGACGATCCGCAGCCTGTTGCGGGCGGCGAGGTCGATCAGCGCGTCGGCCTCGGCGACGGTGGTCGTCATCGTCTTGTTGAAGTGGACGTGCTTGCCGGCCTCCAACGCCTGCCGCCCCTGCTCGTAGTGCATCCCGATCGGCGTGGCGATGCTCACCGCGTCGACCTCCCCGTCGGCGAGCAGCTCCTCGTAGGTCAAGTACGACCGCGCCAGGCCGTACTTGGCGGCGGCCGCCTCGGCCCGCCCCGGCACCGGGTCGCAGATCGCCTGCAGCCGGACACGGTCCTGAACGTCGGGCTGGCTCAGGTGCGGCAGGATGCCGCGCTGGGCGATCGCCCCCGCCCCGACCACGCCCAGCCGAACGACTTCCGCCGTCATGGTGTGCCCTCTCTCTCCGGCGCTGCCGGTCACGCCCGCACGTGCTCGGTGTGGCCGTTCGCGACCAGCCACTGCTTCAGGTAGGCATAGCTCGCCCGGGCGGCCTCGTCCTCGTCGCGGTCGTCCGTGTCGACCTCGACCGCGAAGATGATGTCCTCCTCGCGGCCCGCCTCGGCGAGGACCGGGAGGACGCGGGGAAAATCGACCAGCCCCTCGCCGAGGGCCACGCCGTTGTACGTCTCGTTCTCGAGGACGTAGTCGCGGACGTGGGCGTGGAGGGTGTAGGGCAGGCAGGCGCGCGTCGCCGCGACCGGGTCCTCGCCGAGCAGCAGCCAGTTGCCGGTGTCGCTGTGGATGCCGACGTTCGGCAGGCCCACCTCGCGACAGATCCGGAGCAGCTCGGCCGACGTGAAGTAGTCGTAGTCCTCCTGGCAGACGCGGATGCCGTAGCCAGCGGCGATCGGGCCGATCTGCCGCAGCATCTGGACCACGAACCGCACCTGGCCCTCGCGGGTCACCCGCCCGTGGTACTTGACGTGGAAGGTCGCCGTCCGTGCGCCGAGGACGGCGATCTCCTCGAGCTCGCGGCGAACCTGCTCCAGGTTGGCCTCCCGCACCAAGGCGTCGTTGGAGACGGCGACCGGGCCGAAGGACGCCACCGGCACCATGCCGTTCTCGGCGAGCCGCGCCTTCAGGGCCTCGAGCGCGTCGCGCCCTGTGCCGAAGGCGCCGTAGTCGATGTCGATGCCTATCGGCTGGAACCCGAACTCCCGCCCGATGGCGGCGGTCTTCTCGAACGCGGCCTCCTCCGCCGCCGCCCGGGAGAGCCCGCGCTGCCTTGCCTGCCGATGCCAGTTCTGGCGCGCCAGGGAGCCGACGATGATCCCCATTGGTCGTCCTCCTCGGTCGTTCGTGCGCCGGGCGGCTTCGTGGTCGCACGAACGCCCGTCGCGGGTTCGAACGCGGGCCGCGTCGCCCGCTTCTCGGTCCGGCCGGACGAGCGCGCGGCCCGCTCGGGAGTTTGGCAAGGCCGGCCCGGTCGACACGCGACGCCCGGCCGCCAGCCAGACCGGGACGCGTGCGGCCACCTGCCCTCCGTTGCCGGCCCCGGCCCGGAGCGCGGGGCCCCGTGAAGAGGCCCCGCCTGCTGCCGGGCGTCGGAGTCGGCGACGCGCTCAGGCCTTCGGCGCGCCGACCAGTTCGCGGGCCCGGGTGGCGGCGGGGACGGTGCCGTTCGCGCTCGCCGGCGCGACGGCCTCGTCCTCCTGCAGCGGCAGCGCCCGCTGCGCGCCTTCCGGCAGGGTCGCCTTCGCCGCCCCGATGAAGTCGCGGAAGAGCGGGTGGGGGTGGGTCGGGCGGGAGCGGAACTCCGGGTGGAACTGGACGCCGACGAAGAACGGGTGGTCGCGCAACTCCATGATCTCGGCCAGCCGCCCGTCCGGGGACGCGCCGCTGACGATCAGGCCGGCCCCGGCCAGTCGCTCGCGGTAGGCGTTGTTGACCTCGAACCGGTGCCGGTGCCGCTCGGAGACGGTCGGCTCGCCGTAGGCCGCCGCCGTCTTGGTGCCGGGGACCAGGCGGCAGGGCCAGAGGCCGAGGCGCATCGTGCCGCCCATGGCGTCGACGTCCTTCTGGTCCGGCATCAGGTCGATCACCGGGTCGGGGGTGTGGGGGTCGATCTCGCTGGAGTTGGCGCGCTCGAGGCCGAGCTCGTGCCGGGCGACGTCGATCACCGCCATGTGCAGGCCGTAGCAGAGCCCGAGGTAGGGGACGCCGTGCTCGCGGGCGAACTTCGAGGCGAGGATCTTCCCCTCGGTGCCGCGCGGGCCGAAGCCGCCCGGGACGAGGATGCCGTGCACCTTCCGCAGGGTGCGGTCGATCTCGGCCGGGGTGGCGGTCTCGGCGTTGACCCAGACGATCTCCGGGTCGACGTCGTGCCAGAGCCCGGCGTGGGCCAGCGACTCGCTGACCGACATGTAGGCGTCGGCGAGCTCGACGTACTTGCCGACGATCGCGATCCTCAGCGGCTCGCGGGGCGAGGTGATGCGGTCGACCAGCGTCTGCCACGCCGCGAGGTCCGGCTCGCCGGGGATGCCGAGCTCGCGGGCGATGTAGGCGCCGATCCCCGACGCCTCGAGGATCAGCGGCACCTCGTAGATGGTGCTGGCGGTCGGCATCGAGACGACGGCCTCGAGGTCGACGTCGCAGAAGAGGGAGATCTTCTCGCGCACGTCGTCCGGCAGCGACTGCTCGGAGCGGGCGACGATGATGTCGGGCTGGATGCCGAGCGAGCGGAGCTCGCGCACGCTCTGCTGGGTCGGCTTGGTCTTCAGCTCGCCGCCGCTCAGCATCGGCACGAGGGTGACGTGGATGTAGAGGGCGTTCTGCCGCCCGACCTCGCGCCGGAGCTGGCGGATCGCCTCGATGAAGGCCTGCCCCTCGATGTCGCCGACCGTGCCGCCGACCTCGACGATGACGACGTCGGAGTTGTGCTGGTGGGAGGCGAGGCGGATCCGGTCCTTGATCTCGTTCGTGATGTGGGGGATGACCTGGATCGTGCCGCCGAGGTAGTCGCCGCGCCGCTCCTTGGCGATCACGGTCGAGTAGACCTGCCCGGTGGTCACGTTCGAGGCGCGCGAGAGGTTCTCGTCGGTGAAGCGCTCGTAATGCCCGAGGTCGAGGTCGGTCTCCGCCCCGTCGTCGGTGACGAACACCTCGCCGTGCTGGTACGGCGACATCGTGCCGGGGTCGACGTTCAGGTACGGGTCGAGCTTCATGATCGAGACGCTCGCGCCCCGGCTCTTGATCACCCGCCCGAGCGATGCCGTCGTGATCCCCTTGCCGACCGAGGAGACCACGCCGCCGGTCACGAAAATGTACTTCGGCATCCTGCTCCCGCCTTCCTCGCCGGCCGTCGGGCTTGCCCGGGTCCGGGTTCCTGTGTGCTCGGGGTCATCGCCCGCCGCCGACCGCTCACGCCCCCGGCGCGAGCGCGACGACGCGGAGCGCCTCCCCGAGGTCCCCGCTCTTGACCACCAGCTTCTCCTCCGGCACCGGCACCTCCACGCCGAGCGCCTTGCAGAACGCGTCGAGGCTGCCGAGCGACGCGTCGCCGGGGCCGGCCGCGTAGCGGACCGGGATGACCAGCTTCGGCCCGAGCAGGCTGATCAGCTCCGCCGCCTTCGCCGCCGGCAGCAGCACGCCGCCGGCCGGGACCGTCAGCACGTCGACGTCGGCCAGCGCCTCCGCCTGCTCCTCGGAGAGCGTCGCGCCGAGGTCGCCGAGGTGGCAGACCCGCATTCCCTCGATCTCGAACAGGTAGGCCGTGTTGTGCCCGCGGCCGGGATCGCCCGGCTCGGCCGTGTAGGTCCGGACGCCGGTGACGAAGACATCGTGCAACTCGTACTCGCCGGGGCCGCGGACGGTCTTGTACTCCGGGCGGACGGCGTCGAGGTTGCGGTTGGCCGGGTGGTCGTTGGCAAGGGTGACGATGTCGGCACTCTGCTTGGGGAGCGGGAAGCCGGTCGCCTTGCCGACCGGGTCGGTGAGGATGGTCGCCTCTTTGGCGCGAACGCGGACACAGTTGTGCCCGAACCAGCGGAACTCTGCCATCGGCAGCCACGCACCTCGGCGCGAGGCGGCGCGAGCCGCGACGCGCGTCGGACCGTTCAGCCACGGTCCCGTCGAACACCGAAACGAGCCCCGGGAACCCGGACGCTCGCGTCGGCAACTGAAGGCTTGGGTTGGGGGTCGGCCTCCGCCGATCGGCGGTGCGAGTACCCGCGGCCTATGCCAGTGTACCACGGAACGGATGTTCGCGACCCGTCCGTACACCGCCGCCGGTCACGGGTCGCCCGGCCCCGGGTCGTCGGGGTCGAGGTCGTCGGCGTCCTCCTGCAGCACGTCGCGCAGCGCGGCCCGGACGGCCTCCCAGCCGAAGCCCCGCCGTTGCAGGTACGCCCCCAAGCGCCGCTGGGCGGCGGCCGGGTCGTCGATGGCGGAGGAGCGCCAGCGCTTGCGGGCGAGGGCGATGGCGGCGGCAACCTCGTCGTAGTCGGCGTCGGCGACCGCCGCGCGGGCGGTCTCGCGGTCGACGCCCTTCTGCCTCAGTTCCTGCTCCAGCAGGCGGCGGCCGCGCGGCTGGTGCTCGACCCGGCCCTCCACCCAGAACCGGGCGAAGCCCGCGTCGTCGAGGTAGCGCCAGCCGCGCAGCCGCTCGATCGTCGCCTCGATCGCCGCCGGCGCGTGCCCCCGCTCGCGCAGGCGGTCGCGCACCTCGCGCTCGGTGCGCGGCCGGTAGCCGAGGAAGGCGAGGGCGGCGGCGGTGGCGCGGGCCACGGCGTCGACGGCGAGCAGGGCGTCGATCCGTTCGCGGTCGAGGACGCGGCCGGGGGCGACCCCTTCCCGCTCCGCCACCTCGAGCGCGAGCGAGAAGGCAAAGGCACCGTCGACCGCGACGTTGACCCGTTCCTTGTCGCGGGCCTGAACGGCGACCGCGGTGACGGTGCCGGGGCGCGGGTCGGGGCGGGAGGGTTCGGGGTCGGATCGGGGCGCACGGCGCATGGCGGGACCTCAGGCGGGGGAGGGCGACGGTCGCGTCCCATGGTACCGGGGCCGCGCCGGGAGCGTGACGCGCCTCGCAAACGAAGTCCTAATCGACCGGGGCTATGGTCATCGCAAGTCCGGCGGGGTGGCGCTCGCGCGAGAGCCAAGACGGGACCGGGCCAAGCTTCGCAAGCGAAGGAAAGGAACTCGGGTCATGAGCAAGCTTCGGATCGCGATGCTGGCGGTGGCGCTGCTGCTGGCCGGGCTGGGCGGCGGGGCGATGGGCTTCGGCAACGCCTCGGCCCACGTCAGCCACGCCAAGACCCACCCGACCACGGCGCACGTCATCCGCCGCGAGCACCACCACGGCAGCGGCGTCAAGAGCCACCAGCACCACGCCCGCCACGCCCGCCACGCGCGGACCCACGGCCACCACGGCAAGTAGCCGCAACGGCGCCGGGATGACGCCGGGCCGCCCGGGGGAGCGAGAAATCGCTCCCCCGGGCGTCGGCGCGTCCCGGCCCCTGCCGACGGTTGCCGCCGAGGACTACGATTGCGGCGGACCGGGACGGCGGCCGGCGGACGGACCCGAGGAACGGCGATGCGGATTCTCCTGGTGGAAGACGACCTGCGGCTCGCCTCGATCATCGCCCGCGTGCTCGGGCAGGAGCGGATCGAGGTCGACCTCGCGCACGACGGCGACACCGGGCTCGACCTGGCGCTCTCCGGCGTCCACGACGTGGTGATCCTCGACCGGATGCTCCCCGGCCTCGACGGCATGGAGGTGATCCGCGGCCTGCGCGACGAGGGGCAGAGCGTGCCGGTCCTGATGCTGACCGCGCTCGGCGACCTGCCGGAACGGGTGGAGGGGCTCGACGCCGGGGCCGACGACTACCTCGGCAAGCCGTTCGCCTTCGAGGAGCTGCTGGCACGGGTTCGGGCCCTCGCCCGGCGGGTCGAGCGCCCGGTGCTGCCGGAGATCGTCGAGGCGGGGGGCGTCCGGGTCGACCTCGCCGGGCGGACCGTCGAGCGGGACGGCCAGCGCGTCGAGCTGAGCCCGCGGGAGTGGACCCTGCTCGAGACGTTCGTCCGCAACCCCGGGCGGGTCCTCAGCCGCGACGACCTGCTGGAGAAGGTCTGGGGCTACGACGCCGACCCGGCCGGCAACGTGGTCGAGCTCTACATCCACTACCTGCGACGCAAGCTCGACGCGCCCGGCTCCTCCCTGATCCGCACGGTCCGCGGCGCGGGCTACCAGTTCACGCCCGAGGACTGAGGTGTTCGGCTCCGTCGCCCGCCGGCTCGCCCTGCTCAACGCCGTCGTCGTCGTCGGCGTGATCGCCCTCGTCACGCTGGCCAGCTACGCGGCGGTCAGCCAGACGCTGACGCGGCAGGTGGACAGCGAACTGGCCGAGCGGGCGGCGACCGTGGTCGACGGCTGGGCGAACGACCTCTGGCTGCGACGGGCCGGCGGTCTGTCGGCGACCGTGCCGGAGCCTTCGCGGGAGGGTGACAGCCACCGTCTCGGCACCGAGCTGCTGGAGGGGGGCGACACCCTCGTCTACGTCTTCGGCGCGGACGGCTCGCTGATCTACGCCCCGCACAACGTCAGCTTCCCCGACCTGCCGTACCACGCCGGGGTCGTCGACGCGCTGGCCGGCGCTTCCGACATCCGCGACGTGTCGGTCTCCGGCACCGTGGTGCGGGTGCTGACGGTGCCGGTGATCGTCGAGGGGGTGCCGGTCGGCTCGGTGCAGGTGGTCCGCGGCAAGCGGCAGGTGATCGACCAGCTGCGCCTGATCTCGTGGGCGAATCTGGCGACGACCGGGCTCGGGGCGCTGATCGCGGTCCCGGCCGGCCTCTTCCTGGCGCGGCGGGCGATGCGGCCGATCAGCGAGGCGTTCGCCCGCCAGCGGTCGTTCGTGGCCGACGCCTCGCACGAACTGCGGACGCCGCTGGCGGTGATCCGGGCCAACGTCGAGCTGGCGCAGCGGCTGCTGCCGGAGAACTCCGACGTGCGGGACGAACTCGGCGCGGTCGTCGCCGAAGTCGACCAGATGGCCGCCCAGGTCGACGACCTCCTCTTCCTCGCCCGGGCCGACGCCGGCCAGATCGCCAAGGCTCGGGTGCCGCTCGACCTCGCCGCGACCGCGGCGGCGGCGGCGGAGCCGATGCGGGCCGTCGCCGAGCGCTCCGGCGTCACCCTCGCGGTCGCCCAGGAGGCGAGCCTGCCGGTGCTGGCCGACGCCGACGAAGTGCGCCGTCTCGTCCGGATCCTCGTCGACAACGCGATCCGCTACACGCCGAGCGGGGGGCGGGTCGACGTCGTCGCCGGGCTCCGCGACGGCCGGCCGAGCGTTCGCGTCGTCGACACCGGCAGCGGCATCCCCGCCGCCGACCAAGAGCGGGTCTTCCAGCGCTTCGCCCGGGCCGACGCGCCCCGGTCGCGGCAGGTCGGCGGCACCGGCCTCGGCCTCGCCATCGCGAAGGCGATCGCCACCGCCCACGGCGGCCGGATCGGCCTCGCCAGCGCGCCGGGCAAGGGCACCGAGGTCTGGTTCTGGCTGCCGCCGGCCCCGCCCGACGCCAACGCGCCGCAGGCGCTGCCGAGAACGGCCCGCGCGGCGAAGGGCTGAGCGTGTCGTTGTGAGTCGAGGAGCCGGGGAGTCGGGGGGTCGGGGGTCAGGCGTTGGGGCCGCCCGGACCCCAGAACCATCCTAGCGTTGCGGCGCAGGCCGCGCCGGCAACGGCGTAGAGAAGGAAGATCGGGAGCAGGACGGGGAACTGGACCCAGTCGGGCGCGGGTTCCGCCTTCGACACCGTGCTGCCGGCGACCCCGACCCAGCCGTTGGCGACGCCGACCCAGTGCCGGGCGATGACCAGCGCGGCGACGCCGAACACCGCCGCCGCGAGGCACGTCGCCGGCACGCGCGCTCGCCGCACCCCGGCCCCGAGGACGACGAGGCCGACCGCGACGACCCCGAGGACCGAGACCCAGCCGACGTAGCCCGCCGGCGAGTCGGTCACCTTCGCGCCGTCGGTGATCCAGGCGGTGCGGGCCAGTTCGGCCGGGGCGGCCGTGGCCAGTGCCAGCAGCGCGGCGCAGACCAGCACGCCGAGCCGGAGGAACGACTCCCAGACCGCCACGATCTCCGCGGCTGCTCGATTGCGGCGGCTCGCTGCGCCGGGCGTCACCGCGCGGTCCCTTCGCTCGCACCGTCGGCCGCCCCCTGCCCGGGCCCGGCCGTGGGCCGCAGTCTAGCCGGTGCGGACGGCCTGAGGCCACGCCGGGAGGCGGTCAGACGCTGATTGGGGTCGCGGCGTCGCCCTCGCGGCAGAGGGGGCATTCCGCGGCGGGCCAGACCTCGCGGGCGGTGTTGAGCAGGCCGAAGACGGGGTGGCCGCCGATCTCGGGCTCGCCGACGTTCCAGAGGGCGGCGATGCCGACCACCTCGCCGCCGCGCCGCTCGACGTCGGCCAGCAGCGACCGCATCAGGTTGCCGTCGATGATCAGGTCGTCGACCAGCAGCAGCCGCTTGCCGGCGACGAGGTCCAGCAGCCGTTCCGGCACGGCCGGCTCGCCGTGGGTCTCGGCCGGGACGACCCGCGCCATCGGGTCGAGGAAGTGCGCCACCCAGAGGGCGAGTCCGGCCCCCTGGATCGACGGGGAGGCCACCGTCTCGACGAGGTCGGTGAAGTAGCGCTTGGCGATGCCGTAGCTCATGTGGCCGACCGCGACCGGGTCGGTCGTCAGGTGGGCGCGGTCGAACAGCGCCCCGCTGTGGCGACCCGAGGCGAACGCGAAGTGCCCCTCCCGCACCAGCTGGTCGCGCTTGAGGCTCTCGAGGATGTTGCCGCGCAGTTCCATCACCATCGCTGTCTCCTCCTGCGTCGGGGGGCCGGTCGCCGGCGACCGGCGGGGTCGGGCCGTCAGCCGGAGCGCGCCGCCAGTCGCTCGACGAGGGCGAGCAGCCGGTCGCGCGCCGGGTTCGGGCCGGGCCCGGCGGCGTCGAGCAAGGCGTCGCGCGCCTCGTCGTGGAACGCGGCGACGCGCGCCTCGACCGCGGCGCGGTCGTCGTCGGCGGCGAGGAGGTCGAGCACCCGGTCTACCCCGTCCGAGTCGACGTCGTCCGCCGCGAATCGGTCGTCCAGCTCGATCAGCTCGGCCGGGCTGGCTCGCTGCCGCAGGATCAGGATCGGCAGCGACTGCTTGCGGCGGCGGATGTCGTCGGCGGGGGCCTTGCCGGTCTCGGCGGCGGTGCCCCAGATTCCGAGCAGGTCGTCGCGGACTTGGAAGCCGAGGCCGAGGGCGCGGCCGAAGTCGCCGAAGCGGTCGGCGGCGGCCGGGTCGGCCCCGCCGAGCAGCGCGCCGCCCCAGGCCGCGAAGCGGACGATGGCGGCGGTCTTGCCGTCGATCATCCGCAGGTAGTCGTCCGGGGTGACGTCGGGCCGTCCCTCGAAGCCGAGGTCGAGCGTCTGGCCGGCGACGATGGCGATCGTGGTCCGGTCGAAGGCGTCGACGAGGCGGAGGACGGTCGCCGGCGGCACCCCGAGGTCGTCGAGCCGGTGCAGCGGCAGGTGGGCGGCGGCGAAGAGGGCGTCGCCGGCGTTGATCGCCTGGCCGACCCCCCACAGGCTCCAGACCGTCGGCCGGTGGCGGCGGGTCGGGCTCTCGTCCTGCACGTCGTCGTGGATCAGCGTGAAGTTGTGGAGCAGCTCGAGCGCGGCCCCGAGCGGGGCGGCGGTGGCCGCGTCGCCGCCGGCGGCGGCGGCGGCGAGGAGCGCCACCGCGGGCTCGACCCGCTT
>JBDHWC010000031.1:0-25863 GCA_039809985.1 Thermomicrobiales bacterium | reverse complement strand
GCTCGTCGGCGACGAACTCGCGGGTACGGCAAGTATACGACCGTGCCCCGCCCCGGTGGGGTCGGCGGGACTGGGCGGCGGGCACGAACCGGGCCGGACCGCGTTCGGCAGGGGCCGCCCGACCGTCCGTGCTACGATCCGGGGCCGGTCCCCGGCGCGGCACGGGGCGAGCGACGAGAGGAGCCCCGGATGGCGCGCGAGACGATCGGGATGACGGCGGAGGAGATGCTCGCCTACCTCGACGAACTGCTGGAGCGAGAGGCCGCCGACGCGGCCGCGGCCAACGGCACGACCGTCGACGAGGAACTGGCCTCGCCCGGCTTCGCCGCGGTGCGGGCCAGCAGTTCCTACGCCGTCCACCTGATCAATGCCAACAACGCCTTCGTCGCGCGCTACCTGCTCGACCGGGGGCTGCTCGGAGGCGGGTCCGAGGCGGCGGGGTCGGACGAGACGTGACCTCGCCGTTCCAGCGCTCGCTCGCCGACTTCTGCCGGGCGACCGGGGAATGGAGGCGGCGCAAGGCGGAGGAGTACGACCGCGACGCGCGCAACCTGCGGACCGCCGCCGCCCTCGACGCGCTGGCCGACCACGTGCTTGCCCTGCCGGAGGACGACTCGCGGCTGAGCGAGCTGGAGCGGCTGGCGGGCAGCGGCGGCGAGTTCCAGCCCGACCAGCGGGTGCTGTACGAGCTCGGCCGGTTCCGGTTCCACCATCCGGAGACGGGGCTCGACCCGTTCCTCGACACCTTGGTCGAGCTGGCGGTCGCCGACCGCGGGGAGCAGGGCCGGTTCGGCGGCAGGATGCCGGTCGGCGACGATCCTTGGGGTTGAGCGGAGCGAGCGCGCCCTGTCGTTCGGCATAGGCCGGCGATCGACGCGTCCGGTGGTCCCTACGGCTCCTCCGGCTCGGTGCGGACGAGATGTGCCACGGTTTCGATGTGGTGGGTTTGCGGGAAAAGGTCGAGGGCGACGACGCGCTCGAGCCGGTAGTCGCGTTCCAGCAGGCGTTTCAGGTCGCGGGCGAGGGTGGCGGGGTCGCAGGAGACGTAGCTGATCCGCTCCGGCCGCAACCGCAGGAGCGGGGCGGCGGCGTTCGCCGGCAGGCCGGTGCGCGGCGGGTCGAGCAGCAGGAACGCCGGTCGGCCGAACGAGCGGTAGGCGAGGGGCAGCCACGCCTCGACCCGTTGCTCGACGACGCGCAGGCCGCGCAGGCCGGCGTCGGCGGCGTTGCGGCCGAGGTGGGCGGCGGTCGCCGGCTCCGACTCGACCGCGACGACGCGCCGGTAGCGGCGCAGCAGCGGCAGCGTGAAGAGGCCGACCCCGGCGTAGAGGTCGATCGCCATCGTGTCGGGCGGCTGGGCGGCGAGGTCGTCGGGCGAGGCGGCGAAGCGGAGCGCCTCCTCGACCAGCGCGCCGAGCAGCCCGTGGTTCGCCTGGAAGAAGGAGGCCGCGTCGTGCCGCAGCCGCTCGCCGGCGACGGTGAGGACCACCTCGCGGACGTCGCCGCCGTCCGGGTCGGGGGCGAGCGAGACGCCGTCGTCGCCGGCGGCGGCGCGGAACTCGCGGGCGTCGGCCGGCAGGTCGCCGCTCGCCATCCGCTGGCGGAGGTCGGCGAAGGCTGATTGCAGGGCGGGGATGACGAACGGGTCGGCCTCGAGGTCGCAGGCGTCGTGGGTGCCGGCGGCGACGTAGCCGAGGGCGGGGTCGCGCGGGTCGTGCCGCCACTCGGCGCGGCCGCGGTAGCCCCACTGGCTGGGCGACGGCACGACCGGGACCGGCTCCGGCCAGACGACGCCGCCGACGCGGCGCAGGGCGTCGGCGACGATCTCGCCCTTGACCCGGAGCTGGGCGTCGTAGGCGAGGTGTTGCAGGTCCGCACCGCCGCAGCGGGTCAGCTCGGGGTGGGGCGGCTCGACCCGGTCGGGCGACGGCTCCAGGATCGACGTCGGGTGGGCGAAGGCGACGCCCCCCTGCGCCCGGTCGATGGCGAGGGTGACGATGTCGCCGGGCGCCGCGCCGGAGACGAGCACCACGCGGCCGAGGACGCGGGCGAGGCCGAAACCGCCGGCGACGAGCCGCTCGATCGTGACCGGGCTGTCGATCCGGCTCGGCAGGGGCGGGGTGCCCGGGCGGCGGTCTCTGGGCATCGGGCGGGCCTCCGTTCGGCGGTCGGTGCCGGGCGGGCCGGTCCCCGCCGGGCGCGGGGGGTCGGAACACAAGTTGGCCCCCGCGACGGCGCGGGGGCCGGGACCGCTCGGCGGCGGCGGCCGCTAGTTGGTCTTGACCGAGGTCCGGATGCAGCGGGTGCAGACGTGCAGCTTGACCGGGACGCCGTTGATCACGACGTGCTTGGTCTGCACGTTCGGCCGGAACATGCGGTTGGTCCGCCGCTTGGAGAAGCTCACGTTGCGGCCGAACTGGGTCGTCTTCCCGCACACATCACACTTGCCGGACACCGTGGGCCATCCTCTCGGTCGTGGTCTGCTAGCTGCGCGAACAGCGCGACCGCGTCAGGCACCGGGACACCAGCCGGGTGGACGCGTCGCGCGCGGCCCCGTACTCTAGCACGGCGCGGGCCGTCCGGGCAACGACGCTGTCGTGCCGACGCCTGACCTGCGCCCCGCCCGCCCAACCCCGCCCGACCGCGTTCCCGGAGTGAGCGGCCATGCCGCGCGTCGCGATCGCCACCGAGAGTTCCTGCGACCTGCCCGCGCCGCTGCGCGAGGCGGCGGGCGTCGCCGTGGTGCCGCTGGCCGTGCGGATCGGCGAGCGCGAGTTCCGCGACGGCGTCGACCTCTCGTCGGCGGTGTTCGCCCGCGAGCTGGCGGGCGCGCCGGAGTCGCCGGTCGTCGAGGGGCCGTCGGTCGAGGCGTGGGCGGAGGCGTTCGCGGCGCTGGCGGGCGAGGCCGAGGCGGTCGTCGCCGTCTGCGGCTCGGCCAAGCTGGGGGACGGCTTCGGGAACGCGAGGGCCGCGGCGGATGCTGTGCGGGACCGGATCGCGGTCGAGGTGGTCGACAGTCGCTCGGCGTCGATGGGCCTCGGCCTGCAAGTGCTGCGGGCGGCGGCGCTCGCCCGCCGGCTGCCGGCGGCGGCGGTCGCCGAGCGGCTGCGGGCCGAGACCGGGCGCTACCCGGTGCTGCTGGCGCTTGGCGCGCTGGACCAACTGCGGCGCGGCGGCCGGGTCGGGCGTTCGGCCGCGCTGATCGGCGACCTGCTGCGGCTGAAGCCGCTGCTCTGGATCGACGAGGGACAGTTCGTGCCGCTGGAACGGGCCCGGACCCACGACCGGGCCGTCGCCGGATTGGTCGAGGCGGTGGCCGAGCTGTCGCGGCCGGAACGGGTGGCGGTGCTGCACGGCGGCGACGAGCGGTTCGCGATCGACCTCGCCGACCGGCTGGCCGAGGCGACCGGCGTCGAGCGGGAGGCGATGATCATGGCCCGGCTGGGGCCGGCGATCGTCGCCCAGACCGGCCCGGATGCGGTCGGAGTCGCCCTGCGGGAGGCCGAGTGAGGGACGATCAGGACGCCATGCCGACCGACCCGGTCGAGGCGGCGGTCGTCGACCTGCGGAAAGAGTGGCTCGACGAGTGTCAGGCCGGGTTCCCGTACAAGACCGCGACGGGCCGGGTGCGGGGGTTGGTCAACCGCGCTCCGTCGCACCAGGCCGCCGAGGACCTGCGGGCGATCCTCGCGCGGCTCGAGGCGTACCGCGACCTGTCCGTGGCCCGGCGGAAGGAGGAACTGCCCGGCATCGCCAACGCCCTGAAGGCGCTCGGGCCGACGATGCGGGCGACCGGCGCGCCGGGGCCGGAGGTCGGCCGGCTCGCTGCTGCGCTGCGGGCGGCCGAACCGCTGACGGCGACTCCGCCGCCGAGGCGCACGGCCTCGCCGCCGAGGCGTTCGCCGGCGTCGCCGCCGCCCGCGCCGCGCCTGCGGCTCAACGACCCGGTGACGGTCCTGCCGAAGGTCGGCAGCGGCGTCGCCACGAAGCTCGCCAAGCTCGGGGTGGCGACGATCGGCGACCTCGTCGAGTTGCGGCCGCGCCGGCACGACGACTACGGCAAGACGCTGCACGTCAACCAGATCTTCGAGTTGCGCGGCGGCGAGGAAGTCACGGTCCGCGGCGAGGTGGTCGAGGTTCAGGAGGTCCAACACGCCCGCCCGCCCCGGACCGACGCCCGAATCGCCGACCGCACCGGCACGATCCGGGTGACGTGGTTCACCCCCTACGTGGCGCGCAGCCTCTTCGTCGGCGACCAGATCGCGATCCACGGGGTGCCGGACTTCGGCTACGGGCGGATCAGCTTCACCGGGCCGGAGTGGGAACGGCTCGCCGACGGCGGCCCGATCGCGGAGGGACGGCTTGCGCCGGTCTACGGCCTGACCGAGAAACTCAGCCAGAAGACGCTGCGGGGGCTCGTCACGCAGGCAGTCCTCGGCGCGGTCGACCAAGTCGAGGAGTGGCTGCCGGAGACGGTCCGGACCCGGCTCGGGGCGGGAGAGGACGGCCCGCTGCCGATACTTTCGGCGGCACTGCGCGAGATTCACCTGCCGACCAGCCTGCCCGAGTTGGAACGCGCGCAGCGCCGTCTCGCCTTCGACCAGCTCCTGCTGCTGCAAGTCGGGCAGGTGCGCCGCAAGCAGGAGCGGCAGGCGCACGGCGGCATCCCGCTGCGGGTCGACCGGGCGTTGCTGGGGCGGTTCCGCGCCTCGTTGCCGTACACGCTGACCGGGGCGCAGGACCGGGCGCTGGGCGAGATCCTCGCGGACCTCGAAGCAGAGCGGCCGATGAGCCGCCTGCTGCAGGGCGACGTCGGCGCCGGCAAGACGGTGGTCGCGGCGGCGGCGATGGTCGTCGCCCGGGCGAACGGCCGCCAGTCGGCGATGATGGCCCCGACCGAGATCCTCGCCGAGCAGCACTTCCACAACCTGCGCGGCCTCTTCAGCGGGCTGCCGGACGAGGACCGGCCGACCGTCGCCCTCCTCACCGGCAGCACGAAGGCGAAGGCGCGCCGGGAGACGCTGGCCGCGGCGGCGGCGGGCGAGGTCGACGTGCTGGTCGGCACCCACGCCTTGATCCAAGAGGGGGTCGCGCTGCCCCGGCTCGGCTTCTCGGTCGTCGACGAGCAGCACCGCTTCGGGGTCCGCCAGCGGGCGACGCTGCCGGTGCAGGGCGAGGGGGACGACGTCCTGCCGCACCAGCTCTCGATGACCGCGACGCCGATCCCGCGGACCCTGAACATGGTCCTCAACGGCGACCTCGACGTCTCGATCATCGACGAGCTGCCGCCGGGCCGGGAGCCGATCGAGACCCAGCGCTTCGTCGGGTCGCAGCGCGAGGAGGCCTACGCCCTCGTCCGCGAACAGGTGCGGGCCGGGCGGCAGGTGTTCGTCATCTGCCCCTTGGTCGAGGCCTCGGAGGCGATCGAGGCGAAGGCCGCGGTCGAGGAGGCGGAACGGCTGCGGCGGGAGGTCTTCCCCGACTTGCGGATCGCCACGCTGCACGGCCGGATGAGCGGGCGGGCGAAGGAGGCGGTGATGACCGCCTTCCGCGACCGCGAGCACGACATCCTCGTCTCCACCTCGGTGGTCGAGGTCGGGGTCGACGTGCCGAACGCGACGGTGATGCTGATCGAGGGGGCGGACCGGTTCGGGCTCGCCCAGCTCCACCAGTTCCGAGGCCGGGTCGGGCGGGGCGGCGGCAAGTCGTGGTGCCTGCTGCTGGCCGACGAGACGACGCCCGACGCCGACGCCCGGCTGGAGATGATGGCCCAGACCAACGACGGCTTCCTGCTGGCCGAGAAGGACCTCGAACTGCGCGGGCCCGGCGACTTCCTCGGCACGCGCCAGAGCGGCCTGCCGGAGCTGACGTGGATCGACGGCGGCTTCGACCCGCGCCTGCTCGACCGCGCCCGCCGCGTCGCCGAGGCGCTGCTCGACGCGGACCCGGACCTTGAGCAGCCGGAGCACCAGCGGCTGCGCGACCGCGTCGAGGCGTTCTGGGCGAAGGCGTCGCCCGACCTGCCGATCGTCGGCTGAGCGGGGTCGGCCCGCGTCGCCGACCGACCACGAGGAGGGAAGGATGCTGCTCGAGCTGACCCCCGACGAGGTGCTGACGACGACCCGTTCCGTCCGCAAGCGGCTCGACCTGACGCGCCCGGTCGAGCGCGAGGTGCTGGAGGCGTGCCTGCGCATCGCGCAGCAGGCGCCGACCGCCAGCAACACGCAGGCGTGGCATTTCGTGGTGGTGGAGGATCCGGCGACGAAGGCCGCCCTCGCCGACCTCTACCGCAAAGGAGGCGAGGACTATCTCGCCAACATGGCGCGGGCGATGGCGGCGGCACAGGGGAACCGGCCGCGGCCGATGCACAAGCTGATGGGCTCCGCCCTCTACCTCGCCGAGCATTTGCAGGACGTGCCGGTGCTGCTGGTGCCGGCGATCGAGGGACGGCTCGAGGCGGCCTCCGTGCGGACGCAATCCGCTCTCTGGGGCACGATCGCGCCGGCGACGTGGAGCTTCATGCTGGCGGCGCGGGCCCGCGGCCTCGGCACCTGCTGGACGAGCTTCCACTTGTCCCACGAGCGGGAGGCGGCGGAGCTGCTTGGCATCCCCTACGCTGAGGTGACGCAGGTGGCGCTGGTACCGGTGGCGTACACGGTTGGCACCGACTTCGCCCCCGCGCCCCGCAAGCCGCTGGAGACGATGGTGCACTGGGGGAAGTGGGACTGACACGGGGAGGGTTCGGTTGGAAGCGGTCCCTGATGCTCGGCCGGGACCCCCGGGGCCGCCCTCACCCCCCAGCCCCCTCTCCCCGTGCGCGGGGAGAGGGGGAGAAATCTGCTCGGGGAGGGCCAAGCCCTCCCCCGGACCCCCGGATTGCCGCTTCGCCGCCGCTTCCCGACGGATACCTGCCCCTGTCAGATGGCGATGGGAGAGGGGGAGAAGCGGGCTCGGGGGAGGGCCAAACCCTTCCCCAGGCCCCCGGTTGCCGCTGCGCGGCCACGTTTCGACGGATACTTGCCCCTGTCAGATGGCGTTGGGAGAGGGGGAGAAGCGGGCTCGGGGGAGGGCCAAGCCCTCCCTCACGCTCCCAGGCTTCCGCTGCGCGGTCGCTTCTCAACCAACCCCCCTTGTCAGGGACGCGGTAGGACGGGGACGTCGCCTGCCAAGGTGCTGCCGGGCGGCGCGATCAGTCGTGCGCGCCGCCCGGGGCGGGCGCGGCGTCGTCGGCCGGCCCGACCGGCACGCCGGGGCGGTGCACGCCCGAGACGCGGAAGGCGGTGATCGAGGGCACGAGCCACGCGGTCGCCAGCGCGCCGACCACCGCCAGCAGGCCGCCGGCGGCGACCGCGATCGGCGCGCCGAAGCGGGCGGCGACCAAGCCCGACTCGAACTCGCCGAGCTGCGGGCCGCCCATCGCGAAGGTGCTGTGGGCGGCGGCGATCCGGCCGCGCAGCGCGTCCGGGGTCATCAGGTTCCGCACGGTGTGGCGCATCGCCATGCTGACCGCGTCGGCCGCGCCGCTGCCGGCGAGCAGGGCGAGCGAGAGCCAGAGGCTGGTGCTGAGGCCGAAGCCGAGCAGGCAGAGGCCGTAGCCGACGACCGCGCCGACGATGCCGAGCCCGGGGCGGTCCGGGATTCGGGCCGCCGCCATCGCGCTGCCGCCGAGGAGTGCGCCGGCGGCCGGGGCGGCGAGCAGAACGCCGAGCCCGGTGGGGCCGGTCTTCAGCACCTCGGTCGCGAAGAGCGGCATCAGGACCGTGCTCGCGCCGAAGAAGGTGGCCACGAAGTCGAGCGCCATGACGCCGAGCAGGGCGGGCGAGCCGCGGAGGAAGCGCAGCCCCTCCAGCGCCGCCGCCCAGCCGCTGGCTGCCTGCCGCGCCAGCACCGGCCGGGCCCGCAGCACGAGGACGGCGAGGCCGACCAGCGCGAAGGAGGCGGCGTCGATCGCGTAGGCGAACCCGGTGCCGGCGAAGCCGATGATCAGGCCGCCGAGGGCCGGCCCGGCGACGGTGGCGGCGTTGCCGGCGAGGATGCTCATCGACATCGCGCCGGCCAGTTCCTCGTCCGGCACGAGGCTCGGGATCAGCGCCTGCCGGGTCGGGCCGGCCACCGCGGCGAAGACGGCGGCGGCCATGGTCAGCAGGTAGATGGTCGGCACCGTGATCCTGTCCGCGAAGGTCAGCAGCGCGAAGAGGGCCGAGACGCAGCCCAGCGCCGCCTGCGAGGCGATCAGGGTCCGCCGCCGGTCGTAGCGGTCGGCCAGCACCCCGCCGGCGAGGCCGAAGACGAGGATCGGCACGAAGCGGGCGAGGCCGAGGCCGCCGAGGGCGACCGGGTTGCGGGAGAGCTCGAAGACCTGCCACGCCACCGCCACCTGCTGAATCTGGGTGCCGGCCGAGGAGACGCCCCCGGCCGCCCAGAGGAGGCGGAAGTCGCGGTGGCGGAGGGTGCGGTAGGCGCGGTCCCGGCTGACGCTCATGCGGCCCGGCGGCGGTCCGCGGCGCGTGCCGGCGGTCGGGTCGCGGCGGCTGCCTGCACCATCGCGCGCTCCCCGGGCCGGCCGCTAGCGGCCGATGTGGCGCTTGGCGTTCTGGAGTTCGCGGGTGGTGTCGTCGATCGCGCCGGAGATCATCCGCAGGCCGTCGGTGAGCGCCTCCTCGATCCGGGTGAACTGCTCGAGGGCGTAGGAGTCGATCTGGCCGAGCGAGCGGCGGTGCTCGGTCTCGACTTGGCGCAGCAGTTCCTCGCTCCGCTGCCGGGCCTCGTTCAGGACGCCCTGCTGGGAGACGATGTACTCGGCCTGGGTGCGGGCCGCCTCGAGGATCTTGGCTGCCTCCTCCTGCGCGCCGGCGATGATCTGCTCCCGCTCCCGCAGCACGCGCTGCGCCCGCTGGATCTCGGTCGGGACCGTGACCCGGAGCTGGTCGACGATGGCGAGGAACTCCGACTCCTCGATCATCACCTTGGTGCTGAACGGCATCCGCTTGCCGACGCCGACCAGTTCCTCCAGCCGGTCGACGAGGTAGAGGAAGTCGTCCGCGTCGTCGTCGGGGACGGTCGCCGCGGCGGCGTCGCGCTCGACCGGCGGGAAGTCGTCGTTCACGGGGCCTCCGTCCCAGCCCGGCGCGGCGCGGGCGCGGCGGTCGCGGGCTGGCGGCCCGCCCCGAACTTCTCGCGCAGGGCGTCGCGGACGTGCGGCGGCACGAGGCCGTCGACGTCGCCGCCGAGCGCGGCGACCTCGCGGATCAGGCTGGAGCTGATGAAGGAGTGGCGGGAGGAGGTCATCAGGCAGACGACGTCGATCTCCGGGGCGAGGTGGGCGTTCATGTGGGCGAGCTTGAACTCGTACTCGAAGTCGGAGACGGCGCGGAGGCCGCGGACGATGGTCGAGGCGTCCATCACCCGGGCGTACTCGACGGTCAGCCCGCTGAAGCGGCCGACCCGGATCCGGCCGCCGCCGAGGTCGCGGAACGTCTCCTCGGCGAGGGCGATCCGCTCGTCGGTGGTGAAGAGCGCGCCCGGCTTCTCGCCGCCGGCGTAGATGGCGACCACCACCTCGTCGAACAGGTGGGCGGCCCGCTTGGCGACGTCCACGTGCCCGAGCGTGATCGGGTCAAAGCTCCCCGGGTAGATTGCCCGCCGCATCGCCGCCCTTCCCGCCCGGTCCCGTGCCGCTCCCGGCGTCGTCCCCCGCGACGACGTCGTAGACCGAGAAGCAGCTGTCGCCGTGGCAGCGCTCCCGCAGCCGCTCCAGCCGGCCGGCCCGTTCGGGCAGCGCGACGCGCGGCGAGTGGCCGACCACCACGACAGCGCCCGATTGTACCAGCGGCGACGCGCCGACCCGCGCCAGCGTCGCGACGATCTCCGGGTCGGCGTAGGGCGGGTCCATGACCACGAGGTCGTAGGGCGTCACTGCGCCGGGGGCGCGCTCGGCGGCGGCGAGGAACGCGGCGACGGCGGTGTGGTGGACGCGGGCCCGCCCGGCCAGCTTCGTGTGCGCCAGGTTGTCGCGGACGACAGCGGCGGCGGCGGCATTCTGCTCGACGAAGTCGGCATGGCCCGCGCCGCGGGAGAGTGCCTCGATGCCGATGCTGCCGGTGCCGGCGTAGAGGTCGAGCACCCGCTCGGGCTCGACGCCGAGCGAGGCGAGCATGGAGAAGAGCGCGCCCTTGATCTTGTCGGACATCGGCCGCGTGAACGGACCGGCCGGCCCCTTCAGCCTGAACCCGCGAGCCTCGCCGGTGATGACCCGCACCCGTGCCGCTCCCCCGCCCTGACCCGTCCCGTTCCGTCGCCGGTGTGCCGGGGAGGATGCACGCTGCGGCCCGAAACCGCAAAGCCCCCGCCGAAAACACGAACCCGGCCTTGCGGCCGGGCACGTGCGGGAAGGGGAGGGGGGGGGTTGTTCAGAGCGCTTGCCGCGCTCTTGATCTCCTGTTCGAGCGGCGCCGGTTGGGGTCCGTCGCCGTTCTGCCCGTGTCTACGGCGGACCGCGCCCGGCGGATTCATCGCGTCCCGGGCAGGGGCGCGGCCAACGACGCGAGGTGGGCGAGCGTCCGTCCGGCAAGCGCCGCCGGGTTGGTGCATGATCGGGGTGGTGCTCCGGCCCAGCAGGTGCCCGGGGCCACCCGGAAAGAGGTGCCGCGCGATGATCGGGGTGCTGGCGGCCGCGCTCGCGCCGTCGGTGGTGACGGTCCTGCTCGGCTGGGTCGCCGCGCGACGGCACGACTTCGCGGCGGCCGACGCCGCGGTGCTGAACCGGATGGTGCTGACCTACGCCCTGCCGCTCGGCATCTTCGTCGACGTCGTGCGCACCCCGCGCTCGGCGTTCGCCGCCGACGCGGCACTGGTCGGCACGGTCGCGGGCGTGATGGTCGGCTTCTATGTCGCGGTGTTCCTCCTCTGCCGGTTCGGGCTGCGGGCCGGCCTCGGCCTGAGCGCGCTGGCGGCGCTGGCGGCCTCCGGGCCGAACGTCCCCTTCGTCGGCTCCGGGGTGCTGACGGCGCTGTACGGGTCGGCCTCGGCGATCCCGATCGCGGTCGGCAGCCTCCTCCTGAACGTGACGGTGGTGCCGGCCACCGTGATCCTGCTCGGCCTCGGCGCGGCGCAGGCGGGCGGCGGGGCCTCGGCCGGGTCGGGGGTGGCGCGGGCGGCGCTCGGGAGGGCCGTGCGGCGGCCGCTCGTCTGGCTGCCGTTGCTCGGGCTGCTGGTGATCCTGAGCGGGTTCCGGGTGCCGGGGCTCGCGGACGCCTCCGTCGCGCTGCTGGGGACGGCGGCGACCGGGGTGGCCCTCTTCACGACCGGGGTGGTCGCCGCCGGCTACCGGGTGCGGCTGACCCGGCCGGTGCTGGCGCTGGTCGCGGCCAAGCTGGCGCTGCAGCCGTTGCTGGCGGGGCTGGCGATCCGGCTCTGGGACCCGGGCAGCCCGCTCTTCGGCGAGACGGTGGTGACGATGGCGCTGCCGATGCTGACCGTGGTCGCCATGCTGTCGGTGGAGCACGAAGTGGAGGAGCCGACCATGACCTCGGCCCTGATCGCCAGCCTCGCCGGCTCCCTCCTGACGCTGGCGGTCGCGATCGCGCTGACCGGGGCGTGACCCGGCTAGCGCACGACGGTGACGGTGACGGACTCCAGCGGGTTGACCGAGCAGGCGATCTGGTACTCGCCCGCCTTCGGGAAGCGCAGCGTGTAGGTCTGCCCGGCGTCGACGACCCACGGCCCGGCCCGATGGGCGATTCGGTCCTCGTTGCGGATCGTGATGACCGGCACGTCGTTCGGCCCGAACTCGATCTTGGTCGGAATGGCGATCGCGGAGTCGAGGGTCGGCTGGGCCACCCGTTGCCAGCTTCCGGCCGGGATGACGAAGACGAGCCCCTGCTCGGCCGGGCCGCTGTTCGAGACCGCGAACACGGCCGCGAGGGCCAGCAGGACGATCCCGGCCAACAGTCCGCCGAGCAGCGCCGTCCGGCGCGGCGGTCGCGGCCGAACTGGCGGGACGGCGGTCGCGGGCGGGGCGGGTTCCCAAGAGTCCGTGGTGCGCATGGGCGATGTCCTCGAGTCCGGGGCCGGCGCGTCCCCGGGCCAAGCGGCCCGGGGACGCGCCGTTCCCCGGCGTGGGCTACGAGCTCGGCGTGGCCGCCGGGGTGCCCGTGCCGATGGCCGGTGCGGGGCGGCCCCAGACGCCGGTCAGCGTCAGGTCGCCGGCGACGACGCGGACCGGGCCGGCGGGCGCGGCGCTGCCGACGGGCACCTGCACGGTGACGTCGCCGGCGCGCTCGAAGGTGAGGGTCAGGTCGTAGATGTCGCCCTCGGTCAGGTCTTCGACGAGGCCGATCAGCATCACGTGGTAGCCGCCCGGCTCCAGTGCGGTCGTGGCGTTGGCGGGGATGGCGAGGCCGCCGGCGAGGGGGCGCATCCGCATCGCGCCGTCGACCTCCTGCATCTCGTGGATCTCGACCGTCTTGGCGGCGGGGGAGCTCGCGCCGACGAGGCGGTCGGGCTCGGAGCCGGCGTTCTCGATCGTCAAGTAGGCGGCGCTGGTGCCGGTCATCTCCTGCTCGTGCGTGCCCGTGCCACCGGCGGGCGCGGGGCGGCCCCAGACGCCGGTGAGGGTGAGGTCGCCGGCGACGACGCGGACCGGGCCGGACGGGGCCCCGCTGCCGACGGGGACTTGGACGGTGACGTCGCCGGCGCGCTCGAAGGTGAGGGTCAGGTCGTAGATGTCGCCCTCGGTCAGGTCTTCGACGAGGCCGATGAGCATGATGTGGTAGCCGCCCGGCTCCAGTGCGGTCGTGGCGTTGGCGGGGATCGCGAGCCCGTCGGCGAGCGGGCGCATCCGCATGGTCCCGCCGTCGTCCACCATCTCGTGGATCTCCACGGACTTGGCGGCGGGGGAGCTCGCGCCGACGAGGCGGTCGGGCTCGGAGCCGGCGTTCTCGATCGTCAGGTAGGCGGCGCCCGTGCCGGTCATGGCCTGCTGGTGCATGTCCATGCCGGCGGCGGGGGTGCCGCTCATGCCGGTCATCGCGGCTGGGGTGGCGTCCGGGGTGGTCGCCAGGGTCGAGCCGCCCGCGACGACGAGCGACGAAACGGCGAGGGCGCTGAGCACGAGTCGGGTGCGGATCTTCACGGTGTCCTCCTCACGTGTCCGTTCGTGTCCTGCCGGTTTGCCGATGCCTGCGCGCGCGTGCCGCAGGCGGTGAGCGATTCCGTCGCCGGGTCATGCCGGCCTCCGGGCCTCACGCGCGCAGCAAGTGCGCCACGTCCTCCGCGATCAGCTTCGGGTCGGTGCCGTACGGGTACGAGGCCCGCAGGTTGCCGTCCGGGTCGACGAGGTAGATCAGCGCCGAGTGGTCGAAGAGGTACTTCGTGGCCGACTCCGGGTACTCCACTCGCTCGACGGTGACCCCGTACGCCTTCAGCACGGCGGCGGTCTGCGCCTCGTCGCCCCGCAGCCCGACGAAATCCGGGTCGAAGAAGCCGAGGTACTCGCGCAGCCGTTCCGGTGTGTCGCGCTCCGGGTCGAAGGTGACCAGCAGGTAGTTGACGTTGTCCGACGCGGGGCCGAGGTCCGCCTTGACCGCGGCGAAGTCGCTCAGGGTCGTCGGGCAGAGGTCGGGACAGGTGGTGTACCCGAAGTAGAGCAGGGAGACTTTCCCCTGCTGCGCGGCGAGCGAGAAGGGCTGGCCGTTCTGGTCGGGCAGGTCGAGCGCCGGCGCCGGCCTCGCCGGCACGTACTCGCCGCCGTTCATGGCGTACGGGGCCGGCCGCCGGCCGACGACGATCGCCGCGCCGACGAGCAGCAGCACGAGCAGCGCGGTCGCGCCGACCCCGACGCGGTTCCTGGGCATGGGTCGCATCACGGTTCTCCTGCGGGGGCGGCGTTCATCGCCACGCCCCCGTGCCGAGCTGGATCAGACGTGGCAGCGAGTCGGTCAGCAGCAGCAGGCCGACCAGCACGACGAGCGCGCCGCTGACGCGCTGGACCGCCGGCTGCCAGCGGCGGACCGACTTCGCGCCGACGAGGTAGCGGTCGATCGCGGTGGCGGCGAAGAGGAACGGCACCGCCAGCCCGAGCGAGTAGGCGGCGAGCAGCAACGCCCCCTGCCCGACCGTCGCGCTGGCGGCGGCCAAGGCGAGCATCGTCGCCAGCGCCGGCCCGATGCACGGGGTCCATCCCGCGCCGAACGCCACCCCGATCGCGAACGCCCCCGCGTCGGCGATCCGCGGCGACGCCAGCAGCGCCCGGTGGTCGCCCTCGAGCCACGGGAGCCGGACGAGGCCGAGCATCGAGGCCCCGAGCAGCAGCATGACGGCGCCTCCCACCCGGGCGAGCATCGTGCGGTGCTCCGCCAGTTGCGCGCCGAACGCCGTCGCGGTGACGCCGAGAGCGATGAAGACGAGGCTGAACCCCGCCACGAACAGCAGGCCGTGCCAGAGCGGCGCGGTCCGCCGCGGGCCCGGTCCGCTGGTGCTCCCGGCCGACCCTGAGCCGCTCAGCCCGGTGATGACCGCCACGTAGCCGGGCACCAACGGGAAGACGCAGGGCGACAGGAAACTGAGCAGCCCGGCGACGAACGCCACCCCGAGCCCGAGCGCGCCGACCGCCGGGGCGACGGCGGGCGCAGCCGCCGGCGCGTCCTCCAGCGCGGCGGCGATCAGTGCCGCGTCCTGCTCCGGGTCGATGCCCATCGGCCCGGTCCAGGCGTGGCGGATCGCGCCGTCGCGCCCGATCAGCAGCGTGTGGGGCAGGCCCGGCGCGCGAAACGTGCGGAGGAATTCGCCCCGCGGGTCGCGCCAGATCGGGAACTCGACGTCGAGCTCGTCCGCGTAGGCGCGAACCCGGTCGTCGGCGTCGCCGGCGTCGACATTGACGCCGATCACCCGCAGCCCCGCGGCCCGGTTGGCCTCGGCGAGGTCTTGAAGGTACGGCATCTCCTCCTTGCACGGGGTGCACCACGTGGCCCACCCGTTCAGCAGGACGACGTCGCCCCGCAGGTCGGCGAGGCTGACAGGTTGTCCGGTTTCGAGGCTCGTGGCCGTGAAATCCGCCGGCTGTGCCAGTGCCGCCGTCCAGCCGACGGCGACCGCGACGAGGCCGGCCACCGCCGCCCGCACCCACGGAACCCGCCGGCGCGCGTCTTGCGCCGACCCGAGCCTGCGCACCCAGGCGACAAGGCTCCCCACTGGTTTGGTCCTCCACCGCGACCCCGCCGCGCAGCGCGCGACGGCCGACGATCAGGCGGCGAGGGACCGGGGTGGAGGTGACTGTGGCGGGACGACGATGCCAGCCCACCGTGCCGGGTTCGGGTGGCCCGGCCGAGGGGACCGGTCCGTTGCCGGCGCGGGCGCGGGATGCGCCAGCGTCGCGAACGCGGTGGCGTCGGTGCCAGCGTGGGGCGTCGGGGCGGAAGCCGCGGTCTGGGCCGGCGGGGGCGGCGTGCGCTGGGCAGTCGACGACGGGGGCGCGGTGGCGGCGTCCGGCATCGCGTCCGGGCCGGACGTCGCCACGTCGGCTTGGCCCGTCGGGATGTCGAAGACGGAGACGCCGCTCCCGCGGGCGGGGCGGTGGTCGCCGTGGCGTTGCGCCGCCCCGGGGCCGTCCTGCGTCGCCACGTCGTCCATCACCATGGCGTCGACGTTCATGAAGAGGGAGTGGGGGCCGGGAAAGCGGCTGCACTCGGAGGGAAACGCCAACAGGCCCAGCAGCACGGCCAGGATGGTCAGCCGAGACGGGTTGGACGTCGCGAAACGCATCACGCCCCCCCGAGCGCCGCGAGTCGGTTGCCACCATAGGGAAGCATACTCGCTGCGGGCCGCGGAATCCTCTCCCGGGGCGTTGCGGGGCGGGCCGCGCCGGCGCGCCGGATCAGAGCGCGACGTGCCGCCATTCCCCGCGGCACGGGTTCCCGGCGCAGGCCCAGAGTTCGCGGGCGGTGACGTCGATCACCACGCTGCCGATGGTGCCGTAGGTCAGGTCCGATTCCGGCGCGTGGTGTTTGCAGACCGAGCCGGGCCAGTTGGCGTGGTCGGCCATCAGGCGGCGGAGCGCGGCGGGGTCGAGCGTGCCCCACGCGGCGTCGAGCAACTGCTCGGTCCGGGCGTGGCGGAGCCGCGAGTTGAGGAGGTCCTCGTCGGCGTCGAGGTGGGTCAGGCGCGGGTGGGCGAAGTGGTTGGCGTGGGCCAGCGGCCGGTTGCCGGCCCAGATGATGTCCCAGTCGGTGCCGGAGACCTCGACGTCGACGACCAGGCCGTCGGCGGTGGCCAGCAGATGGTTGTTGCCGAAGGCCCGCTCGCGGCCGGTGACGGTGCGGATCGCCGCCTCGAGGCTGTGGCAGGCAAGGGCGCGGCGGTACTGGAACAGCTTCGGCACGCCGGCGTGGGCGTCGCGGGCGTAGAGCGCGTTGCCGACCGAGCCGAGGCCGGCGGCGTTGACCCCTTGGTGCAGGAGGAGGCCGGCGTAGGTGAAGGCGGCGAAGGCGGGGGCGTCGTCCGGCTCGGCCCGGACGACGTAGGCGAGGTCGCCCCAGCCGGCGGTGGTGTCCTCGTTGTGGGCGAGGAGGGTGTGGCCGTCGGCGCTGCCGGTCGGGCCGACGGCGGCGACGGTGCACTCGAAGATGCCGGCGGCCTGCGCCAGTTCGGCCCCGGCGTTGAGCGCGAAGAGGGTGGCGAAGGGGACGCCGGAGCCCTCGGCCATGCCGCGCAGTTCCTCGAGCAGCCACGGGGCGTGGTCGACGGTCGGGGCCAGCCACGGGCCGATCTCGACCGCCACCGGGTCAAGCCCGGAAAGCTCGGCCCGGGCCGAGGCGGCGGCGGCCCGCAGCTGGTCGCGGCAGGCCCGGCCGACGTCGTGGCCGATGGCGAAGGAGGTGCCGCCGGTCTCGACCAGCGGGATCACGACCGACTCCCCCCGGCGGCGGTCCCCCCGAGGGGAGGCACCCGCCGGGCAGCGATCACGTCGTGCCAACATCGCCGGGTGGGCGAGTGCCGGGGCTCCCCCTGAGTGTGGGTCGCCCCGGCTGCCGTCGCCTGACAAGACGAGGTGAAATGGGGGAAGCGGCCGCGCCGCGGCAATCCGGGGATGCAGGGGACGGCTTGGACCTCCCCCGAGTCTCCTCCGTCCCCTGTCACGCTGCAGACGACGAGGGTGGGCATCCGTTGGGGAGGGGCGGGAGCGCGGCAATTGGGGGGCCGGGGGGAGAACCGGACTCGCCCCCGGGCAAGGCTCGTCTCCTCTCCCGCCGCCTGACTGCGGGAGGCATTCGTCGGCAAGAGCCTCCGCAGCGGCAACCCGGGGGTGCGGGGAAGGACTCGGCCCTTTCCCGAATGCCCATCTCCCCCTCTGCTGTCGCAGTCGACAAGAGCAGGCGTCCGTCGGGAGGTTGCCGCACGGCGACAATCCGGAGGTCCGGGTGCGGGCCAAGCCCTCCCCTGTGGGAGGTTCGCCCCCTCTCCCGCTGCCGCCTGACAGGGGGAGGTATCCGTTGGAAAGCGGCCGCGCCGCGGCAACCCGGGGGTTCGGGGGAGGGCTCGGCCCTCCCCTGAGCCCGTTTCTCCCCCTCTCCCGCCGCGGCGGGAGAGGGGGTTGGGGGGTGAGGGCGGTCCCGGCAGGACCGGCCGCGAGGAGCAGGTGTCGAGGAGTCTGGCGGGGCAGCGGCGCACGGTCGTGCTCAGCTGGTCGAGCCGCGGGGGTCGAAGGCGTCGCGCAGGCCGTCGCCGACGAAGTTGATGGCGAGGACGGCGATGGTCAGAGTCAGGCCGGGGATGATCGCCAGCAGCGGCACGGTGGTGTAGTAGGTGCGGGCGCTGTTGAGCATGTTGCCCCACGTCGGGATCTCCGGCGGCACGCCGAAGCCGAGGAAGGAGAGCGAGGCCTCGGCGAGCATCGCGTAGGCGACGTCGAGCGTGGCCGAGACGATGATCGCCGCCAGCACGTTCGGCAGCAGGTGGCGCAGGATCATCCGGCCGTCGGGGACGCCGATGGCGCGGCCGGCCTCGATGAAGTCGCGCTGCTTGAGCGACATGAACTCGCCGCGGATGATCCGGGCCAGCCACATCCAGCTGAACAGGCCGAGGAAGGCGATCACGCTGTAGACCGACGAGCCCTGGATCGAGAAGAGGATCAGCAGCAGGAAGATCGCCGGGAAGGCGAGCATGATGTCGACGAAGCGCATCAGCGTGGCGTCGACCGCGCCGCCGTAGTAGCCGGCGACCGCGCCGACCAGGATGCCGACCGCGGTCGCGATCGCCGCCGCCCCGACCCCGACCAGCAGCGAGATGCGGCCGCCGTAGATCAGGCGGCTGAGCACGTCGCGGCCGAGGTCGTCCGTGCCGAACAGGTGCTCGGGGGAGGGCGGCGCGGTGATGTTGAAGAGGTCGACGTCGTTCTGGCCGTAGGGGGCGATCTGGTCGGCGAAGACGGCCGCCAGCACCATCAGCAGCAGGATGACCATGCCGAGGATCGCCAGCTTCGCCCGCCGCAGGCGCTCGAGGGCGAGCGTCCACGGGCCGCGCGGCTTGCGGGCGTTGAGGACGTCGCCGTAGGCGGCGAGGGTGGCCGGGGCGGCCGCGGTCGGCTCGGCGGCCGGCGCGACGGGGCCGGGGGAGACGGGCAGGGATTCGTCGGTGGCGGTCATGACAGGCTGATCCTGGGGTCGAGCAGGCCGTAGACGAGGTCGGCGACGAGGTTGCCGAGGACGATGAGGACCGCCCCGAGGATCAGGATCCCCATCAGCACCGGGTAGTCGCGCACGGTCAGCGAGTCGTAGAAGAGGCGGCCCATGCCGGGCCACGAGAAGACCGTCTCGGTCAGGACCGAGCCGGTCAGGTAGAGCGGGACGTCGATCGCGACGACGGTGACGAACGGGATCAGCGCGTTGCGCAGCACGTGGCCGACGACGACGCGGTTCTCCTCGACCCCCTTGGCGCGGGCGGTCCGCACGTAGTCCTGGTGCAGTTGCTCGACGGTCGAGGAGCGGATGTAGCGGCTCCAGCCGGCGATGCTGCCGATCGCGATGGTGAAGGCGGGGAGGGCGAGGTGGCGCGCCACGTCGAGCGGGCCGCCGCCCTGCGGGCTGGTCATCCCGGCCGAGGGGAGCCAGCCGAGCTGGACGGCGAAGAGGATCTGCAGCATCAGCCCGAACCAGAAGACCGGCATCGCCAGCCCGAAGTAGCTGACGAAGGAGGTGACGTTGTCGAACAGCCCGTAGGGGCGGCGGGCGGCGGCGATGCCGAAGACGAGCGAGAAGACGAGGGCGATGACGAGGCCGGATCCCATCAGCAGCACGGTGTTCGGGAAGACTTCCCAGATCACCTGCGAGACGGGCCGGTACTGGCTGTACGACGTGCCGAGGTCGCCCCGGGCGAGGTTGCTGACCCAGCGCCAGAGCTGGACGTAGCCGGGCTGGTCGAGCCCCATGTTGTGGCGGATCGCGGCCAGCTGGTCGGCGGTCATCCGGGCGTTGCGGGCGAAGAGGGCGTCGGGGCCGCCCGGGGCGAGGTGCATGAACAGGAACGAGAGGACGGCGACGCCGAGCAGGAGCGGGACCGCGCCGATCAGGCGGCGGACGGTGTAGCGGACCATGGCGCCTCCTGGCCGTTGGCAGGCGGGAGGGCGGCGCGGCCCCGGCCGAAATCCGGGGCCGCGCCGCCGCGCGCCGCGTCGACTAGGTCAGGTACCAGTCCTGCACGTTCCAGAGCAGGTTGGTGTAGGCGCTCGGCCAGTAGCCGCCGATGTTGCTGGCGACGGCCGAGAACGACTTCGCCCACGAGATGAAGATCACCGGCACCTCCTCGTGCAGGAGGGCCTGGATCTCGGCGTAGATCTTCTTCCGCTCGTCCTGGTCGACGACGGTGTCGCCCTTGGTGGTCAGCTCGTCGATCTTGTCTTGGAAGGTGAAGTGGTGGAAGTAGGCGATCGCGTTGCCGCCGCTGCCGGTCGGGCTGTCGGGGATCTGCGACGAGTTCCAGTAGAAGGTGTCGGTCGGGTCGTTGCCGTTGAACCAGCTGTAGAGGCAGCCGGTCATGTCCTTGGTCCACTGGTACCCCTCGGGGCCCCAGATGGTCGAGACGTCTTGGCTCTTCGCCTCGGTCTTGATCCCGAGCTGGTTCCAGCTCTGGGCGATCACCTGCACGATCCGCTCGGTGTCGGCGCTGCCGGAGACGTACCAGAGCTGGAGGTTGAACGGCTTCACCTCGCCGTCGCCGACGTTGCCGTCCTTGGTCGGCACCTTGCCCTCGAGGGTGCCGTCCGCGCCGGCGGTGAGGCCCGCCTCGGCCAGCAGCTTCTTGGCCTGGTCGAGGTCGTAGGGCCGGGGCTGGATGCTGGGGTCGAAGGCCCACGTGCCGGGGGCCTGGTCGGCGATGCTCGGCAGGGCGCGCCCCTTCAGCAGCTTGTCGATGATCTGGGCCGACGGCGTCGCGAAGTCGAGCGCCTGCCGCACCTTGGTCATCCGCAGGAAGTCCATCTGCTTCAGGTCGATGTGGCTCCACGCCTGGCTGGAGAACTCCAGCACGGTGATGTTGGGGAAGGCGAGCACCTCGTCGACCCGGGTGACCGGGATGTTGCCGGCGCTGCCGGCGAGCTGGATCTCGCCGGTCTTCAGCTGGACGATCTGCGTGTTGTCGTCCGGGACGACGCGGTAGATGACTTGGTCGAGCTTCGGCTTGGTGCCCCAGTAGCCGTCGAAGCGCTCCAGCACGATCTGCTGCTTGGCCTGCCACTCCTTGAACTTGAACGGCCCGGTCCCGATCGGGGAGCGGCCGAAGGTCTGCTTGAAGTCGTCGAAGGCGGTGCTCGCCGCCGGCGTCGCCCCGGCGGCCGGGCTGGCCGCCGCCGCGGCGGGGGCCGGCTGCGGGATGACCGACTTCGGGATGATCGAGGTCGGCGCGACGTACGACATGAACGGCGCGTAGACCTCGGTGGTGGTCATCGTCAGCTTGTTGCCGTCAACGGTGATGTCGGCGATCTTGTCCCAGCCGCTCAGGTTGAAGGCCCCGAAGTCGGGGTTGGTGATCGTCTTCCAGGCGACGATCACGTCGTCCGGGCCGAAGTCGTCGCCGTTGTGGAACTTGACCCCGTCGCGCAGGGTGAAGGTGTAGTGCTTGCCGTCCTGGCCGATCGACACCTCGGTCGCCAGGCAGGGGATGAACTTCTCGGCGCTGTCGTACGGCATCAGCGATTCCATGATGCCGACCACGACGTCGGTGCCGGTGACCAGCTGGGTCAGCCACGGGTGGAGCGTGTCCGGCTCCTCGTTCGTGCCGCAGGTGACGGTGCCGCCCTGCTTCGCCTCGCCGGCCGGCTTGGTCGGCTGGTCGGCCTTGACGGTCGCCGCCTGGGCCAGGGTGAGGGCGGCCTCCGGCCGCTGGGTCGGCGCGCCGAAGGCCATGTCGCCGGTGGCGTGGAGCATGACCGAGACGACCGGGGCGGCGATGCCGAGCTTGAGCGCCTTCTCGACCATCGACCGGCGGCTCAGTTTGCCGTCGATCCGGGCCTGCACCAAGTCGTCGAGCGTCTTCGGGGTGCGGGGGGACGTGCGCTTCGGGTCGGGTACGGGATCGAAAGCCATGCTGATGCCTCCTCGCCGGTCACGGCGTCGTTGCCGGTTCGTCGTCCGGGGCAGGGCCGTCGCCACGGCGACCCCCCGAGGGTGCGCATCATCGCACCCTCGGGGGCGTTATGTGCGGCGTCGTGCGGCGCGGGTGCCGGAATCGGGGGCGCGGGCCCGGTGAGGAGGCGGGGCCGGGACGGGGATCAGGCGGTCTCCGGCACGTCCTGCAGCAGGGCGGCGAGGATCGTCTCGGCGCTCGTCTCGCTCGCCTCGGCCTCGAAGTTGAGGATCAGGCGGTGGCGCAGGGCCGGCGGGGCGACGGCGCGGACGTCGTCGAAGGAGACGTTGAGGCGCCCCTCGATCAGGGCCCGGATCTTGGCCCCGAGCACGATCGCCTGCGCCCCGCGCGGGCTGACGCCGTAGCGGACGTAGCGGCGGACGGCCGGCACCGCCGAGGGGTCCTCCGGGTGGGTGGCGAGGACGAGGCGGACGACGTAGTCGACGACGTGGGAGGCGATCGGGATCTGGCGGGCGAGGCCGCCCATGGTCTGGATCGTCGGGCCGTCGGCGACCTTGTCGGCGGCGAGGACGAGGCGGGCGGTGGTGCGCCGCACGATCTCGGAGAGGTCGCCGGCGGAGGGAAAAGGGACGATCAGCTTGAAGAAGAAGCGGTCGAGCTGCGCCTCCGGCAGCGGGTAGGTCCCCTCCATCTCGAGCGGGTTCTGGGTGGCGAGGACGAAGAAGGGCTGGGCCAGCGGGTGGACCCGGTTGGCGACCGTGACGGTCTTCTCCTGCATCGCCTCGAGCAGGGCGGCCTGCGTCTTCGGGGTGGCCCGGTTGATCTCGTCGGCGAGGACGAGGTTGGCGAAGACCGGGCCGGGCTGGAAGGCGAAGCGGCGCTGGCCGGCGTCGTCCTCCATCAGGATGTTGGTGCCGGTGATGTCGGCCGGCATCAGGTCCGGGGTGAACTGGATGCGGCTGAACTCGAGGTCGAGCGCCTCGCCGAGGGTCCGCACCAGCATCGTCTTGCCGAGCCCCGGCACCCCCTCGAGCAGGGCGTGGCCGCCGGCGATGACGCAGATCAGGACGTCGCGGACGATGGCGGACTGGCCGACCATCACCCGGCCGACCTCTTCCTCGATGCGGGCGACGACGGCGCGGAACTCGGCGGCCGACATCTGCGGCGGCAGGTCGGCGGTGTCGGCGATCGGCTGGCTGGCCATGGGGGGTGCCTCGGTCCGGCGGGTCAGGGCCGGAGCTGGACGACGAGGACGACGACGGTGACGACCATCATGCAGACGATACCACCGAGGGCGACCGCGCCAATCAGCAAAATATCGTAGCGCGTCCGGTTGGCCGCGTACCGCCGGCGCAGCCCGTCGAGCGAGAGGGCGAACGGCTCCTCGGGCTCCTCCGGCGCGGCGGGCGGGTCGGCGGGGCCGGCCATCCTCAGTCGGCCTGGCCGAGGCGGGTGGCCGCCGGGGCGGGCACGGGGGCCGGGTCGGCGGCGATCCGCCGGAAGCGCAGCACGTAGAGGACGAGGCCGATCACGATCAGGCTCCAGTAGGCGACCACCCGGTCGAGCAGGATGACCGAGATCGCCAGCGAGGAGCTCATGCCGAAGACGTGGATGAGGACCGCGCCGGTGCCTGCCTCCAGCACGCCGAGCCCAGCCGGGGTGAGCGGCAGGGTGGTCAGCAGCGAGCCCATCAGGGCGACGAAGAGGGCGACGGCGAACGGCATCCCGGAGTGGAGCGCGGTGGCGACGAACCAGAAGCGGAGCCCCTCGATCAGCCAGAGGAGGACGCCCGGCACGATCACCCAGAGCGGCCGGCGCATCGAGCGGAAGACGGCGTCGTGCAGGTTGGCGTACTGGTCGCGGAAGCGTTCCGGGACGAGGCGGTGGAGGGTGTCGCGGGCGGCCCACATGACAACGAGGGCGATCACGGCGAGGGCGATGAGGACCGCGCCGAGGGTGAAGGTCTGGGTCGCCTCGGTCGGGATCCGGCCCCGGAAGAGGGCCATGCCGACGGCGGCCATCATCGCGAAGAGGACGACGAGGTCGGCCAGCCGCTCGGCGATGATCGTGCCGATCCCCTTGCTGAACGGCACGCCCCCCTCCTGCCGCAGCAGGAAGCCGCGGTAGGCGTCGCCGAGCTTGGCCGGCACGATGCAGTTGGCGAACCAGCCGAGGGTCAGGATCTCGACCAGCCCGTTCAGCGACGGGATCCGGTAGCCGTGGGCGTCGTCGACGTCGGCGCTGGCCAGCATCTCGCGCCACCGGGCCGCCCGCAGCCAGAAGCCGCCGTACCACGCGACGTAGGCCATCGCCAGCCAGAGCGGGTTCGCCTGCCGGATCTGGGCCCAGACGGCGGCCGGGTCGATCTGGAACCGCTTGAAGAAGAAGACGAGGATCGCCAGCGCGGCGGCGAAGGAGACCAGCGTCTCCGGCCGGAGGAAGCGCCGGCCGAGCGGCCCCGGCCCGGCGGGGTCGGCCGCCGTCCCCGCCGCCTCGGGCGGGGCGGCCGGCAACGGTCGCTCGTCGGTCGGGTCCGGGGTCATGCGAATGGGGCTCCGTTCGCGTGGGGGCGGCGCGCGGCCCGGGTCGGCCCGGCCGCGATTCCCCGGCGTCGTCGGACAGTATAGAGAGCGGCGGCGACCGGCGACGTTCCGGGGCCAATGCCGGCCGCCTCAGGCGTTGCGCGAGGGCCGCCAGCCGGGGAGGAGCGGGAGTTCCGGCACCCACTCGCCGGGCTCGCGCCGGCGCAGCCAGCCGGCCCGCTCGGCGAGGGCGAAGAGGACGTTGCGGAACCCGGCGGCGAGCAGGGCCAGGCCGCCGCCCAGCAGCAGCACGATCGGCCACCGCAGCGGCACCGCCCGCTCGACGACCAGGCCGCCGATGGTGAACTGGCCGGGGGTGCGCAGTTGCATGGTCAGGGTGTGGGTCGTGTCGGGCAGGCCGGAGGCGAGGCGGATGTCGGCGTCGGCGGTCTGGAAGGCGTCGAGGTCGAGCGCGATCGGGCGGCCGTCGAGGGTGACGTCGAGGTCGCCGGCCTGCTGCCCGAGCCGCAGCCGGGCGGTCGCCCCGGTGCCGACGAAGCGGACCGAGAGGCGGGCCCCCGTCTGGCTGGTGGTCCGGTAGGTCGCGTCGCCGAGGTGCTGCAGTTCCCAGTTCCCCTCGAAGACGAACTGCCGGGCCTGCACCGGCAGGAAGCCGGTCGGCGCCGCGTCGGTGCCGCCGGAGGCGGCGAACGTGCCGAGCGCGGCGAGGAGGGGGGTCGAGGAACCGTCGGCCCGGAGCAGCGCCTCGGCGGGGTCGACCGTGCCGCCGAGGCTCGGCCCGGGCGCCAGCCCCCAGGCGAACATCAGGCCCATCCACGGCCATTCCGCCCGGGCCCGCTCGATGCCGGCGACGGCGAACGCGGCTTGGTCGTCGGGGTTGACGCCGGGCGGGGTCGAGCCGTCGGTCGTCACCCGCCAGCCGTAGTGGGTGGCCCAGACCGGCTTCTGGCCGTCGCCTTGGCGCAGCATGAGGGCGCGGAAGAGGGTCGCCCGGGAGAGGCTGGGGGCGTCGGCGTCGCGGCCGCGGTCGAACGGGGAGCGGGTTCCGCCGTCGACCCGGGCCGCGACGACGTTGAAGAAGGGGGCCGCGCCGACCCGGTAGAGCTCGTCGAGGAAGGCGAGGTCGCCGAGACCGCCGTCGCCCGGGTCCGGGTCGAGCTCGGCGAGGACGACGGCGACGTTCGGGTTGGCCGCGCGCGCGCCGTTGAAGCCGCGGGCGAGCAGCGTCAGGTAGGCGGCGGGGTCGGCCGGCTTGCCGCCCCAGTGGTCGGCCCGGTTCGGCGCGTCCCAGACTTGGACGAAGGGGGCGCGCTCGCCGTAGCGGCTGACGAACTCGCGGACGAACGCCTCGTAGGCGCCGGGGTCGACGGGCGGGGCGTCGAAGCTGGCCGCGGCGGCCGGGTCGCGGGCCCAGCCCGGGGAGCGCTGGAGGACGGCGACCGGGGTGATGCCGCGGCGGTTCAGCTCGTCGACGACGGCGTCGGCCCGCTCCCAGTGGAAGACGCCGGGCTCCGGCTCGAGGTCCGACCACGCGAAGGTCTGGCGCAGGTAGCGGATGCCGTTCGCCTGCAGCGCGGCGGCCACGGTCGGGAGCTGGTCGGGCGAGAAGCGGCTCAGGTCGCCGTTGGCGGCGAGGCCGCGGCCGGTCAGCTGCCGGGTCGGCGGGTCGGTCGTCCCCGCCTCGACGCCGCGGTGGAAGTGGGCGTCGGCGAGGCCGGCGACGGCGACGAGGAGCGCGCCGCAGAGC
>JBDHWC010000030.1:0-26072 GCA_039809985.1 Thermomicrobiales bacterium | reverse complement strand
CCCCGCTCCCCCGGACCGCGAATTTCCATAATCAGCAATCGGGAGACCGATTCGTCGGGCGGGACGGCTCCGGGCCTGTCAACCTGTTGACAATGACCGCTTCAACTGGTACAAACGTCGGGCTGCCGCAACGCGCGGCAACGAGGCAAGCGTCGGTCGCGACGGCATCGCGACCGGGCCACGGACGGGAAAGGAGAGCCGGAATGCATCGCCATCACCACCTCGGCTCTGCCGCAACCAACGTTCGTCGCCCGGTACGTGAATGGCTGGGCCTCCTCGGAGGCCGCGTCGGGTAGCCCCGACAGCACACGGCAGTTCCGTCGCCCGGGCCGATGAACGGCCCGGGTTTTTCGTCGTCTGCGACCACGCGCCATTCGGAGGAGGGGCACTCATGGTCAAACACCTTCGCTGCACCGGGGCTGTCATGCCCCGGACCGCCGCCAACCGGCGGCCACGTCACACCCGTGCCCGGTCGGGCAATCGTCCGGCCCCCGTCGACCAGACCGAACCTTTTCGCGGCAGCCATCCGCCGCACACCGAGGGAGTTCCGCCGTGCAGACTCAGCACTACCACGTCAGTTTGATCCACGCCGACCACCACCAGCGCGAGGCGCTGGCCGAGGCGGCGAAGCGCGACCTTCTGCGGCAGGCAACGGCCGGGCAGACGGGTCGGTTCACCCAGATCGTCTCCAGCCTGTGCCACGTCGTCGGCAGCGCGATGGTCAGTGTCGGCCAGTGGCTGATGCGGCAGCGGGAGGCCGAGGCGCAGCGCGCCGACGCCGCCGGCTGTCCCCCGGTCGGCACGCTGACCGTCCGGTGACGCGTCGCGGCAGGCCGCCCGCGGGAGCATTCCCGCGGGCGGTCCTGCGTTGGGTCCCAACCTGTGTGTGTCGCGGCATTGCGTTGCACGTGCGCATCCGTCATCATGGCATCGGAATCGGCGGTAACTGGCGGTCGTCGGAGCCCGGGGGGGAGTGATCCGCGCCAGCATCGGACCCGTCACTGCCGTCGTCGCATGCCCACCCCAGCCGGGTCGGGCGGGAGTCCGATCAACGATGGGAACTGGTCTCGGAACCTTCGTCCGCCAGCGTCGCAACGCCCTCGGGCTGACCCAAGAGGAAGTCGCCGACGCCTCCTGCATCGGTCGCTCGCATCTCTCGCAGGTCGAATCGGGCAAGATCGGCCTCCCGAACGTCGAGATTCGGCGCAGGCTGGCCGACACGCTCCGGGTTCGCCACGTCGACTTGCTGATCGCCGCCGGGGAGATCTCCGACGACGAAGTCCGCAACGGGAACACGCCTGCTCCGTCCGAGCTGGACGAGATCGCCGCGGATCTCTCCCCGGACGCCCGCGAGGCCCTCTTCGCGGTGGCCCGCCAGCTCAGTCGGTCGCAGCCTCGTCGGCACCCGGTGGGGTACTGACCCCGAGGAAGAGCGACCGGAACAGGTCGGCGACCGGCCCGCCTCCGCCTTGCTTGGCGAGCGAGGCCACTGCGCCCGTCGTCCAGTGCCAGTCGAGCGACCAAGTGCCGTCTTCGGCGAACATCACCACGCACTCGTAGGCTTGGGTTGTGCCGTCGTCCCGGACGGCGACGCCGCTGAAGTTGCAGACTCGCGGACCGGCCGCGCTGCCGTTGTCCATCGGGTCCCCCTCCCTCGTCCGCCGCCTTCGACGGGGCCGCGCCTTCGGACGAGATGTCTCAGAAGCATAGTCCACTGCCCGGGCCTGTCAACGGTGTGCTCGCCTTGCCGCTCCGGCGGCGAAGTGGTACCGTGCGGACAACGTACGTACACCCCCGGCACCGGCAGCGCGACCGGGAGGCGCCCCCGATGGCCCGCATCGTCGCCTTCTTCAACCAGAAAGGCGGCACCGCCAAGACCACCAGCACGCTCAACGTCGCCGCCGCGCTGGTCGAGCGCGGGCGCCGCGTGCTGATGGTCGACCTCGACCCGCAGGCGAGCCTGTCGATGGCGACGGGGGTCGACATCTCCGCGCTGCCGGCCTCGGTCTACGACCTGCTGCTCGACGAGGAGGTGCCGCTGGCCGACGTCATCGTCCCCTCCTCCATCCCCGGCGCAGATCTCGTCCCCTCCCACCCCGACCTCGCCGCCGCCGAGCTCGAGCTGCTGAACGAACTTGAGCGCGAGCGACGCCTCGACTACCGGGTGCGGGAAGCCGACCTCTCCGACTACGACTACCTGCTGATCGACTCGCCGCCTGCCCTGAACATCATCTCGATCAACATCCTCGTCGCCGCGCACGAACTGGTGGTGCCGATCGAGCCGCACCCCCTCTCGCTGATGGTCCTCCGCCGGCTGTTCGACACGGTCCGCCGGATCAAGCGACTCAACCCCGGGCTGACCGTGCACGGCTTCCTGCCGACCAAGGTCCACCACTCCTCCCGCCTCGCCGCCGACATGCTGGCCACGCTCGAGGAGGAGTTCCCCGACCTCGCGCTGCTGCCGGCGGTGCCGCTCTCGGTCCGCGGCGCGGAGTCGGTCGCCGAACGGACCAGCGTCCTCCACTACATGCCGCGCTCGGCCGTCGCCACCGCCTACCGCGACGTCGCGGCGTGGATCGACACGCACGACCCTGCCGCGCGACCCGCCCAGCTCGCCGGGGCGCGACGTGCCTGAGCCGGCCGACAGCCAAGCCGCCGGCAAGCGCCGCCGGTTCACCGTCGACGCCCTCTTCACCGACCACCGGCCGCAAGCGGTCGGCGTCGCCGACCTCGCCGGCGCGAAGGAGATCCGGCTCGACCGGATCGAGCCCGACCCCGACCAGCCCCGGCGCAGCTTCGCCGACGAGCGCCTCGAGGAGCTGGCCGCCAGCATCCGGCGCGAGGGCGTGCTGCAGCCGATCGCGGTCCGCTACGAGGCCGACCGCGACGTCTACGTCGTCGTCCACGGCGAACGGCGCTGGCGCGCCTCGCGCCTGGCCGGGCTCGACACCATCCCCGCCATCGTCCGCGACGTGCCCCCCGAGCGCCGCCTGTTGCAGCAGCTGATGGAGAACGTCGTCCGCGACGACCTCAACGCGGTCGACCGCGCGGCCGCCCTCCGCGCGCTCAAGGCCCAGCTCGGGGACGCGTCGTGGAACGACGTCGCGGCGGCGGTCGGCATCGGCCGCAGCCGTCTCTTCCAGTTGCTCGGCACCGAGAAACTGCCCGAGACGGCGCGCGACGACATCCGCAGCGGTCGCATCAGCGAGAAGCAGAGCCGTGCCCTGCACGGGCTCGACCCCGCCCGACAGGACGCCCTCCGGGCCGCGATCGTCGCCGACGACCTCCCCGCCGAGGAGGCGCAGCGGCTCGCCAAGGCCCTCCGGGCGCGGCCAGCCCCGGCCGAGGCGGAACAGGCCGTCGCCGAGCTCCGGCAACTGCGGCGCGAGGTCGACCGCGCCCGACCGGCCGCACCGCGACCAGAGCGCGCGGCAGGAGGTCAAGCAACCGTCGCCGACCCGGTCGCGGGCCAGATTCGGTCACTGATCGCCGCGCTGCGGGCCGCCGGGCCCGCCACGCTCGGCAGCGCGCCGGTGGTCGACGCGCTGGCAGACCTCCGCTCCGTGCTGGCCAACCTCCCCGTGCCGACCGACCCCGAACGAGGACCACGATGACCGACCACCGCACCTCGACGCCGGCCGTCACGGCCTCGACTCGGCCGGCCCATCGGCCGAGCCGCCGCGTCCTGCTCCGGCTCGCCGCTCCGGTCGCGCTGCTGCCGCTGCTCTCCGCCTGTGGCGCGACGCCGTCCGGCCCCGGCCCCGGTCCCGCACCGACCCCGCCGCCGACGCAGCCCCGGGCACAGGCGACCGACAAGCCGGGAATCACCGTCGCCAACCTCGCCAAGCGCATCTCCGAGGGCTGGCGGGGCGTCAAGAGCTACCGGATGACCGTGCGCGGCACGATGCTGACGCAGGGCGCGGGCGCGACCCCGGCGGCCAGTCCGATCGCAATGCCCATCGGCACGCCGGGAGTCGCGACGCCGATCGCCGCAGGCCCGGTCCCGACCGAGGTGGTCTGGACCTACGAGGTGATCCTCCCCGACCGGCAGCACGTGACACTGCGCGGCACCGGCGAGAACGACGTCGAGGCGGTCGTCATCGGCAAGACGATGGTCGCCCGCGGCGGCATGGTCGAATCGCTCGGCCTCAGCCCGGCCAAGGACGAGTGGGCGGTGGTCGACCCCGCCAAGCTCGACCCAAACGACGCGCGGGCGAACACGCTCCTCCACCTGTACGACCCGATCGGCCTGCCGATCACCTTCCAGGAGCGGCTGTTCGAGCAAGTCGTCCGCCCGCTCGGCGCGATGCCGGTCAACGGCGTCGCCTGCGAGGGGTACGGCCTCGCCGACACCAATCTGGCCGGCACCCGCCTCGACATCACCGTCGCCCTCGACGACAAGAACCGCCCCTGCACCCAGATCACGTCCGTCAACGACGTGCCGCAACGGCAGACCGTCTGGGACCAGTTCGACGCGATCGCGCCGATCGACTTCCCGGCCGGGGTCGCGCTGCCGGCCACCCCGTCGGCGGCCACGCCGGTCGCCGCCACGCCGGTCGGCGGGTGAGCGACGCCGCCGCGCCGGACGACCTCTCCCCCGCCCGGCTCGGCTTCGCCGGTGACCCGGTGCAGGGGTGGCGAGCGGTGCTCAGGGGCCGCGACTGGCACTTCCGGCCGCTGCGGAGCCTCGCCGACCTCGCGCCGGTCGACGACCTGCAACGACTGGTGATGGGCGTCTCCGACTACGACCTGATGCCGGCCAACGGTCTCGTCGTCGTCCGCGAGACGGGCGGCGAGGTGATCGGCGCGTTCCCGGTCGAGGGCGGCGACCTCGCCGGGTTCGTCATCGGCTGGGGCGGCTGGATCGACGGCCTGCCGCGCATCCTCTCCGACATGCTGGCGGTCCACCCCGCCCACCGCAACGCCGGTCTCGGCGCGGCCCTGAAGCGACTGCAGGCCGGCCACGCCCGGACCGCCGGCTTCCGCGAGGTGGTCTGGACCGTCGACCCGCTCCGCGCCGCCAACGCCCGGCTCAACTTCGAGAAGCTCGGCGCGACCGCCCGCCACTACGAGACGAACCGCTACGGCGGCTACGGGGCCGGCCTCTACGGCGCGATGCCGACCGACCGGCTCCACGTCTCGTGGCGGATCGACGGTGCGCGGGCCCGCGGCCGCCTGCTCGAGCTCGAGCCGCCGACCGCCGCCGCCGACGTGGCCGGCGTGGCGGCGTTCGCCCCCGGCACCGCCGTCGACCGCGCGCTAGTCGCCATTCCGCCCGACATCGACGCGCTGCTCCGGGCCGACCCGGCCGCCGCCCTCGCCTGGCGGCACCGGGTGCGCGACGCGCTGCTTGCAGCGTTCGCGGAAGGCTTTACCATCACTGGGTTCGCGGCCGGGCCCGACGTCGCCGAGTCGGGCGCGGCCCTCGTGCTGACCCGGGAGTGACCAAGCCGGATGAAGATCGCCAGCATCGACGTGATCCCCGTCCGGCTGCCGCTCGTCGAGCCGTTCGTCATCGCCTACGCCAACTACCCCGACACACTCAGCGTACTGGTCCGGCTCCGCACCGCGGACGGCGCGGAGGGGTGGGGCGAGGCGACGCCTGACCAGAACATCACCGGCGAGACGTGGGCCAGCGCCGCCGCCATGCTTCGCCACGACCTCGCGCCCGCCCTGATCGGCCACGACGCCCGCGACCGGGAGGCCGCCCACCGGCTTCTCGACGCCCGGGTCGAGGGCGCGCCGGCGGCCAAGGCCGCCCTCGACATCGCCCTCCACGACCTCGTCGCTCGCGCCGCGGGCATCCCCCTCTGGCAGTTGCTCGGCGGTCGCAGCAAGCCGTGGCTGCCGGTCTCCCGCGTCGTCAGCCTCGACGAGCCGGCGGCGATGGCCGAAGCGGCCGCCCGCCACGCCGCCGCCGGCTTCACCGCAATCAAGGCCAAGGTCGGCGAGGAGAAGCGGCCGATGCTCGACGTCGCCCGCGTCGCCGCCGTCCGCGCCGCGGTCGGCCCCGACGTGACGCTGAAGGTCGACGTCAACCAAGGCTGGCGAACGGCCGGCACGGCGATCGCCGCGATCCGGGCGATGGCCGAGTCGCGCCCCGCCTATGTCGAGCAGCCGGTCGCGGCGTGGGACCTCGAGGGACTGGCCGAGGTCCGCCGCCAGACCGGGGCGACGATCATGGTCGACGAGGGGGTGCACGGCCCGCGCGAGATGCAGCGGGTGGTCGCGCTGCGCGCCGCCGACCTCGTCAACTTCAAGCTGATGAAGACCGGCGGCATCCTGCCGCTGCTGCGGGCGAACGCGATCGCCGAGACCGCCGGCATCACCGCCCAGATCGGCACGATGGTCGAAAGCGCGATCGCCTCCGCCGCCGGCCTCCACACCGCCCTCGCCCTCGCCAACGTGCAGACGGTCGAGATGGGCGGCCCGATGATGCTGCGCGAGGATATCGGCAACGCGATCGACTGGTACGCCCCGGGCCGGATCACCGTCGGCGACGGTCCCGGCCTCGGCATCACCGTTGACGTCACGGCGGTGCGACGCTTCTCAGAGGCGTGGTGGACCGTGGAGGCATCATGACCCTGCACCCTCGCCTTCGAGCCAGCCGACGCGCCCTGCTGCTCGCCGCGGCGGCGCTGGCAGCCGCCCCTCGCCTCGTCGATGCGCGACCGGCCCGCCAGTCGGACGCGCCGCCGCTGGTCAAGGGGATCTACCTCAACCCGACCATCGTCAGCGACGACGCCGACCGGCAGGCGCTGATCGACCTCGTCGCCGCCACCGAGCTGAACGCGATCGTGATCGACGTCAAGGAGGAAGGCGTCTACGTCGAGACGGCGCAGCCGATCTACGCCGAGGCCGGGGCGGTCCGCCCGTGGTTCGAGGTCAAGCCCATGCTGGCGGCGCTGCACGAGCGCGACATCCGCGCCGTCGCCCGCTTCGTCGTCTTCAAGGACAACCCGCTCGCCCAGCATCGGCCCGACCTCGCCATCCACGACGTCACCACCGGCCAGCCGTGGGTCGACGACGGCGGCAACATGTGGCTGAACCCGCTCGACCGCGAGGTCTGGGAGGCGACCGTCACCCTCGCAGAGGAGCTCGCCCGACAAGGGTTCGACGAGATCCAGTTCGACTACGTCCGCTTCCCGAGCGACGGCGACCTCTCGCTCCTCGACTACGGCCAGCCGGTTGACAACGCCAAGAAGATCGCGACCATCACCGACTTCCTCACGTTCGCCACCGAGCGGGTCAACGCCGCCGGCGCGGACGTCTCGGCCGACGTCTTCGGCTACACGCTGCTCGACGACGACATCGGGATCGGGCAGGACGTGCGCGACCTGAAGGACGCGGTCCAGATCCTCTCGCCGATGCTCTACCCGTCGCACTTCCCGGACGGCAGCGTCAACGTTCCCGGTCGCCCGAACGACTTCCCGGGCGAGACGATCGCGATCAGCATGCAGCTCGGGGCGGAGCGGATGCCGCCGGCCCAGATCCGGCCGTGGCTGCAGGACTTCACGCTGCCGGGGATGACCGAGTACTTCGGGCCGCAGGTGCGAGCCCAGATCGACGCGGCCGAGGCCGGCGGGGCCTCGGGCTGGCTGATCTGGAACGCCGGCGGCGTCTACAACGCCGACGCCTTCCTCCCCGCCGGCGCGGACCAGGGCACGTGAAGCGGCCGACGGGGCGGGGTGGAATGGACCTCACGCAAACGCTCTGGATCCTGTTCGCCATCGGGCTGGGCATCACCCAGGCCCTGCAAGTCACGATGCTCGGGGCGATGAGCCAACTGCGCGGCCCCTACGAGTCGACCCTGACCTCGATCATCGGCACGCTCTGCGGCGTCACCGCCGCGCTCACCATCCGATCGCTGCTCGGCAGCCGTCCGCTGCTGCCGCCGCCGATGGCGAGCCCGGCCGCCACCGGCGCGATCGCGGTCGGCGCGGGCGTCCTCCTGGCGCTGGTGATCAGAGGCCTGCCACTCGGGTTCGCGATCACCGGCATGCTCGCGGTGCCGTACCTGCTGGCAGCGTCGTACCTCGCGCCGCGGCTCGGCGTCGGCCTCTTCCTCGCCGCGATCATCACCGGCCAGCTCTGCGGGGCGGTGATCTTCGACCACGTCGGCGCGTTCGGCATGACGCAGCGACCGGTCGACGCGATGCGAATGCTCGGCGTGGTCGCCCTGCTCGTCGGCGTGGTGCTGGTCAAGGGAACACGGTAGGAGACGCCGCCCGTTCGCGGCGGCGTGGAGGAGCGAGATGGGCGGCGACTGGATTGAGCAATGGGCCGAGACGCTGGTCGACTACTCGGTCGGCGTGCAGCGGGGCGACGTCGTCGCCATCGTCGGCGGGGTCGCCGCCGAACCGTTGCTGCGCGCCGTCTACCGGGCCGTGCTGACCCGCGGCGGCCATCCCGTCCTGCTGCCGACCTTCCCGGAGGCGGAGGCGGACTTCCTCGCGCTCGGCGACGACGCCCAGCTCGACTACCTGTCGCCGGTCGACCGCTTCGGGGTCGAGCAGGCCGACGCCCGGATCATCGTCCTCGCCGAGACGAACACGCACGCCCTCTCGGCCGTCGACCCCGACCGCCAGCAACGCCGCGGCCGAGCCGAGACCCCCCTTCGCACCGCCTCGATGCAGCGCGCCGCAGACGGCAAACTGCGCTGGAGCCTGACGCTCTGGCCAACCCCCGCCTACGCGCAGGACGCCGACATGGGCACCGACGCCTTCGCCGGCTTCATCCGTCGGGCCTGCAAGCTCGACCAGCCCGACCCGGCCGCCGCGTGGCGCGCCCTCTCGGCCGAGCAGGCCCGGCTGATCGCGTGGCTCACCCCGCGCCGCGAGGTCCGGCTCGTCGCCCCCGACACCGACCTCCGGCTCAGCGTCGGCGGCCGGACGTGGATCAACTCCGACGGCAAGCGCAACTTCCCCTCTGGGGAAGTGTTCACCGGCCCGGTCGAGGACTCGGTCGAGGGGCACGTCCGCTTCAGCTTCCCGGTCGTCACCGACGGCCGCGAGGTGCACGACATCCGGCTGCGGTTCGCGGCGGGCAAGGTGGTCGACGCCAGCGCCGCCAAGGGCGAGGAGTTCCTGATCCGGACGCTCGACACGGACGCCGGGTCGCGCCGACTCGGGGAGTTCGCCTTCGGCACGAACTTCGGCATCACCCGGTTCACCAAGAACATCTTGCTCGACGAGAAGATCGGAGGCACGGTCCACATGGCCGTCGGCGCGGGCTACCCCGACACCGGCAGCACCAACCGCTCGGCGGTCCACTGGGACATGATCTGCGACCTGCGGCAAGGGGGATCGGTCACCGTCGACGGCGACCTGTTCGCCAAGGACGGTCGGTTCGTGGTCTAGACCGGATCGCCATCCTGTCGAACTCAGCGTGACCGGAGTCGGCTAGGGTCGGTGGTGCCGCGCACGGGGCCCGGGTTCACGGCACCCGCCGGCGGGTCACTCCCCGTCCGGCGTCGGCAGTCGCTCGAAGAACTGCTGGTGCTCGCGCGCCTCCCGGCAGGCGCGCTCGATGTCCCGGCCGAGGATCGCGTCGACGATCGGCTGGTGGCTCTCGGCCACCTCTCGCAGGTCGAGGCCGGGGGCCATCATCGTCACCGTCGTCCGCGTCTCGATGTGGAGCCCATCCCAGACGTTCAGGAGGAGCTGGTTGCCGCTGGCCTCGAGGATCACCCGGTGGAACCGGTACGACGCAGCCACCACCCCCTCGACGTCCCCGGCACGGGCGGCGGCCCGCATCGCGTCGAGCGCGGCGAGCAGCGCCCCGGGTTCGCCGGCGAGGCTCGGCGTCGCCAGCCGGGTCGCCAACTCCTCGAGGCCGCCGCGCACCGCGTAGATCTCGCGCAGACCCCGACGCCAGACGTCGGCGACGAACGTGCCGCGGTGCGGCTCGCTGGCGACGAAGCCGAGCGCCGCCAGTTCCCGCAGCGCCTCGCGGACAGGAGCCTGCGAGGTGCCGAACCGCTCGGCCAGCCGCATCTCGACCAGACGCTCGCCGGGGCGGCGCGCGCCGGTCACGATCTCCCGCAGCAGGGCGTCGCGCACCTGCTCCCGCAGCGAGCGCCGCTCGACGACCATGTGCCCTCCCGGCCGACCCCGCCCGACCGCCGGGGCGGCCTTGACACGTCCGCGGCCCGACGCGAAGATCGTATCATCGATAATCGGTAGCCACGCGGGCTGCCCGTCCAGAACTGCCTTAGGGGGAGGCTGCGATGCTGCGCCAAGTCCTGTTGCCCGCCGACGTCGGCGCGGCCGTGAGCACGCTCGCCGGCGACCCGACCGCCGTCCTCGTCGCCGGCGGCACCCTCGTCATGCCGGCGGTCAACACCACCGTCACCCCGATCGAGACCCTCGTCTCCACCCGCGACCTCGGCCTCGCCGGCGTCGCGGTCGAGCGCGGCATCGCCCGCGTCGGCGCGGCAACCACGCTGACCGCGCTCGGCAACCACCCGGACCTCGGCTTCCTGCGGCCGACGGTCGCGTCGTTCGCCTCGCCGATCATCCGCAACCTGGCCACCGTCGGCGGCAACCTCTTCGCCAGCCAGCCCTACGGCGACCTCGCCGTCGCCCTCCTCGCTCTCGACGCCACGGCCGAGATCGCCGGCCCGGACGGCCCGCGCGAGGCCCCGGTCTCCGAGGTGCTCGAGCAGCGCGTCCGGCCGGGCGAGATCGTCGCCGCGGTCCGTTTCGCGCTGCCGGCTGCCGGCACGTGGCGATGGACCAAGGCGATGCGCCGCCGTCTCAACTCGGCCGCCATCGTCGCGGTCGCCGCGGTGGTCGAGACCGACGGCGGTGTTGTCTCCGCCGCCCGCATCGCCCTCGGCGGCGCGGGCAGCCGACCGGTCCGCGCCCGCGCCGTCGAGGCGGCGCTGCTCGGCAAGCCGCTCGACGAGGCGAGCGTGACGGCTGCCGCCTCCCTCGCCCTCTCCGAAGCCGAGCCGTTCAGCGACGCCTATGCCAGCGCGTGGTACCGGGGTCGCGTCCTGCCGGTCCACATCCGTCGCGCCCTGCTCGGCGCGTAGCGCTCGTACCCTCGATCCCCGACGTTCTCGCCAAGGAGAACCCCCGTGAGATCGCAAGTGATCAACCTGACCGTGAACGGGACTGAGCGCGAACTGCTGGCCAAGCCCGGCACCACGCTGCTCGGCGCGCTGCGCGACGGGCTCGGCCTCACCGCCGCCAAGCGCGGCTGCGCCCAAGGCGGCTGCGGCGCATGCACCGTCGTCGTCAACGGCGCGGCGGTGCCCAGTTGCCTGATCCCGGTCGAGGTCGCCGACGGCGCGACCGTCGAGACGCTGGAGGGGATGGCCTCCGGCCAACACCTGACCCCCTTGCAGCAGGCGTTCGTCGACGGCTTCGCGACGCAGTGCGGCTTCTGCACCTCCGGCATGCTGATGAGCGCCTCGGCCCTGCTGGCCGAGAACCCCGCCCCGACGCGGGACGAGGTGGCGGTTGCCATCTCCGGCAACGTCTGCCGCTGCACCGGCTACGCCGCGATCATCGACGCGATCCTCGACGCCGCCGACCGGACCCGGGCCGTCGGCTCGGCCGCCGCCGACTAGCCGAGGAGGAGCACGCGATGGCCACCACCAAGCACATGTCCCCGATCGACACCGGCTACTTCAGCGACGAGCGGGCCGCCGCCTTCGACGTGGTTGGCACGCCGGCCCCGCGCTCCGACGCGCGCGGCCACGTCACCGGCCAGACCCAGTACTTCGAGGACGTCGCCTACCCGGGCATGGCGCACCTGAAGATGCACCGCTCGGCCCGGCACCACGCCTTGGTCAAGGGGGTCGACACCAGCGCGGCGGAGACAACCCCCGGCGTGCTGCGGGTCATCACCCACCGCGACGTGCCGAACAACTGGTACACGATCCTCCGCCTGATCGGCGTCCAGCCGGACGACGAGCCGGTGCTGGCCGAGGACCGGGTGCTCTACCTCGGCGAGCCGATCGTCGCCGTGGTCGCCGAGACGGAGGCGATCGCGCGCGAGGCCGCCGCCAAGGTGAGGGTCGACTACGAGGACCTGCCCGCCGTCCTCGACGTCGAGGAGGCGCTCAAGCCCGAGACGATCGTCGTCAACCCGAAGCACGGCCACAACTACTTCACCTACGAGGGGCACCACTGCCGCCGGATCCGCTTCGGCGACGTCGAGCGCGGCTTCGCCGAGGCCCCGCACCGCTTCACCCACACCTACCAGTCCGCCCCGATCGAGCACGCCCCGGTTGAGCCGACCGGCTGCGTCGTCAAGCCGGAGGCGGACGTGCGGCTGAAGATCCACTCCGACACCCAGGCCTGCTACTTCACCCTCGACAACACCGCGCTGATCCTCGGCGTCCCGTTCAACCGGCTGCGGGTGATCGGCGGCACCGTCGGCGGCGGCTTCGGCGGCAAGGTCGACGTCATGGTCGAGCCGATCGCCTGCATCGCCGCCCAGTTGACCAACCGACCAGTCAAGTACGTCTACGAGCGGGCCGAGGAGATGCAGGTCTCCTCCCCCCGCGCCGCCGAGCGGATCACGATCGACGACGGCGTGACCGACGACGGCCGAATCATCGCCCGCAAGGTGACGATCCTCGTCGACGCCGGCGCCTACTCCCGCCACAGCCCGTACGGCACGACCAAGGCGGCCGCCCACATGCCCGGGCCGTACACGATCCCGAACGTCTGGGTCGACGCCCACTGCGTCTACACCAACCGCACCCCGTCGAGCGCGATGCGCGGCTTCGGCGTGACCATCGCCGACTTCGCGCTCGAGAGCCAGATGGACCGGATCGCGCGCGCCCTCGACATCGACCCGATCGTGATCCGGCTGCGCAACGCCTACCGAGACGGCGACATGAAGGCGCACCGCAAGGAAGTCGAGGGGGCGGCGCTGGTCGAGGTGATGCAGAAGGCCGCCGACCTCGTCGGCCACGACCTGCCCGCCGACTGCCGGGCGATGTCGTCCACCCACCGGGAGGCCCGCTGATGGCGATCCTGCGCGGCCGCGGTTTCGCCGCGGTCAACTACCCCACCGGCATGAACCTCGGCGGCGACCCGTCGCAGGCGCTGATCCACGCCACGACGACCGGCAGTTTCGTCGTCACCCTCTCCTCGGTCGACCTCGGCCAAGGACTGAAGACGGTCATCGCCCAGTGCGCCGCCGAGACGCTCGGGCTGCCGCTGGAGAACATCCTGATCGACACCGCCGACACCGACACCGGGCCGCACTGCATGGGCACCTTCGCCTCCCGCGGCACCCACCGGGTCGGCAACGCGGTCAACATGGCCGCCCGCGAGGCGCGCGAGGTGATGCTGGAGGCGGCGGCCGAGGAACTGGAGGTCGACGCCGCCGACCTCGAGACCGACGGCAGCGGCTTCATCAAGCTGAAGGGCTCCGAGGAGAAGAAGATCCACGTCGTCGACCTCGCGCTCGCCGCCCACTTCAAGCAGGGGCGGACGATCTCCGGCCGCGGCATCTTCCTCAAGCCGAAGAGCGAGCCGGTGCCGGAGACGGGCGAGATGGACCCCGACTCCTGCCAGGCCCACGCCTGCACCGTGGCCGAGGTCGAGGTCGACGACGAGACCGGCGAGGTCCGCGTCACCAAGCTGACCAACGTCTACGAGATGGGGCGCGCCCTCAACCCGGCGATGGCCCAGCAGCAGATCGAGGGCGGGGCGTGGATGGGGATGTCGCACGCCCTCTACGAGACGACCGAGCCGTACTACCCCGACCGCTCGCACGGCGCGCACACCTACAGCGAGTACCTGATGCCGGGGCCGGGCGACCTCGCCGCGATGGAGAGCGCGATCCTCGAGCGGCCCGCCGCCAACGGACCCTTCGGCGGCAAGGGGATCGGCGAAATGACCGCCAACTCCCCGATCCCGGCCATCGCCAACGCGATCTACGACGCCTGCGGCGTCCGCGTCGAGCGGATGCCGATCACCCCGGAGGAGGTGCTCCGGGGCATCGACGCGCTGCGGGCCGGCTGAGCCGACCCGCGGCCCGCCGCCGAGGAGGGAAGCCGGTGTACAAGGTGATGTCGATCATGCAGAAGCCGGAGTCGATGACGCTGGAAGCGTGGCGGCGCTGGGCGCTGGAGGAGCACCCGAAACTCGCCCGCCAGATTCCCGGCATGGTCAAGTACACGGTCGACGTCGTCCGCAGCGACGATCCGGACCTCGCCTTCCACAGCGTCAGCGAGATGTACTTCGCGGACGAGGCCGCCTTCAAGGCCGGCTTCGCCTCCGACGCCGGCAAGGCGGCGGGGGCCGACGCGGCAGGCACCGCCGCCAAGCGGGTCCGCCTCGTCGTCGAGCAGCACGACATCTTCTAGGCCACCGTCGGCACGGGCCGACACCCAGACCGCACCGCCGGGGTCGCACTCGGTCCCCGATGGACCACCTTTCGCCAGACGAACCGACTCGTCCACCTGCGAGGCCGCGATGCGACGTCTCGACCACTGCCGAACCCAAGCCCGGCCCGCATCCGCCCGCCCGGTCGCTTCTCGATGATCGGGACAAGCTGGGCCGAGTCCCCCGACGCCCTGCGCGAAGCACTCGAGGCCGTCGCCTACTTCGCCGACGAGGGCTTGTCGACGGCGCTGTTCCTCGCCGTCGAACTGGGCAAGCCGATGCTGCTGGAAGGCGAGCCGGGGGTCGGCAAGACCGAGCTGGCGCGCGCCTTCGCCGCCCTCGCCGACCGCGAGCTCGTGCGGCTGCAATGCTACGAGGGGCTCGACGCCGCGCAGGCGCTCTACGAATGGGACTACCCCCGCCAACTCCTCCACCTGCGGGCCGGCGAGGCGACCGGCGCGACCGCGGCCAGCGTCTACGGCCCCGAGTTCCTGCTCGAACGCCCGCTCCTGCGGGCCCTGCGGGCCCCCGGCGGCGCAGTCGTCCTGATCGACGAGATCGACCGCGCCGACCCGGAGTTCGAGGCGTTCCTGCTGGAGTTCCTCGCCGACGCGCAGGTGACCATCCCCGAACTCGGCACCGTCCGCGCCGTGGTGCCGCCGGTCGCGATCCTGACCTCGAACCGGACCCGCGAACTGCACGACGCCCTGAAGCGCCGATGCCTCTACCACTGGATCGACTTCCCCGACCGCGAGCGGGAGCGGCGGATCGTCGCCGCCCTCGCCCCCGGCATCGACGCGGTGGCCGCGGCGGCGCTCGTCGACGCAGTGGCGACCGTCCGCGACCTGCCGCTGCTCAAGAAGCCCGGCATCGCCGAGTCGGTCGACTGGGCACGCGGGGCGGCGGTGCTGGCCCGGCGCGGCGACGCGTGGCCCGTCGCGCTGCGGCGCTCGCTCGGCCTGTTGCTGAAGGACCAGGACGACGTCGAGCGGGTCGCCGCCGACGCCGACCGCCTGCTCGGCGCGGCGCGGTGAAGGCACCCGCGGCCGCCCTCACCCTCCTCGACGGCTTCGTCGACGCGCTCGACGCCGCGGTCGCGCCGATGGTGCCGACCCGCCGCGCCGACTTCCTGCGCGCCGTGGCGGCCACCCCGCTACCGTCGGTCGAGCGGCTCTACTGGGTGGCGCGGGTCACGCTGGTCGCCGACGTCGGCCAGATCGCCGACTTCGACCGGCTGTTCGACGCGTGGTTCCGCCACGGCCTGCTCGAACTGACGGAGGACGCCCTCCCCCCGCCCGGCGAGAGTCCACTCGATCGCCCGCCCGGCACGGACGCCGAAACCCCGGCCCCGACCGAACCCGGCGAGGGAGGCGGCACTCGCGCCAGCCGAGACGACCTGCCGGGTCGGCGCCTGATCGACCGCACCGACCACGCGGAGCACGCCGACTGGCTGCGAACCCGCACCGCCGCCCGCGATCGCGTGCCCCGCCAACCCGGGCGACGGCATCGCCCGACCGGGCGCCGCGGCGAGATCGACCTGCGGCGCACTTTGCGGGCGACGGCCCGCTCGGGCGGCGAGATCGCGGTGCTCCGTCGTCGCCACCGACCGTCCCGGCCGCGTCGCCTGCTCGTGCTGATCGACGTCTCCGGCTCGCTGAAGGCCGACAGCCCGCGGCTGCTTCGCTTCGCCCACGCTCTCGTCCACGGCACGCCGCGGGTGGAGGTCTTCACCTTCGGCACCCGGCTGACCCGGGTCACCCGCGAACTGCGCGAGCGCGACCTCGACGCCGCGCTCGCCGCCCTCGCCCCGGTGGTCGCCGACTTCGACGGCGGCACCCGGATCGGCGAGTCGTTCGGCCGTCTGCTCGCCAACCGCCGCCACCTACCGGCCGCCCGCGGCGCGATCATCCTTGTCCTCTCCGACGGGCTGGAGCGTGGCGACCCCGGCCCGATGGCCGCCGCGGTCGAGCGCCTAGCCCGGCTCGGGCACCGCGTCGTCTGGCTGACCCCGCTGATGGGCGACCCCGCCTACCGGCCGCGGACCCGCGGTCTGCGGGCCGTTCTGCCCCATCTCGACCGGCTCGGCAACGCCTCGTCCGCGCCGGCCCTGCTGCGCGAGCTGTCGTTGCTGGAAGCGTTGGAGCGGCGGCCCCGGCAGCGTGCCGCCGAAGCGTTCGCCGCCGAGCGAGGTGCCGCATGACCGACCAGACACCGAACCCCGGAATCGTCGACGGCCACCACCACATCTGGCGCAGGGCCGACCTCCGCTGGCTCGACGGGCCGATGGTGCCGCGCATCTTCGGGCCGTACGAGCCGATCCGCCGCGACTACCCGATCGAGGAGTACCTCGAGGACGTGGTGCCGCTCGGCGTCACCCAGTCGGTCTACGTCCAGACCAACTGGCCGCTCGACCGCGCGGTCGACGAGGTTCGCTGGGTGCAGGAGACCGCCGAGCGCACCGGCTGGCCGCACGCCATCGTCGGCTCGGCCGACATGCTCGCCGAGGACTGTCCCGCCACCTTCCGCGAGCAGGCCGCGATCTCGCCACTGGTGCGCGGCACCCGCCTCCAGCTGCACTGGCACGAGAACCCGGCCTACCGCTACGCCCCGGTGCCGGACCAGATGAACGACCCGGTCTTCCGGCGCAACCTCGCCCGGGTCGCCGACCACGGCTGGCTATTCGAACTGCAGGTCTTCGCCGGCCAGATGACGGACGCCGCCCGGCTCGCCGCCGACTTCCCGCAGATCCCGTTCGTCCTGATCCACGCCGGGATGCTCGAGAGCGAAGACCCGGCCGCGGTCGCCGCGTGGCGCGACGGGATGGCCCGCCTCGCCGAGCAGCCGAACGTGAACGTGAAGCTCTCCGGCCTCGGCACCTTCGTCCACCGGGTCGACCCCGACTTGATCTCGATGATCGACCGCGCCTGCGTCGCGTGGTTCGGGTCGGAGCGGTGCCTGTTCGGCAGCAACCTCCCGGTCGAGAAACTCTGGACCGCGGCCGCCCCCCTCTTCGCCGCCCACCAGGCGGCGCTCGCCGACCTCCCCGCCGCGGACCGGGCCAACGTCTTCGGCGGCACGGCGCGGCGCCTCTACCGGCTGTAGCCCGGTCGCCACGACGGCGGGCTGCGGGTCGCGCCTGTTGACCCCGTTCCTCGCCCCCGATATCCTCGCCTCCCCGCCGAAGCGCGCGGCAACCGCGTGCCGGCCAACCGCAGGAGGTGGCGCGATGGACGAGCAGCAATGGCTCACGGTCGCCGAGACCGCCAGCCGGCTCGACCGCTCGACCGAGCAGGTCCGCCGCTACCTGCGCGAGGGGGAACTGCCCGGGCAGCGGATCGGCGGCCAGTGGTTCGTCTCGGCCGAGGCGGTGGCGCACTTCACCCGCGCCAGCCGCCGCAGCAGCAGTTTCCTCGACCGCCTGCCGAGCACCCGCCGCGCCGACCCGCTGGGGGCGACGATCGGCATCGGCCGCGCCGGCGGCAACATCGCCGAGGGAAAGGACGCCTACCGCGCCTCGGCCCGCTGGCGGCGGTCGTGAGCGCGCCGTCAGCCGCCCGTCCGGCCGCGTTCGTCGACTCGTCGGCGCTGGTCGCCCTCGCCGACTCCGGCGACCGGTCGCACGCCGCCGCCGTCGCCGCCTACCGCGACCTGCTCGCCGGCGGCTACCGCCTCTTCACCACCGACCTCGTCGTGGCCGAGGCGTTCGACCTGCTGCGGGTCGCCGCCGGCCCCGCCGTGGCCCGCAACTGGCTGCGCTCGCAACGGCTGCCGGTCTACCGGCCGGACGACGAGGACCTGAGCCGCGCCCGCGCCCTCCTGCTCGACCCGAACGCGCCGCCGCACCGCTCGCACACCGACGCGGTCAGTCTCGCGGTGATGGAGCGGCTCGGGGTCAGCGACGCCTTCGCGGTCGACCCCAACTTCCTCGCCGGGGCGTCGTAGGGGAACGGCGCCCCCTCGCTCCCCAGCCCCCACTTCCATTGCGATCTGACAGGGGGAGGCATCCATCGGGAAGTGGTCGCGCAGCGGCAACACGGGGGTGCGGGGAGGGCTTGGCCCTCCCCCGAGCAGATTGCTCCCCCTCTCCCCGCGCACGGGGAGAGGGGGCTGGGGGGTGAGGGCGGTCCCGGCGAGCCCGACCGCGGGGTTCGGGTGCCGGTTCCCAACGGATACCTCCCCTTGTCAGCCACGGCGACGAGAGAGGGGGAGAACGTTGCTCGGAGGAGGGTCAAGTCCCGCCCCGAGCCCCGGGTTGCTGCGGCGCGGCGACTCGCCGGCGCGTTGCGTCTCGCGTCCGGCCACTGGACCCTGACCGGCCGTCCGCGCCGACTTCGCGACGCAGGATCGCAAGGGCTCGTCCGGCGGCGGCGATCCGTGCTTATAATCCCGTGCATCGCATCAGCCGGCCGGAGGGTTCGGCGCCGCCCCGTCGCCAGACGGGGGCGCGACGATGTCTCCCCCGCGCCGTCCGATGCCACCTGTGGCAGCCGCCGTCCCGCCGCGCGCGGGTCGGCCGCGAACCGACGCAGAACCCGGCGTCCGCACGACAAAGCGGTCGGTCGACCCGGGCGCAGCCTCGGCCCCGTCGGGGTCCGGGGGTCCGGGCACCTGCCCGCACCGGAACGGTCGACGCGGAGCCGGAGGTTCGGAGGAGGCGAGGGTGAAGCACTACCCAGCGGATCGGATTCGCAATGTCGGCCTCTTTTCCCACGGCGGGGCCGGCAAGACGTCGCTGACGGAGGCCCTGCTCTTCGACACGAAGACCACCACCCGGCTCGGCCGCGTCGACGAGGGGAACACCGTCTCCGACTACGACCCCGACGAGATCAAGCGCAAGATCTCCGTCAGCGCCACGCTCGCCCCGCTGGAGTGGCGCGACACGAAGATCAACCTGCTCGACGCCCCCGGCTACGCCGACTTCCTCGGCGAGATGCTCTCGGCCGCCCGCGTCGCCGACGCCGCGATCATCCTGATCGACGCCTCGGCCGGGGTCGAGGTCGGCACCGAGCAGGCATGGCGGATCGTCAGCGAGCGCGGCATCCCCCGCTTCATCTTCGTCAACAAGCTCGACCGCGAGAACGCCGACTTCGACCGGGCCCTCGCCTCCGCCCGGGCGGCGTTCGGCAAGGCGGTCGGGCCGGTCCAGTTCCCGATCGGCAGCGAGCGCAGCTTCAAGGGGGTCGTCAACCTCCTGACTGACGAGGCCCACACCTTCGCCGACAACGCCAGCGGCGCGGACGCGGTCGGCCCGATCCCGGACGAACTGGCCGAGCGGTGCGCCGCCTACCGGCAGCAACTGGTCGACGCCATCGCCGAGCATGACGAAGAACTGATGACCCGCTACCTCGAGGGAGAGGAGATCAGCACCGAGGAACTGGTCAAGGGGCTGGAGTCCTGCGTCCGCGACGGCACCGTGGTGCCGGTCCTCTGCGGCTCGGCGACGCAGAACCGCGGCATGCAGACGCTGCTCGACGCCATCGTCGACTTCCTGCCGCCGGCGAGCGAGGCCAAGGCGCACGCGACCCTGAACGACACCGACGTCGAGCTCGCCGCCGACCCGGCCGGCCCGCTGGCGGCGCTCGCCTTCAAGACGCTGGCCGACCCCCACGTCGGGCGGGTCAGCTTCTTCCGCGTCTACTCCGGCGCGCTGAAGTCGAACAGCGTCGTCTGGAACAGCAGCAAGCAGCGGGAGGAACGGCTCGGCCAGCTCTTCTACGCCCGTGGCAAGGACCATGTCAACACCGACCAGATCGGCGTCGGCGACATCGGCGCGGTCTCCAAGCTGGCCACCGTCGTCACCGGCGACTCGCTGGCGACGCAGGCCAAGCCGTACGTCCTCGACGGGATCAGCTTCCCGCAGCCGTCGTACTCCGCCTCGGTCCACCCCAAGACGAAGGTCGACCTCGACAAGATGGGACCGGCCTTGAACCGGCTGGTCGAGGAGGATCCGACCCTGCGCCTCTCGCGCGACGCCGCGACCGGCGAGGCGATCGTCTCCGGCCTCGGGGAGCCGCACGTCCAGATCGCGCTCGACCGGATGAGCCGCCGCTTCGGCGTCAACGTCGAGCTCGGGCTGCCACGCGTCGCCTACCGGGAGACGATCTCGGCGAAGACGGTCTCCGAGTACAAGCACAAGAAGCAGACCGGCGGCGCGGGCCAGTTCGGGCACGTCTTCCTCGAGCTCGAGCCGCTGCGCGAGAGCGACTTCGAGTTCGGCGAGAAGGTGTTCGGCGGCTCAGTCCCCCGCAACTTCTTCCCCGCGGTCGAGAAGGGCGTCCGCGAGGGGCTGGAGGCCGGCCCGATCGCCGGCTACCCGGTCGTCAACGTCCGGGTGACGCTGACCGACGGCTCCTACCACGCGGTCGACTCGAACGAGATGTCGTTCAAGATCGCCTCGAAGGAGGCGTTCAAGAAGGGCATCCTGCAAGCCAAGCCGGTCCTCCTCGAGCCGGTGATGACGCTGCGGGTGACCGTGCCCGACGCCTACACCGGCGACGTGATGAGCGACCTCAACACCAAGCGGGCGCACGTCAGCGGCATGACCCCGGGCGACGCCTCGACCACGATCGAGGCGCTCGTGCCGGCCGCCGAGATCCAGCGCTACGCGACCGACCTCCGGTCGCTGACGCAAGGGCGCGGCAGCTTCACGACCGAGTTCGCCCACTACCAGCCCGTGCCGCAGCACATCGCCGAGCAGGTCAAGGCGCAGGCGGCGAAGGCGGAGGCGAGCCACGCGTGACCGGTCCACGGTCGGGGAACTCCAGCAGCGACCCCTTCTTCGCCGACCCGCGCTCGCTGGAACCCGACCAACTGGTCGCGCTCGTCGGCCGCCTCCAGGCCGAGCTCGACCGCCGGCAGGCGGTCATCGACCAACAGGCGGCGGCCATCGCCGACCTGCAGCGCCGCGGCGGCGGGGGCGCTCCGCCCGCTCCCACGCCGCGGCGCGACGCCAAGCCGGTCGCCGGCCACGACTTCACCGTCGTCTTCGACGGCGGCTCGATCGGCAACCCGGGCCGGGGCTACGGCAGCTACCAGATCGTCGCCCCGGCCGGCCCGGTCCGGCGCGACGCGCTCGAGTACGGCGACCGGGTCACCAACAACCAAGCCGAGTACCGGACCCTGATCGCCGCCCTCGAGTGGCTGAGCAGCCACCTCGGCCCGGACGCCGCCACCGCCAGCGTCGCCATCCGCGGCGACAGCCAGCTCGTGCTGAAGACGGTCACCGGCGAGTGGAAGGCGAAGAACGCCGACCTGATCCCCCTCCGCGACCGGGCCCAAGCCCTGCTCCGCACGTTCGGCCGCACCGACGTCGCGTGGCACGGCCGCGGGCAGAGCGTCCGCGTCCTCGGGCACTAGGCCGCGCGGCGTGCGCAGCGAGCGCGTCCCGGTCGGCACGACCGCCCCGGCCTTCACGTTGCCGCAAGTCGGTGGCGGCACGCTGGGCGTGCCCGTCTCGCCGCCGCTGCCGACCGTGCTCCTCTTCTACCGCGGCTTCTGGTGCGCCAATTGCCGCGGCCAACTGCAAGCCCTGCGCGAGGCGTTCCGCTCGATCACCGGCCACGGCGGCCGCCTCGTCGCGGTCTCGACCGAGTCGGAAACGGCCGCCCTCGCCGCCCTCGGCAGCATCCCGTCGCCCTTCCCGCTGCTGGTCGATGCCGACGTCGCCGTCATCGACCGCTACGGCGTCCGCGACCCGGAGGTCGGCGAGCACGGCCCGATCGCCCGCCCCGCCGTCTTCCTCCTCGACCGCGAGGGCGTCGTCCGCTACGCCCACGTCGGCGCGGACCCGACCGACCGGCCGGCCCTCGGCGCGATCCTGCTGGCGCTCGAGTCGATCGCCTGATCCGCCCAGTGCCCGGGGCGCTTGACACGCCCGGCCCGTTCCGCCCACGCTCCCATTGGGGAGGCACAGGGCTGGCCGTCTGGTTCGTCACAGCGAATCGACGCGTGCCGCCTGCCAATGCGAGGAGGAGTCTGTGCCCATCGTCCAGAACGGCTCGGAACGGATTGCCCGCGTCAGCATCAGCCGCCGCCGCCTGATCGCCGCCAGCACCGCGCTTGCCGCCGGCATCGCGCCGGGTCGGCTGCTGGATCCGTGCCCCGCCGCCGCCGACGGCTTCCCGAACGCCCGGCTCCGCCTGCTGTCCAGCTACGACGACTGGCGGCGCTCGTGGGACCTGATCGTGCCCCTGACCCGCGGCACGGTCTGGCCGCGCCTCGTCCTCCTCTACGACCGGGCGGGCGGCTACGGCAGCGTTCAGGCGATCGACCAAGCGGGAGGAGTACGCGAACTCCGCGGCTACTCCGACTGGCGCTCGACCTGGAGCCAGATCGTCCGCTCCGAGTTCACCGGCGACCCGAACCGGATCGGCTTGGTGTTCTACGACCGGCAGGGCGGCTTCGCCAGCGTCCAGACCGTCGATCCGAACGGCGTCCTCCGCGAGCTCCGCTCCCACCCCGGCTGGCGGCGCTCGTGGGACCGGCTGGTGCCGGTCGGCCCGAACCAGATCCTCCTCTACGACCGATCCGCCCGCCAGGGCACGTTCCTCCAACTCGACGGGAGCGGCAACCTGACCGAGCAGCGCACCTACGACGGCTGGCGCGACTCGTGGGACATCATCGTCTCCGGCAAGTTCCGCAACACGTTCGACCTGAGCAACGACGTCGTCTTCTACGACCGCGAGCCGGGCGAGGCGAGCATCTACAACGTCTCACCCGACGGCACCATCACCTTGACCCTCGAAGCCGACGACTGGCGCACCACTTGGGACGGCATCACGAGCGGCGAGCTGCACTTCGGCCCGAGCCTCGACGCCGAAGCCAACCTCGTGCTCCTCTCGCGCGGCGACGGCGTGACCGACTTCCGGCGCATGGGCGGCGACGGGGTGACCAGCCTTGTCTACCGCGACACCGACGTCGCGGCGGGCGACTGGTCCACGGTGACGCCGGTCGGGACCGACCTCGTCCTCTTCTACAACCGGAGCCTCGGCCGAGCAGAACTGCGCACCACCGGCGCGGTCGAGATTCAGCCCCCGGTGCTGCCAACACCGCCGGTCCTCCCGACCGTCGCGCCGGAGGGCAACACGGTCCGGCTCGTGCTCGCCCAGGGAGACCGCGACAAGGCGTGGGACACCTACACCCTGAAGTCGCCCGACCCGGCCGGGGCGAACGGGGCGTCGCGGATCACGTCGGTCAAGAACACGACCGACACCCGCATCTCCCTCATCCACTGGGACCGGAACGGCAGCCGCCGCGGCCCGGTCTACGTCAAGAGCGGACAAACCCTTTCCGACTTCAACGGGACGAGCGTGGCCGGCCAGTGGCAGGCCAAAGTCTCCGGCAGCAAGTCGAACGCGCCGGCCCGCGTCACCTTGGTGGTCGGGTTCGAGTAGACCGCCGGGCGGGAGGGCCCGCCGGTCCGATGAATTGGCGCGGTGCGGGTCGGATCCGACCCGTCCCTGCTTCTCGTCGCCCACTTGTCTGGTTGAATCGCCGACGACCTTGCGAATTCTTCGGTGGGTTGACTCCGTCAGTGGTGCGGTGTCATGGCCAATTGGCGCAGGTCGTCCCGAGAGATGTCCGGTGCCGCCCCGAACGGTGCGGAACAACCCGGCGAACGATCGTCTATGCTCCGCCGACGCGAAACCCGCCGCCCGAAGCCGGAGGATCCATGCCGATCGACGTCGCCCGCGCCCGGGCCGAGACCCCCGGCTGCCGCGAGGTGCTCCACCTGAACAACGCCGGCTCGTCGCTGATGACGACCAGCGTCCTCGACGCGACCGTCGGCCACCTCCGGCTCGAGGCCGAGATCGGCGGCTACGAGGCCGCCGACGCGCACGAGGCGGAACTGGAGCACGTCTACGCCGCGGCCGCGCGGCTCCTCAATTGCGACCCCGGCGAGATCGCCTTCGTCGAGAACGCGACCCGCGCCTGGGACATGGCCTTCTACGCGCTCCCGTTCCAGCGCGGTGACCGGATCCTGACCGCCCGCAGCGAGTACGCCAGCAACGTGATCGCCGAATTGCAGATGGCCGAGCGCACCGGCGCGACGGTCGAGACGATCCCCTCCGACGAGTCGGGCCAAGTCTCGGTCGATGCCCTGCGAGCGATGCTCGACGACCGGGTCCGCCTGATCGCGATCACCCACGTGCCGACCAACGGCGGCCTCGTCAACCCGGCGGCGGCGATCGGCGCGGTCGCCCGCGAGGCCGGCGTCCCCTACCTGCTCGACGCCTGCCAGTCGGTCGGGCAACTGCCGGTCGACGTGCGCGCGATCGGCTGCGACTTCCTCTCGACCACCGGCCGCAAGTACCTGCGCGGCCCGCGCGGCACCGGCCTCCTCTACGTCCGCCGCGACTGGGTCGAGCGGCTCGACCCGCCCTTCCTCGACCTGCACGCCGCCCGCTGGGTCGCCCCCGACCGCTACGAGGTGCGGGCCGACGCCCGCCGCTTCGAGAACTGGGAGACCAACTACGCCGGCAAGATCGGCCTCGGCGTCGCCATTGACGAGGCGCTGGCGTGGGGCATGGACGACATCTGGGCGCGAGTCCGCCTCCTCGCCGACGCGCTCCGTACCGACCTCGGAACGATCCCCGGCGTCACCGTCCGCGACCTCGGTGAGGTGCGCGGCGGCATCGTCACCTTCACCCACGACCGCGTCGCCGCCGACGACATCCAGGCCGCGCTCCACGCCCAACGGATCAACGTCACCACCTCGTCGGTCGCCTCGACCCGCTTCGACATGGAGGAGCGGGGCATCGACTCCCTCGTCCGCGCCTCGGTCCACTACTACAACGACGAGGCCGAGATCGCCCGCTTCACCGACGCCGTCCGCGCCCTCGCCTAGCCCGCCCCGGAGGCCCGCCGATGCTCTTCATGATCGTCGAGGACTTCACCAAGTCGGACATCGCCGACATCTACCGCCACCTGCGCGACCGTGGCCGCGGCATCCCCGACGGCCTGACCTACCACGCCAGCTGGATCTCCGCCGACCTCACCACCTGCTACCAACTGATGGAGACCGACGACGCAACCCTCCTGCAGCGCTGGACAATGCACTGGCGCAATCTGGCCGGCATCACCATCGTGCCGGTGACCGCTTCGAAGGAGGTGCAGGGGGTGGTGGGTCCGTATCTGGACGCCCCGTAGGCACGCCGACCAAGTCGCCGCGTTCTTGCCCATCACCTTGAGAGACCGCGAGAGTTGCGACCGAGATCACCCGCGGAGGCAAGCCGATGACCGATGTCGTCCTGTTTCGGCTCCATCTGGGGACAGTCGTCAAACTCCCCGGAACCTCGGTCGCGATCGAGAAGTCGCTGCAGTCGCTGATCGAGCAACACTTGGAGTCGTTCCTCGGCATTCGGTTTCTCGCGTCGGAATACGCCACCACGAAGTCACACGGCGGTCGCATCGACACGCTGGGCCCTGACGAAAATGCCAGCCCCGTGATCATTGAGTACAAGCGGTCGCTGTACGAGAACGTCATCAGCCAAGGGCTGTTCTATCTCGATTGGCTCCTCGACCACCGTGGAGACTTCAAGCTCCTCGTGCTCGACCGACTCGGCAGCGAAGCCGCCGCGTCTGTCACATGGCAGTTTCCTCGACTTGTCTGCATCGCGGGTGAATTCACAAAATACGATCGGTACGCGGTCCAGCAAATTCCTCGGAACATCGAACTCATCCGGTACCGCAAGTACGGCGACGACTTGATCCTGCTCG
>JBDHWC010000029.1:0-26692 GCA_039809985.1 Thermomicrobiales bacterium | reverse complement strand
GCGGACCGCACACCCAGCCACGGCGGCGAATCCCCGACCCAGGTGCCGGGCGGAGGAGGGGGCGGTGGTGGCGGCGGAACCTCCGGGGGTGGCACCTCCGGCGGAGACACCTCGGGCGGCAACACGACCGTCCCCCTCAGCTAGCCACCGTGGCACAGGACCACCGCGCGGCGATCTTCGCCCGCCTGCGCGAGGAAGCGGTCCGTCGCGACGCCGACGCCGTCGCGTTCCTGCGCGGCTTGGTCCGCACCCCGAGCGTCTCCGGCGACGAGGGGGACCACGCCGATCCGGCCACCGTCGCCGGCCGCCTCTGGCATTCCTTTGCCGACACCGGCATCGAGCGGCACGCGCAGCAGGTCTGGCCCGGGCGCGACAACGTCATCGCCGTGCTGCGGGGCCGCGGAGACGGACCGGTCTTCGTGCTCGACGCCCACACCGACACGGTTCCGCCCGGCGCGCCGGAGCAATGGCACGACCACGACCCCTACTCGGCCACCGACGGCACGGTCACCTACCTCGGCGGCAACCGGCTTCGCCTCGATATCGGCGACCGCGTCGTAGAGCGTGACGTCCGGCCGCGCCTCGGCCGGCTCTGGGAGGCCCGATCCTACCGTTCCGCCCCGGTCGTCTACGGCCGCGGCAGTTTCGACAACAAGGGGCCGGTGGTCGTGGCATGGTACGCCACCCGCCTGCTGGCGACCTGCCTCGCCCGTTGCGGTCTCCGGCTCGGGGGCACGCTGGTGACGGGGTTCACGGTCGACGAGGAGCAGGAGATGGCCGGCACCCGCGCCTTCGCGGGCGGCCCGGGCAGCTGGCTCGACCAGCATGGCCTCCTGCCCTCCGCCATCGGGCCGGACGGCTACCGCGCCGGCATCACGGGTGTCGCGCTCGACGGCTCGTACGGCTTCGTGCCCGTCGTCGGCCATCGCGGCGTTGCACAGCTCGCCGTCCGGACCTCCGGGCAAGCCGCCCACGCCGCGACGCCCGGCCTCGGCGTCAACGCCGTCACCCGCATGGCCGCCCTCCTCGACGCGCTCGACCGCGACCCGGCGGCGCTCGTCGCCCACCTCTCGCCGCTCTTCCGGGACGAGGTGCTGGAACCGGTCTCGGTCGCCGTCGGCACCACGATCGCCGGCGGCGGCGTGCGTGGAGTGCGCCGCGACGGCGACCGGCCGGAAGTCGATCGCGGCGCGATCAACGTCGTGCCCGACTGGTGCGAGGCGACGCTCGACTGCCGTCACCCGCGCCCGGCGGACGGCAACCAGTCGACCATCCAGCAACGCATCGCCGGCGCCGTGCTCGCCTTCGCCCTCGAGCACGCCGGTCTGCCCCGCGACGCCGCGGAGATGACGCTGCTCGGCGGCAGTCCGCCCTGCGCGATCGTGGACACGCTCGCCGGCGGCGCGGACGATCCGCTGGTCGGCGCGGTGCTGCGCCACGGCGAGGCGTGCTCGGGCTTCGTTCCCTGGATCGAGACCGCGCCCGGAGGCACTGACGCCTCGGTCATGATCAACGACGGGAGGATCAAGACCTTGGTCGAGTACGGGCCGGCAGGGTCGTTCGCCCATGAGCCGCACGAGTTCGTTGAGCGCGACCAGATGCGCGTCGGGGCCGAGATTCTCGCCCGCACGATCGTCGACCTGCTCGGCTTCGAGCCGGCCTGAGCCGCGGCTCAGCGCGCCGGCCGGGCCGGGCCCCGATCCTCGACCAACTGGAGTCTGAAGCGCGGGTCGAACCGGTTGGAGCAAACGCCGCACGACCAGACGCCCTGCGACCGCCGCGGCACCCGCCGACCGCAGCCGGGACAGGCGTAGACATAGCGGAGCCGCCGCTTGACAGTCGGCAGCAACGCCTCCTGAACCTCCTCCAGCGACGCGCCGGTCAGGGCGGCCACCCGGTGCGCGATCCGGTCGTGGCCGTGCTTCGCGTGCCGCCGCAGGTCGCCGTCGAGCCGATCCCGCATGTGGACCAGTTCCTCGGCGACCACCACCTCGAGAGCGCGCGGCTGGGCGAGGTCGATCCGCGGCAGGTTGATCAGCACGAGGTGGGTTCCCGTCCGCGGCAGGAAGGCGTAGGCACCCCCGAGCGACGAGCGCACCGGCCGGCCGAGCCACTCGGCGAACCGGGCACGGCTGGTGGTCAGACGGAGGCCGTCGGTCGGCAGGTTGAGCCGCGCCAAGTAGATGGCAACTAGCCGCCGCGTCTCCGGGTGATCAGTGTCGAGCAGCATCGGCCAGTTCGTCGTGCCTCGCGTGTCGGAACGGGCGGCTCGGCGCGGAACGGCCGGCTCGGCGCGTGCGGGAACCCGTGCGGCGGAGGATAGCAGGCGCACGCCCGCGCGACTCGTCTCGGCGACCCGTGCCATCATCCCGGGGTCGTTGCGCATGGCCGCGCAGATTCAGCCAGCCCCGGAGCCGCCCGTCGATGTCCGATCGCCCGCGAAACCACCGCCCGCTCGACCGTCCGCACGTCGTCGTCGTCAGCGACGATGCCGACCTGCAAGATTTCCTCGGCGAAGGACTCGTCTACGCCGGACTCTGGACCAGCGGCATCGCCAGCGCGATCCAGACACTCGAGGTGTTCCGGCTTCGAACGTTCGACGCCATGGTCGTCGACGCGGCCCTCGGCGGGCTCGGCGCGGTCGAGCTGGTCCGCCGCTTGCGCGGGGCATCTCCGCTCGCCGCGCCCGGGCAGCCGCTCACCGACCTGCCGATCCTCGCGGTCGCCGCCGACCGGGCCGAGGCGGACGTCGAGGCGCTGGCCGCCGCCGGCGTGGAGGACGTGCTCTTCGCCCCGCTGGAGCTCGAGAATGTCGCGAGCCGCTGCCGGGTGCTGGTCGAAGCGTGGCGCGAGGCACACCCCGGCCGCCCGAGCGCCGACGAACTCGCGCAGCAGCCCCCGGAGCCCGCCCCCTGACCAACCCGACGCCGCTGTCGAGCGCTCGCGCAAGATGGCCGTGGCGGGGTTGCCAATCCGTCACCCCTCTGGCATCGTTAGCGTCAGCCGACAGCCGGAACGGTGCTCGCCCGCGACTCCCCGGCGTCTCGCCGGCGGTCCGGCCCTCCGTCGCGTCCCCGTCCGCTGGCGTCAGGAGTTCCCGTCGTGGTGCGACGCCTCCTCATCCTGGCGGTGACCGGCAGCGTCGCGCTCGCCGGCTTGGCCGCGCTCTCCGCGCCCGACGCCTCCCCGGTCCTGGCGAACCCGCGCGCCATCGAGCTCTCCGACAGCACGTCCACCGCCAGTCCGGAGCCGACCACCACCCTGCCGACCCGCGGGGCGGGAGGTGCCGCGGCCGCGACCGACCGCGTCGACCTCGACTGCGTCGACTTCGCCACCCAAGAGGAGGCGCAGGCTGTCCTCGACGCCGACCCCTCCGACCCGAACAACCTCGATCCCAACCACGACGGGATCGCCTGCTCGCTCCTGCCCCACGCCCAGTCCGCCGCCCCCGACCCGCTCGACGGCCCGGCCAGGACAAAACGGAACAAGCGGAAGCGGGACAAACCAACCGCGGTTCCCACGGCGACAGCCACGCCGCGCAAGGGGGGGAAGGCGAAGCCCGCCGCCACGCTCCTCACCTGCGACGACTTCGCCACCCAAGCCGACGCCCAGCAGGCGCTCGACGCCGACCCGTCCGATCCCTACGGCCTCGACCCGGACGGCAACGGCGTCGCCTGCGAGGACCTGCTCGGAGGCAGCAGCGGCGAGTCCGCCGCGCGGACCGGCAAGCGACACAAGCGTGCCGCGACGGCCGGCAAGGCCAAGGCCGAGCAGGCCGGCAGCGGCAAGGCGAAGCGCGCCAAGGCGAAGGCGGCGTCCGCCGCCGAGCCGACCCCGACCCCGGTTCCGGTCTCCGACGCCACGCCGACTCCGGACGCCGCGAAGTCGAAGGATCGCAAGACGCGGGACAAGCAGGCCGCCGACCTCACCCCGACCGCCACGCCAAGCCCGGCCGCCGCATCCAAGGAGGCGCGGGGCGGCGGCAAGCACCGGAACGCGGCGCAGGGTGACTCCGCGACAACGAAGGAGCCAGCGGCTCCCGCTGCCAAGGCCACTCCCAAGGGACGGAAGCGGGTCATGGACTCCAAGGCTTGCGTCGACTTCCAGTACCAAGAGGACGCGCAGGCGGCCTACAACGCCGACCCGTCCGACCCGTTCAACCTCGACCCCGACATGGACGGCATCGCCTGCTCGTCCCTGCCGCACCGCGAAGCAGAAGTGGTCGCCGTGCCCAAGACCGGAAGCCCCGACGAGCCCGCCGCGGTGCCGTTGATCCCGGTCATCGCCGGCTCGCGCTGACCGTCGGGTCCGACGCATGTCGGAGCCTTGGCAGCAGTCGCCGTCTCCGTGGCGCAGCAAGGTGCCGTGGCCCCGGTTCTATGAGCCGATCCGGACCGCGCATGGAGCGCGAAGTTCGGCACACCGAAGGCGCACCGTCGCGGCTCGCGCCAATGTCACGTTTCGACGTCCGGTGATCGTGCATCGCGCCGTCAACGGTCGCCGAACAGCACCTCGAGCGCTTTTCGCACCTGTGGGTCGTTCTCCGCGTCGACCTCGGCCTGTCCGGTGCCGGCGGCGAGCGGCGTCGCGGCCGGGCTCGCCTCGGGGGTCGCCGCCGGGGACGCCAGCGGCGTCGCGCCCGGGGTCGCCGCTGCCGGCGGGGCCGCCGGCGGCTCGACCAGCACGTCCGGCTGCAAACCGCCTGGCGGAATCGGCGTCTTGTTCGGCGTCAGCCACTGCGCGAACGTGATCCGGGCCGACGACCCGTCGTCGAAGTCGTGGACTCGCTGCACCAGTCCCTTGCCGAAGGTGTGGGTGCCGACCAGCTTCGCCCGCCCGTAGTCGCGCAGGGCACCGGCCACGATCTCCGAGGCGCTGGCCGACCCGCCGTCGACCAGCACCACCAGCGGCTGGTCGTACCACGTCTCCCCGCCGCCGATGATCGACTCGGCGCTCAGCGCGTTGTCCGGGGACGGGCTCTCGTCCTCGTACAGCGCCGCCCCGCGCTCCGGCGGCACGAACCGGCCGATCACCTCGCGCGCGCTGTCGACCCAGCCGCCGCCGTTGCCCCGCAGGTCGAGCACCAGCCCCTGCACGCGGTCCGCCTTCGCCTGCTTGATCGCGGCGTCGAGCTGCTCGGTCGTCTTGTCGCCGAAGATCGAGAGCCGGATCAGGCCGGCCCGTCCGTCGTCGAGCTTGCTGTAGCTGACCGACGGGATGACGATCGCCGCCCGTTCCACCTCAACATCGAACGTCGCGGCCACCCCCGGCCGCTCGATCGTCAGGCGAACCCGGGTACCGGCAGGCCCGCGGATTTTGCCGAGCGCCGCGTCGCTGTCGAGTCCTTCCAGCTTGGTGCCGTCGGCGGCGACGATCACGTCCCCGGAACGGAGCCCTGCCTTCGCGGCCGGCGAGTCGGGGATCGGCGCGACGATCAGGTACTTCCCCTCCGGCCGTTCGACCCAGACCCCGATCCCCTCGTACTCCCCCTGCAGCTGCTCGGCCACGTCGCCGTTCGCCGCCGGCTCGAGGAAGACGGTGTAGACGTCGGGCAGATCGGTCGTCAGGCCGCGCGACGCGCCGTAGTCGAGCTGCCGCTGGTAGTCGGCCATCGACGCCACCGGAGTGGCCGCCACCGCCGCCACGCCGAGCTGGGCCTGTCGATCGCGTTCCGCCTCGAAGGTCGCCATCCCGGCCGGGTCGGTCGGACGGTAGAAGTACTCGTCCTCGAGCAGGCGCTTGATCTCGGTGTAGTGCGGGTACGAGACGTCGAGCACGGCGTCCGGCCCCTCGGGCCCGCTCCCGCGCTCGAACAGACTGCCGCCGGCCAGCGCCACCCGCTCGACCACCATGCCGACACCGAAGCCGAGAACGGCGACGAGGGCCAGCAGCGAGAGAAGCAGCGCCCAATTCCAGCCGGAGCGTCGACGAGCGGGCGGCGCGACCACCTCGGTCCCGTCCGCGTCGATTCGGAACTCCGTCTCGTCGGGCAACCTGGGCTCCCTCTCGCGACCGGTGCCATGCTCGCGCCGAAGGATAGTGCAGCCGGGTCGCGCCGCACCCGCGGAACGGCGGGCCGGGCGAGATGCCCGGCCCGCCGCATCAACTGTGGTTCCTTTCGCCGCGCGGCGGCGCCGCGGCTATGGGTAGATGCCGCGCAGGCGGGTGAACTCGGCCACGCGGTCGATCGCCCGCACCAGCGCCGCCGTCCGCATGTGGACCTCGTGCCGGGCCGACGTCTGGAGCACCGCCGCGAACGCGGTGGCCATGATCCGCTGCAACCGGTCGTTGACCTCAGCCGCGGTCCAAGGGAACGCCTGCAACGCCTGCACCCACTCGAAGTAGGAGACGGTGACGCCGCCGGCGTTGGCAAGGATGTCGGGGAGCAGGAAGACGCCGCGGTCGTACAGGATCGCGTCCGCCTCCGGCGTCGTCGGGCCGTTCGCCGCCTCGGCGATCAGCCGGGCCGAGATCCGGTCGGCGTTGGCCGCGGTGATCTGGTTCTCCATCGCCGCCGGGATCAGCACGTCGCACGGCAGGACGAGGAGCTCCTCGTTGGAGACGTCCTCCCCCTCGGCGAAGCCCGACACCGAGCCGGTGCGCGCCTTGTGCGCGGCGACCGCCTCGAGGTCGAGCCCGTTCGGGTTGTGGGTGCCGCCCCGCGAATCGCTGACGCCGACCACCTTCGAGCCGATCTCGGCCATCAGCTTCGCCGAGACCGACCCGGCGTTGCCGAACCCCTGCACGACCGTCCGGGTTGCGGGGAGGTCCAGGCCGAGCGTCTTGGCCGCCTCCTCGATCGCGAAGACGCAGCCGCGGCCGGTCGCCTCCGAGCGGCCGATCGAGCCGCCGAGCACCAACGGCTTGCCGGTCACCACCCCCGGCACGGAGTAGCCGACGTTCATCGAGTAGGTGTCCATCACCCACGCCATGATCTGCGGGTTGGTGTTGACGTCGGGCGCGGGGATGTCCTTGTTCGGGCCGATCATCATCGAGATCTCGGCCGTGAACCGCCGCGTCAGGTTCTGCAGCTCGGTCTGCGAGAGCAGCTTCGGGTTGACCTGCACGCCACCCTTCGCGCCGCCGTACGGCAGCCCGACCACGGCGCACTTCCACGTCATCCACGAGGCGAGGGCCTTCACCTCGCTGATGGTGACGTCCTGGTGGTAGCGGATGCCGCCCTTCGTCGGGCCCGGTCCCGCGTTGTGCTGAACGCGGTAGCCAGTGAACACCTCGACCGAGCCGTCGTCCATCTCGACCGGGAAGTGCACCGTCAGCTCGCGCTGGCACTGGCTGAGGATGCGGCGCATGTCGTCGTCGAGAGCGAGGACGTCGGCCGCGATCTGGAACTGCTCCACCGCGACGTCGAACAGATCGCGGTGGGCGGGAATGGTGGCGACAGTCTCCGCGCTGGCGGCGCTCGGAGCCGCCTCGGTCAGCGTCATGACGGCAATTCCTCCGACGGAACGATGCGTCGTGGACGAACGCGCCCCGATGGCCGACCAGTCGCCCAGCCACCGGGCCCCTCACTCGCGGGACCGAGCCCTTGGCACCGGGCCTCCCGCCAACGTGCCACGCCCTGCGCGGCGGCCCCTACTCCCCTCGCAGCGCCTCCTCAAGCAACCCGCGGACCTGGTCGGGGCTGGCCCGACCGCCGGTGCGCTTGATCGTCTCCCCGATCAGGCGGCCAATCGCCGCCTTCTTCCCTCCCCGGTAGTCCGCGACCGCCGCCGGGAAGGCGGTCAGCGTCGCCGCCACCGCGTCCCGCACGGCCGCCTCGTCGTCGAGGGCCAGCAGATCGAGGCGTCGGGCCGCGGCGCGCGGCAGTTCGCCGTCCTCGATCAGCGGCAGCAGTTCCTTCGCCGCGCGGGCCGTCAGCTCGCCGCCGGCGACCGCGTCGAGCAGGTCGCGAAGTTGTTCCGCGCCGAACGGCAATTGCTCGGGCGGCAGACCGCGCTCCTTCTGGAGGCCCATCACGTCGTTGACGATCCAGTTGGCCGCGCCACGCGCCCGCTCCCGGTCTCCGTCCGCGACCACGGCCTCGTACACGTCGGCCACCGGTCGCTCCAACGTCAGCAACGCCGACTCGGCGTCCGGCAGACCGTACTGGCTGGCAAACCGGGCCCGGCGGGCGTCCGGCAGTTCCGGCAGCGCGTCGCGCAGCGCGCTGACCCGCGCCTCGCTCACCGTCAGCGGCGGCAGGTCCGGCTCCGGGAAGTAGCGGTAGTCGTGGGCCTGCTCCTTCGTCCGCTGCCCGACCGTGACACCCCGGTCCTCGACCCAGCCGCGGGTCTCCTGCGGGATCGTGCCGCCGGCGTCGAGCACCGCGCGCTGACGCGCCTCCTCGTGACGGAGGGCGCGCTCAACCGCGCGGAAGGAGTTCATGTTCTTGATCTCGACCTTGGAGCCGAGCGGGCCGCCGACCTCGCGCACGGAGACGTTGGCGTCGCAGCGGAATGCCCCGTCCTCCATCGTCCCGGTCGACGCCCCGATGTAGCGAAGCACCTGTCGCAAGGCGATCAGGTAGTCGCGGGCCTCCTCCGGGGAGCGCAGGTCCGGCTCGCCGACGATCTCCATCAGCGGCACGCCGGAGCGGTTCAGGTCGACGAGGCTGACCTCGCTGCCGTCGGCCTCGACCCGGTGGACCAGCCGCCCGGTGTCCTCCTCGGCGTGGACGCGGGTGATGCCCGCCCGCCGCGCCTCGCCACCGGAGACGAACGACAGGGCCCCGCCGACGCAGAGCGGCAGATCGTACTGCGAGATCTGGTACCCCTTCGGCAGGTCGGGGTAGACGTAGTTCTTGCGATCGAACTTGGAATAGGCCGGGATCGTGCAGCCGAGCGCCAGCCCGGTGCGGAGCACGGCCTCCACCGCGGCCGCGTTCAGCGTCGGCAGCGCCCCCGGCAGGCCGAGGCAGACCGGGCAGCAGTGGGTGTTCGGGGGGGCGTCGGCGTACTGGGCGGGGCAGCCGCAGAACATCTTGGAACGGGTCAGGACCTGCGCGTGAACCTCGAGCCCGATGACCGTCTCGTACCGCCGCTCGCTGTTCAGGCCCACGCTCGTCCGCCTCGCCGCCCGTCTGCCGCGGCGCCCGGCGCAGGTGCCGGTCCGGGTGCGCCGAGTGTACCACCGGCCCGCCGGACGCTCCCCCGCGGGCCGCTGGCAAGGGGGCACCTGGTCGGCAGCCGACTCCGCACCGCGCGCCCGGGCTTGCTGGGGCGGCCCTCACCCCCTGCCCTTCCTCCTGCCGTGGCCGAACAGGGCGGGTAGCTGATTGGTGGCGGATTTCGCACTTCGCGGCCGGCCCCGCTGGGACCGCCCTCACCCCCCAGCCCCCTCTCCCGCGGCGGCGGGAGAGGGGGAGAACATGAATCGGGGGAGGGCCAAGCCCTCCCCCGAACCCCCGGATTGCCGCTGCGCGGCCGCTTCCCGACGGATACCTCCCCCGGTCAGCCGCGGGGGCGGGAGAGGGGAGGCAACTGAACCGGGGGAGGGCCAAGCGAGAAACCAGATCGGGGAGGGAGGGGATTGCCCCCGAACCCCCGGGTTGCCGCTGCGCGGCGGCTTCCCAACAGACACCCCCCTGTCAGCCGCCGTCACGGGGTGGAGGCTGGGGGGCACACCACGACAGTTTGAGAAACCGGCGGCAAAGGCTCCGATCCGAATCTGAACAGGTTCGAGTGGGCGGGATCCTCCCCCGGCCAGCGATCCGCCGAGTCACCGTGCGGGCACCCGGCGGCCCCGTCGAGCCGGAGGTGGGCGACCGAGAGACGACGCCGGCCGCCACAGTCAGCCGGAGCGGGCACTGCCATGCCGATGACCAGGACATCTGTCTCGGGGGAGGCAAACTGTCACGGTGTGAGGGGCGGGGGGCGATGAGGGCGGTCCCGACGCGTTCGGCCGCGAGGTGCAGTTGCCGCTGTCGATCAGATGCCAGACACCTACCCTTGTTGGGCGGTGGCGGGAGCGGAGAAGCCATGGGTCGGCGAACGGCCGAGCCCCCGGACTCCCCAGATTGCCGCTGCACGGCTACTCCCCGACGGACACCTCCCCTTGTCGGGCTGCGGCCCGGAATGGGAGAGAATCCCGGTCAGCAGATGTTCAAGCCTTCCCCCGCATCCGAACTGCCGTCGCACGGCGGCACAGCGGCGATGATCTCCCGTGTCAGGCCGTGACGGGAGGATGGAAGCCCCTCGCTAGGGGGAAGCCAAACCCTCGCCCCGGACCCCGATCGGCCGCTTCCCATCGGGAGCTTGCCACCCGCCAGCCGCAGCGTCAGCAAACGGAAGGGCTGCTTGCCAGTGGGAGGGCCAAGACTTCCCTCGAGCTTCCCGCGCGGCCGGTTCGCCGTCCTTGATATGGGTAGTGCGCCGTTGGGCGGCCGTGGCGAGAGGGGGGAGGCAACCAGCCGGACTGAAGGCCAAACCTCCCCTTGCTCACGGGATTCCCCGCCCGACGGGCACCTCGCTCTTCCAATCGTGGGCACCGGAGCGGCGGTGAGCCTGTGCTAGACTCGCCCCCGGACGAGGGGGCCCGACGGGGCCCGCGCGGTCGCGCCCGCGAGCCGCTGCCTGCCCGATGCGGCGGGCAGCCGGTACGCGTCGCCGACCCGGCGAGAGGGGCGAGCGGACAAGCATGGTGACGACGACCCGCACCGACCAGAAGATGGTCACGGGGAAGATCAACGATCGTGAGATCACGGTCCCGGCCGGGACCGTCATCCTCGAGGCGGCCCGAATGGGCGGCATCGAGATCCCGAACCTCTGCTTCCAGCCGATGCTCCGGGCGTGGGGCTCCTGCCGGGTCTGCGTCGTCAAGGTGCTCGGCAAGCGCGGCGGACTGATCGAGTCGTGCGCCACCCCCTTCACCGAGGGGATGGAGGTGCTGACCCACTCCCCGGAGTCGGAGGCCAGCCGCCAGTTCCTGCTCCAGATGTACCTGATCGACCACGCCCTCGACTGCCCGACCTGCGACAAGTCGGGCGAGTGCTACCTGCAGGACAACACCTACCTCCACAACGTCACCGGCAATCCCTACCGCCGGCCCAAGCTCGCCCAGCCCTACACCCACTTCAGCGAGCTGATCGACTACAAGTGGGACCGGTGCATCATGTGCAACCGGTGCACCCGCGTCTGCGACGAGATGATCGGCGTCACCGCGATCGAGACGACGGCCCGCTCGCTCGAGGCCAGCATCTCCCCCGCCTTCGGCGCCGACCTGACTGAGACCAAGTGCACCAACTGCGGGATGTGCATCGCCGTCTGCCCGGTCGGCGCGATGACCGACCGCCACTTCGGCCACCACCCGTGGGAACTCGACAGTCACGAGACGATCTGCGGCTTCTGCGACGTCGGCTGCACGATCAACGTCGAGACCAACCGCGGCGTCGCCCGCCGTACCACCCACCTCTGGGAGCGCGGCGTCAACCACGGCTACACCTGCGAGTTCGGTCGCTGGGGGCACGAGCAGGTCCAGCACCAGGACCGGCTCTTCTACCCGACCTTCCGCGAGCGCTCCGCCACCAACCTCGGCTTCGGCTACCAAGTGGCGTGGGACGACGCGATCGACGCGGTGGCCGAGTCGCTCGCCCACTACCAGGGCGACCAGTTCGCCGCCCTCGTCTCGCCCGACGTCACCAACGAGGAGGCGTACCTCCTCAGCCAGTTCACCCGGGCGGTGATGGCCAGCCGCAACGTCGGCCTGCACCTGACGCCGTCCCAGCTCAAGGTGCGTGACGCGGTCATCGCCGGCCTCGGCACCGACGTCGCCAACACGAACAACATGCAGGAACTGTTCACCGACGTGAAGGCCGGCCTGCTGGTCGGCCCCTCGATCGGCTTCACCGAGCCGGTGGCCTCCTACTGGTTCTACCACTCGGCCTTCTACCGGGAAGCGAAGTACGTCGTCATCAGCCAGGACGACTTCCCGCTCTGCCACCGTGCCCCGCTCTGGCTGAAGCCGAACCCCGGCACCACCGCCACGCTCCTGAACGGGATCGCCCGCCAGCTCGTCGACCTCGGCCTCGTCCGCGACGGGGTCGACGCTGCCGCGCTGGCGTCGTCGCTCGCGGCATTCGGCCTCGACGACGTTGCCGCCGCCACCGGACTCGACGCCGACCACATCCGCCAGGCAGCGGTGTGGTACGGCACCGGCGGCGCGGGCCTCGCCAAGCAGGCGCCGGACGGCGGCTACGGCCCCGCCCTGATCTACAACACCGCCGCCCACGCGGAACCCGGGGGAGCGGACGGCGACCCGGCCGCGATCACCGCCGCCTGTGTCAACCTCGCGATCCTGACCGGCAACTTCGAGCGGCCCGGCGGCGGCGTCGCCACCCCACGCGGCCCGGCCAACTACCAAGGCGCGGTCGACATGGGCGCGGATCCCCACATCCTCGCCGACGCCGACACCCGCGCCCTGCTGGAGGCGGCGTGGCTGCCGCGCTGGACCGGCCCGGCCACCACCCGCAACGGCTTCCTGCCCGTCCAGTCGCTGCCGTCCGGCGAGGGTCTGTCGCTCCAGGAGCTGATCCCGGCCATCAGCGACGGCCGGGTCAAGGCGATGGTCGTCCAGAACCCCGTCCGCGGGCGACGGGCCGACATCAACCCGGAACTGGCCGCCGTGCTGCCGAAGCTCGAGTACCTTGTCGTCCTCGACTCCTACGACGACACGCCGCTCGGTCGCGTCGCCGACGCGGTGCTGCCGCTGGCGATGGCGATGGAGAAGGACGGCACGATGACCGGCTTCGACCGCACGGTGCAGCGCCTGCGCGCCGCCACCCCGCCGATGGGCGAGGCGCTGAGCGGCACCGAGATCGTCAGCCGGATCGCCAGCCGGATGGGCTACCACCTGCCGAACCGGCACCCGTCCCAGATCATGACCGAGATCTCGCAGGTCGTCCCGGTCTACCGCGGCATCACCTACGCGAGGCTGGAGCGCGGCGGCATGGTCGTGCCGATGCTCGGCGGGGCCGAGTCCCCGATTCTCGGGCCGGCCACCATCACGCCGACCCTGACACCGGCCGGCGCGCCCCGCTAGCCCGAGGAGGAACGCTCCCATGTTCGACGAGGTCAAGGGCTTCGGGGTCACGCTGAAGCGCTTCTTCATGCCCAAGATCACGATTCAGTACCCGGACGAGGACCGGATCCCGGCCCCGCGCTACCGCGGCCTCCCCTCGCTCCGCACCGACCCGGACACCGGCGAGGCGCTCTGCGTCGCCTGCGGCCTCTGCGCCCGGATCTGCCCCACCTCGTGCCTGGAGATGCACGTCGTGCCGTCGGAGGAGGGCGACCGCGAACTCGGCGAGTTCATCCTCCGCGCCGGTCGCTGCATGTTCTGCGGCCTCTGCTCGCAGGTCTGCCCGGTCGACGCCATCACCATGAGCCACGAGTTCGAGCTCTCGGTGCTGGACCGCGACGGCCTGATCTACACCAAGACCGAGCTCGCCGCCATCGGCGGCCAACTGCCGAACTGGTGGGAGAGCGGCAGCGGCGAGTTCGACGGGCCGCCGAGCGCATGGTCCGGCACTCGCCAAGGCAAGCACCTGCTCGGCGTTCGCTGATCCGCGTCAGGATCCGAAGGGGGAGGGCCCGACCCTCCCCCTTTTTTGTGTTGCCAGTGCGTCGCGCCAGACACCACCGACCGCCGTGCCGACGGTCTTCGCACCGGGCGGGGTGTCGTATCCTAGAGGGGTCAGCGACTGCCCCGCACGCGCAACGAACCGGAGGATCGGATGACCACCACCGCCGCCACACACCGCCCGGACCACACCACCGACGCCCGCGAGCACAAGATGTACCTTGCCGGCGAGTGGGCAACGTCGCCCCAGCGGCTGGAGGTGACCAGCCCCTACGACGGCCGCCTCCTCGGCGTCACCTACGAGGCCACCCGCGAGCAACTGGAGCAGGCGATCGTCGCCGCCCAGCGGGCGTTCGAGGTGACCCGCAAGCTCGGCACCTACGAGCGGGCCGCGATCCTCGACGCGCTCGCCAAGGGGCTCGCGGCGCGCCGCGACGAGTTCGTCGCCACCCTCTCGGCCGAGGCCGGCAAGCCGGTGCGCGACGCCGCCGTCGAGGTGGACCGCGGCGTCTTCACCCTCCAGCTCGCGGCCGAGGAGACGAAGCGGATCGACGGCGAGGTGATGCCGCTCGACCTGATGGCCTCCTCGAAGGGGCGCTACGGCATCGTCCGCCGCTTCCCGATCGGCCCGATCGCCGGCATCTCCCCCTTCAACTACCCGCTCAACCTCGCCCTCCACAAGATCGCCCCGGCCCTCGCCGCCGGCAACACGATCGTTCTCAAGCCGCCGTCCCGCGACCCGCTGACCATGCTCCTCTTCGCCGAGCTGCTCGACCCGGCGGGCGTGCCTAAGGGCGCGGTCAGCATCCTGCCGATGGACCGCGTCGTCGGCGACGTGCTGGTCGAGGACGACCGCTTCAAGCTGCTCACCTTCACCGGCTCGCCGGACGTCGGGTGGAAGATGAAGGCCCGCGCCGGTCGGAAGCCGGTGGTGCTCGAGCTCGGCGGCAACGCCGGCGTCGTCATCGACGACGACGCGGACCTCGACTACGCGGTGGGCCGGATCCGGACCGGCGCGTTCTCGTTCGCCGGCCAAGTCTGCATCTCCGTGCAGCGCGTCTTCGTCCACGAGAAGGTCTACGACGCGTTCAGGGAGAAGTTGGTCACCGCGGTCAAGGCCATCAAGCTCGGCGACCCCGCCGACGCCGCCACCGACCTCGGCCCGATGATCGACGACAAGGCCGCGCTCCGCGCCCAGCAATGGGTCGAGCAGGCCGAGGCGGACGGTGCCCGCGTGCTTTGCGGCGGCACGGCCGACGGCGCCTTCTTCCCGCCGACGATCATCGAGAACGCCAGCCCGGAGAGCCCGGTCTGCTCCAAGGAGGCGTTCGCGCCGCTGGTCACCATCTTCCCGATCGCCTCGTTCGGGGAGGGGATCAACCGCGTCAACGACTCCGAGTACGGCTTGCAGGCCGGCGTCTTCACCAACAACCTCGAGCGCGCCCTCGTCGCCTTCGAGGAGATCGAGGCCGGCGGCGTGGTGATCAACGACATTCCCACCTACCGGATCGACCACATGCCCTACGGCGGGATCAAGCAGTCGGGCCTCGGCCGCGAGGGCATCCGCTACGCGATCGAGGACATGACGGAGCCCCGCCTGATGGTCCTCAACCGGCTGGAGAGCCAGAAGGTCAGCCTCGACTGACCGGCCCGGTCCCAGTCGTCACACAGCCATCGGGACACGGCCGCGGCGCAGCACGCGCCGCGGCCGTGCCGCCCGTCGCCGGAGCCGCCCGTGGCACGACCCGTCACCATCGACGACCTCTTCAACGTCACGCTCGTCGGCGACCCCCGCCTCTCCCCGGACGGCACGCAGGTCGCCTACGTCGTCAGCCGCCTCGACAAGGCGGCCGACGACTACCGGTCGGCGGTGTGGCTCGTGCCCACCGCCGGCGGCGAGCCGCGCCAACTGACCTCCGGCAGCGCCCGCGACTCCGCGCCGCGCTGGTCCCCGGACGGACGCCGGATCGCCTTCGTCTCCTCGCGCCCGCCGCACCTGCCCGTGCCGCCTCTGGTCGAAGCACCTCCGGCGGGCGGCGCGCCGGCGAAGCCAAAGGCCGAGCCGAAGCCCTCGCCGCAAGTCTGGGTCGTCCCGGTCGACGGCGGCGAAGCCCGGCAACTGACCAACCAGCCGGACGGAGCCTCATCCCCCGCATGGTCCCCGGACGGGCAGACGATCGCATTTCTGTCGAGCGCGAAGGATCCGGTCACGCCCCCGCCGGCGGCCTTCGCCGACGAGCGAGTGGTGACCACCCTCCGGTACCGGCACGACGGCCACGGCTTCACCGCGGGCAAGCACACCCAGCTCTGGATCGTGCCGTCCGCCGGCGGGGAAGCAACTCAGCTGACTGAAGGCGACGTCGACGTTGACCAGCCGGCGTGGTCCCCCGACGGCACCGCCCTCGCCTTCGTCGGCAACCGCACCCCCGACCGGGACCGGAACGGCGTCGTCGCCGTCTACCGCGTCGCGGTTGCCGACCGCAGTGTGACCCCCGTCGCCGAGCTTGACGCCGAGTTCTCCTCTCCCGCGTGGTCGCCGGACGGCGCGCAGATCGCCATGCTCGGCCACTTGGTCGGCTTCGACGGAGGCCGCAACAGACGAGTCTGGCTCGTCCCCGCCGCGGGAGGCGAACCGCGCGACCTCACCGGCGACGCGGTGCCGACCTACGACGACGTCGGGATGAGCGACCTCGCCATCGGCGGGGACGCGAGGCCCTTCTGGTCCGCCGACGGTCGCCAACTCCACGCGCTCGCCAGCACGCACGGCACGGTGCACCTGCACCGAATCAACGCCGTCACCGGGGAGACGACGCCGCTCACCGCCGGCGACCGGCGCGTCTCGGCCGCGGTCGGCGCAGCCGACGGCACCATCGTCTTCCTCGCCGGCGACACGTCGCACCCGTTCGAACTCTTCGTCCGCGACCCGGACGGCCGAGAACGCCAACTCACCCGCCACAACGCCGACTGGCTGGCCGAGGTCGACTTCGCCGCCGCCGAGACGATCACTGTCCGCAGCAAGAGTGGCGACTTGGACGTCCAGGCGTGGTTGCTCAAGCCGCCCGGCTTCGACCCCGCCCAGTCGTACCCGGTCGTGCTCCAGATCCACGGCGGCCCGCACGCGATGTACGGCCATGCCCCGTTCCACGAGATGCAGGCGATGGCCGCCAAAGGCTGGCTCGTCCTCTTCTCCAACCCGCGCGGCTCGCAGGGCTACGGCGAGGCGTTCGCGACCGCGAGCCGCGGTCGCTGGGGCGAGAGCGACGCCCCCGACGTCCTCGCCGCCCTCGACGCCGTGCTCGCCCGCCCGTACGCGGACCCGGGTCGCGTCGCCGTCACCGGAGGCTCCTACGGCGGCTACCTGACCAATTGGCTCGTCGGGCACACCGACCGCTTCCGGGTCGCCTCCACCCAGCGCTGCGTCAGCAACTTCCACTCGTTCTACGGCACGAGTGACATCGGCTTCGACTTCGGCGAGTGGGAGTTCGGCGGCACGCCGTGGGCGAACACCGAGCGACTCCTGCGCCACTCGCCGATCACCTACGTCGACCGGATCACCACCCCGCTCCTGATCGTCCACAACGAGGGGGACCTGCGGTGCCCGATCGAGCAGGCCGAGCAGATGTTCGTCGCCCTCAAGCGACTCGGGCGAGAGGTCGCCTTCGTCCGCATCCCGGAGGAGGACCACAACCTCTCCCGCAGCGGCAAGCCAAGCCGACGCATTGCCCGCCTGCAGCACCTGATCGCCTGGTTCGGCCGCCATTTCGCGGACGAACCGGCGCCGCCGCCGACCGCCTGACCTGCCCGAGGACCTGATGACTGCGAGTACCCGCCCCATCCACGCGCTCGCGCACGACCTCGCCCGACAGCTCGCCGCCACCTACGCGCCCGACGCCCCGATCCCCGCCGGCGGCGACCCCCTGCGCGAACTGTTCGACCAGTTCGGGCGCGACGCCGCCGACGCGACCATCTCGCTCGAGGACGCGATGGCGGCCGGCATCGAGGTGTTGCAAGGACTTTTCGACGGCGCGGGCGGCGGCGTCGACGACCCTTCCACCACCCTCGCCGCCGGCATCGCCCTCGCCGCCCTCTCGCGCGGCCACCACGAGGCCTCCGAGCATTCGAACGCCGACGAGCCGGTGCTGGCCGAAACACCGACCCCGTGGCTTGCCGCCCTCCACCACATCAACCGGGCGGCCACGGCGAACCTCGAACTCACCGCGGGCCTCGAGTCGAGCGTGCGCGTCGTCACCCAGACGACCGGTGCCGACGGTTGCGCCCTCTTCCTGTACGACGAAGCCTCCGACGTCCTGACGCTCCGGGCGGCGGTCGGGCTCAACCCCGCGGCGGTCGGCGCGACCACCCTGCGGCGCGGTCTCGGCATCACCGGGCTCGCCGCCCGTGACCGCCGGGTGATCGCCGCCGCCGACGCCCGGCAGCACCCGGCCGCCACGTGGCTGCCGAACACCGGCGAGGACCTCTACTCCTCTCAGGTCTCGGTGCCGATGGTGATCCGCCGCTCCGCCGACGACGAGCGCCTCGTCGGCGTCCTCAACATCTTCGCCCTCAAGCGGCGGGTCTTCGCCGAGGACGAACTCGCCTTCCTCCAGTCGGTTGCCGACGAACTGGCGATCACGATCGAGAACGCCCGGCTCTACAGCCTGACCGACGCCCGGCTGCGACGGAAGGTGACCGAGCTCAGCACCCTGCAGCGCGTCTCCCACACCATCGCCTCGACCCTCGATCTCGACGACGTGCTCCGCCTGATCGCCGAGCAGGCGATTGAGCTGTTCGACGCCGAGTCGGCCGCGATCTTCCGCCTCCCGTCCCGGCGCTCCGGGCTGGAGGCGACCACCATCGAGCACTACGTCGGGCAGCACCGCGACCTCGTCAACCCGATGTTGCGCGAAGACGCCGTGCGCGAGGTGGTGCGCACCGGCGCGCCGCAGGCGATCGACCTCGACTACCCCGAGGGCTCCGACCGCCTGATCTGCCTGCCGCTCCGGTCGGCTCGGGAAATGCTCGGCGCGCTCTGCATCCGCCTCGACTCCGAGGAGGCGACCCTGAGCGAGGACGAGCTCAGCATGCTCCAGGCCTTCTCCGACGCCGCGACCATGGCGATCGAGAACGCGACGCTCTACCAGGAGACCCGGCTCGGCCTCGAGACGGCCTCGGCCCTCTTGCAGGAGATGCACCATCGGGTCCGCAACAACCTGCAGACGGTCGCCGCGCTGCTCTCGCTGCAAGTGCGCCGCTCCGGCGAGGGGCCGTGGGCCGCCCACCTGAACGAGGCGATCGCCCGCATCCAGTCCATCGCCGCCGTCCACGACCTGCTCAGCGACGAGTCGCGGCTCGGTGGCACCACCATCGCCGTGCTCGCCCAGCACGTCGCGGACGAGGCCCTGCACACCCTGATCCGGCCGGGCCTGACCGTGCGCTTCGAGATCGTGCCGAGCAACGTCGGCATCCCCTCGCGCCAGGCGACCATCGTCGCCCTCCTCATCAACGAACTGGTCGCCAACGCGGTCAACCACGGCTTCGAAGGGAAGCGCGACGGCATCGTCCGCATCACGTCGGAGGAGAAGCACGGCATCGCCCGGATCGTGGTGACCAACGACGGCCACCGCCTCGACGAGGGCTTCGACCCGTCGCAGAGTCGCGGCCTCGGGATGCGGATCATCCAGCGCCTCGTGACGTCCGACTTGAAGGGAACCTTCAGCATCGGCAACGGCGGCCTCGGCACCGTCGCCACCATCGAGTTCCCGATCGACTGACCACCGGCCGCCGCCTTCTCGACTCGCGTCCGGCGGCGGTCGCGGCGCGGGTCAGATCATCGGCGCGCGGGCGCTCGGCTCTGGCGGCAAGTCGAGCCGCCGGACCAGCACCGGCAGCGTCAGACCGAGGCCGAGCAACGTCACCAGCACCACGCCGAACGCCATGTCGATCAGCAACGCGCGGTGCGGCGCGGCCAACGGCAGGCCGAGGGCGAGGGCCAGCGTCAGCGCGCCCCGCAGCCCGGCCCAGACCAGCACCAGGCGCTCCCGCGGCGGGATCGACACCGGGGAGCGCGCCATCAGCGCGCCGACCAACTCGACCACCACGACCCGGGCCACCAGCACCGCCAGCACGGCCACCACCACCGGCCAGAGATTGCGGACGAACGCTCCGAGGTCGGCGGTGAACCCCACCAGCAGGAAGATGATCGCGTTCGCCGCGAACCCGAGATACTCCCAGAGCAGATCCAGCCGTTCGCTGGTCCGGTCCGACATGCCGATCGAACGTCCATAGCTGCCGTGCACCAGCCCGGCGGCGACGCACGCGAGCGCGCCGGACATGTGGAGCGAGTCCGCCAGCAGGTAACTGCCGAAGGCAAGGGCGGTCGAGAGCGTCATCTCGATCAGCGGGTCGTCGATCAGGGCGGTGGCTCGCGAGAAGGCGAACCCGAGCGCCGCGCCGATCGCCAGCCCGCCGACCACCTCGGACGCCAGCAGGCCGAGCGCGCCGCCCAGTCCGATCGTGTGGCCGAGCGAAAGTTCGAGGAAGACGATGTAGAGCGTGATCGCCATCCCGTCGTTGATCAGGCTCTCCGCCTCGGAAACGACGCTCATCCGCGGCGGCAGGTGCAACTGCCGCATCAGGGCGACGACCGCCACCGGGTCGGTGGCCGCCACGATGCTGCCGAAGAGCAGTCCCGTCGCCAGCGGCAGCCCGAGCAGCCAAGCCACCGCAACCCCGACCAGCACCGCGGTGACCAACACCCCCGGCACCGCGAGCAGCACCACGGGCCGGGCGACAGTCCGCAGTTCCCGCACGTCGATCCGGAACGAGGCGTCGAACAGCAGCGGCGGCAGGAAGGCGAACAGCAGCAGTTCCGGGTCGAGCGAGGGCAGGGAGAACGCGTGCGGCGCGGCGATCGCCAGTCCGGTCAGGACCAGTGCCACCTCGTACGGCAGTCGGAGGCGGCGCGCCACGGCGGCGACGACCGTCGCCACCAGCAGCATCAGCGCGAACTGCGCCGTCCACCCCTCGACGATCCCCCCGTTCATCGACACACGGCCCAACCCCTCCGAACCCACGGGGCGTCAAGCCCGCTCCCGGCATCTTCCCCGACCCGCACGGCGTTTGCCCAATGGGATCGGCGCCGGCGCGAGGCTCCGGCCGCGGTCGGCACGACCATCTGCCTCTGACCGTCCGACGGCCGGCGTGCCGCTACAGGACTCCCGCCATTCTCGACGCCGAGGCGAACTGCTCGCGGTAGAGTTTGGCGTAGAGGCCGCCTCGTTCCAGCAGTTCGGCGTGGGTTCCCCGCTCGACGATGCGGCCGCGCTCGACGACGAGGATGACGTCGGCGGCGAGGATCGTGCTCAGTCGGTGGGCGATCGCGAGCGTGGTGCGGCTCACCATCAAGCCTTCCAGCGCCCCTTGGATCAGCCGCTCGGAGTGCGTGTCGAGCGCGCTCGTCGCCTCGTCGAGAATCAGGATGCGCGGGTCCTTCAGGATCACCCGGGCGATCGCCACCCGCTGCTTCTCGCCGCCGGAGAGCTTGTAGCCCCGTTCGCCGACCACCGTCGCGTACTGCTCCGGCAGTTCCATGATCTTGTCGTGGATGGCCGCCGCCCGCGCCGCCGCCGCGATCTCCTCGTCAGTCGCCTGCGGGTTGCCGTAGGCGATGTTCTCGCGAATGGTGGCGTGGAACAGGTAGGTCTCCTGCGTCACCATCCCGATCACCCGGCCGAGACTGGCCAGCGTCACGTCGCGGACGTCCATGTCGTCGATCGAGACCGCCCCCTCGTCGACGTCGTACAGGCGCGGCACCAGCATCGCGATCGTCGTCTTGCCCGCCCCGCTCGGGCCGACGAGCGCCGCCAGCTGCCCCGGCTGCACCTCGAAGGTGATGTCCTGCAGCGCGAACGGCCGCTGGGTCTCGCTCGTCGGCTCGCTCCTATCGGGACCAGTTGCCGCCCCGTTCGTTTGGGTCGCTTCGCCGACCAGCGGCGTGTCGTCGTACTCGAACCAGACGTGGTCGAACCGGACCCGGCCGCGCACCGCGGCGGGGTCGAGCGCGACCGCGCCCGGCCGGTCGCGAATCTCGGCCGGCATGTCGAGGTACTCGAAGATGCGGTCGAACAGCGCGAACGCGCCCTGCACCTCGACCTGCACGTTCAGCAACTGCCCGATCGGGAAGAAGAGCCGGCTCTGCAACGTGGTGAAGGCCACGATGTCGCCGATCGTCAGCGCCGTGCTGCCGCCGATGATCTCCCGCCCCGCGTACCAGTAGACGACCGCCGGCGTGATCGAGAAGAAGGTGGAGATGACCATGAAGAACCAGCGGCCGACCATCTGCTGCCGAATCTGGAGGTCGGTCAGCCGCGCGTTCTCGTGCGTGAAGCGCTCCACCTCGCGGGCCTGCCGGCCGAACGACTTGGAGAGCAGCATCCCGCTGACCGACAGCGTCTCCTCGACCAGCGAGGTCAGGTCGGCCACGGTCCGCTGGGTGGAGGTCGTCACCTCGCGCCGCACATTGCCGACCTTGTAGGTGATGAACAGGAAGATCGGCAGCAACCCGATCGAGATCAGGGCCATCTGCCAGGAGATCAGCCACATGGCGATGATCGTCGAGATCGCCGTCGCCAGATTGCTGACGATGCTCGTCGCCGTGTCGGTCACCACCTGCTGCACGCCGGCGACGTCGCTGCTCAGGCGCGCCTGGATCTCCCCGGTCCGGGTCGAGGTGAAGAACCGGAGCGGCATCTTCTGCAGGTGCTGGTAGAGCGCGTTCCGCAGGTCGCGCATCACGTGCTGGCCGATGACGGTGTTCAGGAAGGTCTGGCCGACCCCGATCAGGCCGGTGACGATCGGGATCGCGACCATCAGCCCGACGTAGAGGTAGAGCCGCGACAGGTTCCGCTCCGGGATCGCGTCGTCGATGATCGCCTTCAGCAGGAACGGGTTGATCAGGCCGAGCACGGCGACGAGCAGGATCGCCGCCAACGTCAGCAGCACCTGCGGCCAGTACGGCTTGAAGAAACCGGCCACCCGCCGCACGGTGCTCGCCTTCACCGGCTGGTGCGCGCCCTCCGGCAACGGCGCGCCGAGACTGCCCAGCGGCCCCCCTCGCCGGTGCATCAGGGCGTTTCCTCGCCGTAGGGTGCGTCAGGTCGTGCGCCGGTGCGGCGCAGGCCGTCGGCCGCGCGGGCCCCGCTCGGCTCCGAGCCGTGGTTCGGGCAACGACGGCACATCCGAGGGCGCGTGGAGATCGTCACTTCGCGATGGGCTCGGCGAGCGCGTCGAGCCACGTCAGCGCGGCCTTGGTCTGCATCCGGCGCAGAGTCAGCACCGTGGCGGTGAAGTCGGACAACGGGTCGTGAGCGGCCTCGACCCCCGGCGACGCCAGCGCGCTCAGTTGCGCCTCGAGCGAAGCAAGCTGGCGCTGCGTCGCCTCCCGTTGCTCGGCCACCAGTCGCTCGGCCCGCCCCGGGTCGACCAGCCGGGCGAAGTAGAGCTTGACCAGGAACTCGAGCCGCAGTTCCCTGGTCCGGGTGACCGGTTCCTCCAGCCAGCGCAGCAGCTCCGCCCGCCCGGACTCCGCCAAGCGGTAGGTGCGCCGCGCCGGCCGGGTCGCCTGCGGCTGCACCGACGCCTCGACCCAGCCGGCCCGCTCGAGCTTCTTCAGATGGTGGTACAGCATCCCCGGCTCGAGGTGCAGCACCTCACCGAGCGGCTGGTCGTCGGCGAAATGGCGGGCGAGGTCGTAGCCGTAGCCCCGACCGTCACCCCCGTCGTCGGCCAAGGCCAGCAGGCCGAGAATGGCGTGCTCCGCAGGCATCGCCCCGCTCACCGCCCGTTCCCGTCGCCCGCGGCCGCACCTGTCACCTCAGTGCCCGCCCCTGCCGTTGGCGGTGGTCATCTCCGGCACCGAAACCGCGTCGACCGGAGCGGCCCCCTCCGGCAGCACGCGCACGCGGGCGACGCGCAGCCCGTCCAACTCCTCGACCCGCAATGTCCGCCCGTCGAGCGTCGGCACCACGTCCCCGATCGCCGCCGGCCGCCCGAGCCGGGAGAAGACGTAGCCGCCGACCGTCTCGACGTCGAGGTCCTCGTCGTCGAGGTCGACGTCGTGGAACTCCTCCGCCTCGACGATGGTCGTCAGGCCGTCCAGCGGGAAACTGCCGTCGGCGGCCTCCTCCTCCGGCACCGGCGCGGCCTCGAGCTCGTCCTCGATGTCGCCGATCAGGTGCTCCATCAGGTCGACCAGCGTCACGATGCCGGCGGTGCCGCCGTACTCGTCGATCACGATCGCGACCGGCGTGTGCGTCTCCCGCAGCCGCGCCAGCAGGTCCGGCGCGGGCTGCGTCTCCGGCACCGCCAGAATCTCGCCCATCGTCTGCCGCAGGTCGAACGGTTCCGTCGCGTCCTCGCCGCGTCGCGCCGCCGCGCGCTCCTCGACCAGAAGCGGCATCAGGCGCTTGACGTTGACCACGCCGACGATGTGGTCGGTGTCGCCCTCGTAGACCGGCAGGCGCGAGTGGCCGCTCTCGGTCGCCACGGTGAGCACCTCGTCGAGGGTCGCCGTGACCGGCACGGCGCTCATCTCGGTCCGCGGCACCATCACCTGGTGGGCCTCCAGCTCGCTGAAGAGGAAGGCGCGGTCGACGATCTGCTGGGCCGTCTCCTCGACGAGCCCCGCCTCGCGGCTCGCCCCCACCGCCAGTCGCAACTCCTCGGCCGACTGCACCAGCGCGTGCCCGGCGGCCGGCTCGATCCCGACCTGTCGCACGACCCAGTTGCCGAGGTTGTTCAGACCGGAGATGACCGGCCGCAGCAGCCGCTCGAAGATCGCGATCGGGCGCGCCGCGAAGAGGGAGGTCGCCTCCGGGCGCTGCAGCGCGAGGCTCTTCGGCGCGAGCTCGCCAAGCACGATGTGCAGGCTGGTGATGATCGAGAAGGCGATGGCGAAGGAAATGGTCCGCATCAGCGCCTCGCGCGGCCCCTCGCCCAGCCCCGGCACCAAGGCCACCGCCGGCTCGATCAGGTGCGACAGGGCGGGCTCGCCGATCCAGCCGAGTCCGAGGCTCGCGATCGTGATCCCGAGCTGGGTCGCCGCGATGTAGGTGTCGAGGTGGTCGAGGCGGTGGAGCACCGACTCGGCGCGGCCGTCGCCCTCGGCCGCGAGTTGCTGCATCCGCGTTCGCCGGACGGAGACCAGCGCGAACTCGGTTGCCACGAAGAAGCCGTTCGCAAGCACCAGCAGCACGACGGCCGCCAGTGAGAGCGCGGTACTAATGGAACACTCCTTGCCGAACGCGTGGGCCGGTACCAGCGGACAACGGCCCAAGCCGGGTGCGTGCAGCCCCGGCCAGTCGTAGAATACTTGATTCCCGGACCCGGACGTTCCCGATGGTCCTGCCCTGCGCCGCCTCGAGTCAACACCGAGGGCCGGGGCCGTGCGCGCGACGACGCCCGGTGCAGGAGACGATGGCCACTGCAACCCCCCCGCCGAGCGACGACCGCCGCGGCCTCGCCCTGCTCGACCAACTGCCGGACCACGAGCGGAAGGTCGCCGACCGACTCGCCGACGTCTACGCCGACGCCGGAGAACGGCTCCATCTCGTCGGCGGCATCGTCCGCGACCTGCTGCTGCGGCCCGGCCGCGCGGTCGATCTCGACTTCGCCACGTCGGCCGCCCCGGAGGCCAGCCAGCGCATCGCCGCCGCAGCCGGCGCTTCGTCGATCTACCTCGTCGGCGAGCGTTTCGGCACGGTCGGCGCGGTCTTCGGCGACGGCCCGATCCGCTGCGACGTCGAGATCACCACCTATCGCAGCGAGCATTACCCGGACGAAACCCGCTTCCCGGTGGTTGCCTGGGGCGCGTCGTTGGCCGACGACCTGAGCCGGCGCGACTTCACCGCCAACGCCCTCGCCCTCGACCCGCGCTCCGGCGAACTCGTCGACCCCTACGGCGGAGAAGCCGACATCGCGCTCGGCGTGCTCCGGGCCGTTGGCGACCCCACCGCCCGGTTCGCCGAGGACCCGCTGCGCCTGCTGCGGGCCGCCCGCTTCGTCGCCCAGCTCGGGTTTCGGGTCGACTGGGCAACCGAGGCCGCGATGCGCGACCAAGCCGCGAGTCTCGACCGGATCAGCCGCGAGCGAGTCTGGGCGGAACTCGGCAGGCTGCTCGTCGGCGACTATGCCCCTGATGGCCTCGACCTGTTGCGCCGGACCGGCCTGCTCGTCGTCGCGGTGCCCGGGCTCGCCCCGCTCGCGGCCGAGGGCGACCGCGACCAAACGTTGTGGCGGAATCGCGAGAAGGACCTCTGGGAGCACACGCTCCGCGTCGTCAGCCAATCGCCGCCGCGGCTGGCCGTGCGCTGGGCCGCGCTCCTGCACGACGCGGCCAAGCCGCTGACCCGCAGCATCGACGCCTTCGGCGACGTTTCCTTCCACGGCCACGAGCGCATCGGCGCAGACCTCGCCGAGAAAGCGCTCACCCGGCTCAAGGCCGACCGGTCCACCCGCGACACGGTCCGTCGCCTGGTCGAACTGCACGGCCGGCCGGCCGCCTACGAGCCGGACTGGACCGACAGTGCGGTGCGCCGGCTCGCGCTCGACGCCGGCGAAACATGGGACGACTTGCTCGACCTCGCGGCGGCCGACGTCACGTCCGGGCGCGAGGCGAAGCGACAGGCAGCAACGCAGCGCATCGCCGCGCTCCGGGGTCACTTCGACCGCCTGCAGCAGGAAGCCGACCTCGCCCGGCTCGACAGCCCGCTGGACGGCGACGAACTGATGGCGATCTTCGGTCGCGGCCCCGGACCGTGGATCAAGGAGGTGAAGACCCACCTCCGCGACCTCGTCATCGACGGCGAACTCGCCCCCGACGACAAGCCGCGCGCCGAGCAGATCGCGCGCGACCTGCTCGACAGGGCCTCGGGCTGATCCTGTGTCGCACGAAGGCACCGACCGCGCAGCGACCGTTCAACCAACTCATGGGCATCGGCGACGCGGCCCGATCGGGGTCGGATTTGGGGTCACGCGTGGCCGGTCGGTCCGGCGTCCGGCCGGATCGGCACACCTTCAGGCGTCATCAGGCGACTTGGTCGCTGTCCAGACGGTGGCCCCC
>JBDHWC010000028.1:0-26694 GCA_039809985.1 Thermomicrobiales bacterium | reverse complement strand
CCGGGCCGGGCCCAGCAGGGCCCGGCCCGGTTCGCGCCCGCCCGCACTTCCAACTGTCACCAGTCGACGACTTGAGGCGAGGCCCCTACACGCCACAAGGGATATGTCGGGCGACGCGAACTCGCCCCCCCTTCGCTCCCAAACGGCGCGATCCCGTCACGTTGGCTCCTGGCACTGAGCAGGCCGCCCGGCGGTGCGGCAGAATTCGCGCTGCGTGAGGCTTGTTCGGGGAGAGCGGCTCGATGGCAGACCGGGTGGAGCGCGTGGCGGTGATCGGCCTCGGCACGATGGGCCACGGCATTGCCCAGACGTTCGCCGCCGCCGGCTGCCGGGTTGTCGGATTCGACGACATCCCGGCCGCTGCGGCTTCCGCCACGTCGCGGATTGCCCGCAATCTCCAGCAGTTCGCCGAAGCGGGGCTGACCACCGGTGCCGAGGCGGCGGCCACGCTCGGTCGGGTCTCCACCGCCGACTCTGTGGCCGAAGCCGTGGCCGACGCCGATTTCGTGATCGAGGCCGTGCGCGAAGACCTGCCGACCAAGATTCAGCTGCTCGCCGAGATCGAAGCGCTCGTCCCCGACGAGACGATCATCGCCAGCAACTCGTCGACGTTTCCGATCTCGCAGTCCGGCGAACGGCTTCGCCGGCCGGAACGCGCGCTGGTCGCTCACTGGTTCAACCCGCCCCACATCGTGCCGACCGTCGAAGTCGTCCCGAGCCCGGCCACCAGCGAGACGACGATCGACCGCACGATCGAGCTGCTCGAACGCGCCGGGAAGGTTCCCGTCCGCCTCAACCTCGAGCTGCCCGGGTTTCTCGTCAACCGTGTCCAGATCGCCCTGTTCCGCGAGGTCTGGGACCTTCTCCGCCGAGGCGTGGCCAGCCCGGAGCAGATCGATGCCGCGATCCGGGGGAGCATGGGGTTTCGGCTGGCCGCACTCGGCCCGCTGCAGGTGCAGGACTTCGGCGGCCTCGACGTGCAAACGACGGTCTTCCGGAATCTCGTGCCGGAGATCGCGTCCGGCACCGACATCCCCGACGACGTCCAACGGCTGGTCGATGCGGGCCGTCTGGGCGTGAAGAGCGGCCACGGATTCTTCGACTACGCCGGAGAGCTCGCGGAACGCGCGGTCGCGGAGCGGGACCGGGCATTCTTGGCGCTCCTGGCGGCGTTGCGAGCGGCTGAACGCGACCAAGCCGCGGGCTGACACCGCAAGGACCGTTGACGGTCGCGCCGGCAACCCCTATCGGCTGTCGATCAGTTTGAGACTGCGCGTGAACACGATCTTGTCCCCTGTTGGCGACCACTCCGGCCAAGACTCGCGGTCGTGCCCGGTGACGATCGGAACCAGGACGTCCGTGGCGCGATCCAGACGGTAGAGATCGTCGTCGGCGGCGACCACGATCTCGGTTCCGTCCGGCGAGGACGACGCGCTCTGCACGAGCACCGGCCAACGGGTGGTCAGGTTGGTCGCCCCGAACCGGTCGGGTCGACCCGTGTAGAGGTCCGTTTGATCGTCCTTGGCCAGCGCGAACAGCAGGTGCGACCCGTCCCGCGTCCAAGCGGGCCCCCAGACTGGAGTGGTGCCAACGAGCCGGCGTTCGCGCCCGCCGTCCGGTGACCCGACATAGACACCCCCGGCAGACCCCGACGTCTCCGGCAGCAGACCGAAGGCGATGGTGTCTCGGTCGATCGGCGACCAGCGGGGCGACGACGCGTTGGACTGCAACTTGCGCGGGCTCCCCGGCACCTCAGGGTTGACCGCCTCCCCGCTGACGCGAATCGAGCTGACCTGCGTCAGTGCCCCGGTCGCGAGGGAGAGCGCGAACACCTCGTCGCCGTTGCCGTCCCACGAGAGGAAGGCGATCTCGCTGCCGTCCGGCGACCAGCTTGGCACGTTGTCGGACGCGAACGTCGCGGCGGTGGGCGAAACGCCGGGGGCGAGCATGGCGAATCGCGTCGGCTCTCCGCCTGCCACCCCCTGCACCACGATCTCGTGGGTGCCCGGATCGACGAACGCAACCCGGTCGCCGGTCGGTGACCAACTCGGGGTTCCCGCCCCCGGCAAGTCGCTGACCCGCGTGCGTGATGCTCCGTCGGCGCTGACCGTCCAGACCCCGTCCGACGCCGCGAAGGCGAGATGCGTGCCGTCAGGCGACCACGTCGCCCGGACCGGCTCGCTGGCAACCTTCATCACATCGCTGCCGTCCGGGTTGGCAACGAAGACGCCCTCCGCCCCGCTGGTGAGCGTCGGTGTGCAACCGCCGACGATCGACGCCGCGAGAAGAGCGACCAGCGCCACCGCTCCCGCACGGCGTCTGCGGTCACTCAGCACGGCAACGACTGGCCCACGCTCGACGGCATGCCCCGATTGTAGTCCGATCCCGGACCGGGCAAGCCGTCAACTGATCGTGAGCGTCGGCCCGATCCCGACGTGGGCCAACGGGAGCGCCGCCAGCTCGGTCACGTCCACGTCGCGACTCTCGGTGGCCGTCACCAGCACCTGCGCGCCGAGGCCGCCGGCGACCGACAGCAGCAGGCTGCGGTGGGCCGGGTCCAATTCGGACAGCACGTCGTCCAGCAGCAGCACCGGCGGATCCCCGCAGAGCGTGCTCATCACGTCGATCTCGGCCAGCTTCAGGGCGACGATCGCCAAGCGCTGCTGACCCCGGGACCCGAACGCCCCGACGTCCGCCTCGTCGATCCGGATCACGAGGTCGTCGCGGTGCGGCCCGACGAGCGTCACTCCCCGGCGCAAGTCGTCGCCGCGAGACGCGTCGAGCGCCGCCGCGAAGTCCCGGGCCGCCTCGGCCGTCGCGTCCGGCGCGCGGCCTGCCAGCATCCGCTCCGAGAGCGGAATCGCCGGCGCGTAGCTCAGCTCGAGACCGCCAAGTCCGGAAAGCTGACCGAAGCGCTCCGCGGCGCGTTGCGCGAGGCTCGCGACGATCTGACAGCGCCGGTCGATCACGACGGCGCCGTTGCTGACCAACTCGCTGTCCCAGAAGGCCAGTTGCTCACCCACCATCGGGTCACGGGGGTGGACGCGTTGCCGTTGCAGACTCTTCAGCAGGCTGTTCCGCTGCTCGAGCACGCGGTTGAAGCGCGACAGCGCGCGCAGGTACCGCGCGTCGAGCTGGGAGATGTTCAGGTCGAGGTAGCGTCGGCGCCCGCTCGGCGGACCCGAGACGATGCCCACGTCCTCGGGCGCGAAGAGGACCGCCCGCAGCCTGCCGACCGCGTCGAGCGAGCGCGACGGCCTGCCGTCCACGCGAACCTGCTTGCGCAGCGCGGCCGGGCGTTCGGGATCAGCCTGCAGCCGAAGCTCGATCTCGCCTTCGCCGTCCGCGCCCGAGTACCGTCCGCGCACGCGGGCGAACGGCGGGACCCCGTACTCCTCCCCGCTCGTCCAGTTGAGCAGTTCCCGTTCCGAGGACGTGCGCGGCGAGCGGGTGGTCGCCAGCATCGCCACCGCCTCGAGCAGGGTCGACTTGCCGCTGGCGTTCGGTCCGACGAGGCGCAGCCCGGCCGCGCCGAGCCGGAGGTCGAGATGCCGGTAGGACCGGAACTCCTCGAGCTCCAGTTCGCGCAGGAACATGCGGCTCCCGGTGGGCGGAGGGTCAGTTGGCGCCGATCACCATCGGCATGATGACATGGGTGTAGTCGTCCGAGCCAGCGAGGCGCACGACACCCGCCTGGTTCGCCCCGTTCATGCCGATCATCACGTTGCCGCCCCGCAGCACGCCGAGCACGTCGGTCAGGTAGCGGGCGTTGAACGCGATCTGGGTCTCCGGGCCGCTGATCGCCGCGTCGACGAAGCTCTGGCTGCTGCCTCGCTCGGCGGCGTTCGCCGACACCTCCAGCGTGCCCGGCATGAACTCCTCGTCCCCGGCGTGCGCGTCGAGCCGGACCACGTCGTTGTTGTCCCGTGCGAAGTAGCTTGCCCGCCGCACCGCGTTGAGGAAGACGTCGCGCGAGACGTCGAGCTTGGTCGCGAATTCGCGGGGGACGATCTGGCGGTAGTCCGGGAAGGTGCCGTCGATCAGTCGCGAGAGGAACTCGGTGTCGTCGACCCGGACCAGCATCTGGCTGCGGTTCGTCGTGATCGCCAGCCGCACCGGCTCGGTCCGGTCACCGATGATCCGCGCCAGTTCGCGCATCGCCCGCGCCGGCACGATGATGTCGAGCTTGTCGTCCACCGGCTGGCTCAGCTCACCGCTGCGAACCGCCAGTCGGAATCCGTCGGCAGCGGCCAAGGTCAGCGCGGAGCCGTCGATCCGGGCGAGCACGCCCGCCAGCACCGGCCGGCTGTCGTCGGTGGCGGCCGCGAACTCGACTTGGCCGATCATCTCCCGCAACAAGCGCGGGTCCACCTCGGCGACCACCGCGTCGCCGTCGAGGTTCGGGAAGTTCGGGAAGTCGTTCGGGTCCAGGCCGTTGATCGCCGCCTTGTCGCGCCCGCACTGGACGTGGAGGGCGTACCGGTTCCCTTCCGTGCTCAGCGTCACCGGCTGGCCCGGCGGCAGCGTGTTGACGAATTCCGCGAGGAGCCGCGCGTCGACGGAGAGCGAGCCGTGGCCGGTCACCGCGCCGTCGATCCAGGTCGTGATCCCGATCTCGAGGTTGGTCGCCGAGATGCGCAACCGCTCCTCGTCGGTCGAGATCAGCACGTTGCCGAGGATCGGCATCGTGGTCTTGGTCGCGACTGCGCGCGAGACCAACGCCAACGCCCGCTGCAGATTCTCCTGAAGGCAGGAAGCGTCCACGCCGCCGAGTCCTCCGTGGGTGTCCGTACACTAAGGCGTCGATTCTACCACAGGGTCCGCGCCGTCCCGCTCCGTCGCCTCAACCGACTCTGCGCCGATCCCGCCACACGGCACGCCGACTTGACTCGGAGGAACGGATGTTCTAGAATGCAACCCGAACAGACGTTCTGATCCCGGAGGAAGCCAATGGCCCCGGCACCCGCGTTCGACTCCAGCAAGTACCTGACGAAGGTCAACGGCTCCGACTACCTCGAGGTCAAGTGGCGCCTCGTCTGGCTCCGCGAGACCCACCCGGACGCCCAGATCGAGACCGAGATGGTCCAGCTCGACCGCAACTTCGCGGTCTTCCGGGCCAAGGTCTCCCTGCCCGGCGGCGGGTCGGCCACCGGCTGGGGCAGCGAGGGGCTCGACGACTTCCGCGACTACATCGAGAAGGCGGAGACGAAGGCGCTCGGCCGGGCTCTCGCCGCCCTCGGCTTCGGCACCCAGTTCTGCCCCGACTTCGACTTCGGGGCCAGCGCCGGCCGCGTGGTCGACGCTCCGATCGACTTCGCCTCGACCCGGGGCCGCCGGCTGGCCGAGGCGAACCGCCGCCAGGCCGCGATCCCGGAGCCGCTCGCGGCCGGCACTCTCGACCAGCCGGCCACCTCGCGCCAGATTCGCTACGTGCAGGTGATCGCCCGCGAGGCCGGCATCGACGACGCCGAACTGCGCGAAGAAGTTGCCCGGTTCAGCCCGAACGGGATCGACGAATTGTCGCGTCGCGACGCCTCGGCCCTGATCGAGCGGCTGCAGGCCCGTCGCACCGGCATGGCCACGGAGATGGCGTCCTGATGGCACGCAAGAACACCCCCCCGGCCTCGGGCCACGGAACCGACTCGCCTTCGCCCCGAGAGATTCAGCCGGACGCTCTCCGACTCCTGCCGCCGATCGCCGACGTCACGGAAGAGGCTGCGGCGCGACAGGCGATCCTCGAGCAACGGCTGGAGGACGGGTACCAGCGGATCGAGCGGGCGATCAGGAGCGGCGAGGACGTGCAACGCTGGGAGGAGTTCTGGATGGGGCTCCTGCACGAGTACGAGGCGCTCTGCGACCGTCTCGACCGGGCGGCCTGAGCCGCTCGCTCCCCGCAGGTGTCAGTGCGAAAGGCGAGGGCCGGGCACTTTGCCCGGCCCTCGGTCTCGTGAGGAGCGGCGGCTACTTCTCGGAGATCGTCACCTTCTCGAGGATGATCGGCTCGGTCGGCGTCGAGTTCTCGCCGCTGGTGCCGACACGGGTCGGCGTCTTGGCGATCGCGTCGACGACGTCCATGCCACCGGTGACCTTGCCGAAGATCGTGTAGTTCTTCGGCAGCTTGCCGGTCAGGTCGTCGAGCACGATGAAGAACTGACTGCCGTTGGTGTTCGGCCCCGCGTTCGCCATCGCCAGCGTGCCGCGCTCGTAGTTCTTCACGACCGGCTCGTCGTTGAACTTGTAGCCCGGCCCGCCGGTCCCCTTGCCGGTCGGGTCGCCCCCCTGGATCACGAACCCGCGGACGATCCGGTGGAACGGCGTCCCGTCGTAGTAGCCGTCGCGGGCCAGACAGACGAAGTTGTTCACCGTCTGCGGCGCGTCGCCCGGGAAGAACTCGACCGTGACGTCCCCCTTGTTGGTCGTCAGCGTCGCCGTGTAGGTCTTGGCCGGGTCGATCCGCATCTCCGGCGCGGTCGCGTACTGCTTCATCGTGACTCCGTCAACCTCCATGGTCTTGACTTGGTCGGCGGGCCAGCAACTGGCCCTGGCCTCTGGTGTCGCGCTGGCGGCACGGGCAGACTGCGCCCCGGGCGCGATGATCGTCGTCGAGCCGGCCGTCTGTCCGCAACCGGCGATCAGCAATGACGCGGCGAGCGTGACCATCCCGGTCAAAGCGCCGCCGCGTGTCCAACCTCTGCGAATGGCGGTCCTCCTTGGCGTGCGAACCCGCGATGCTTGCCGTCCCCGCCTCAGAGGATCAGCATCGCGTCGCCGAACGAGTAGAAACGATACCCCTCAGCCATCGCTTCGCGGTAGGCGCGCAGGATCAGCTCGCGACTGGCGAGCGACGACACCATCATCAGCAGGGTCGACTTCGGCAGGTGGAAATTGGTCAGCAGGCCGTCGACCACCCGCCAACGATGGCCGGGCAGGATGAACAAGTCGGTCATCGCCGTGAACGCGCCCGGTCCCAGGGCCGGCCGGTCCCGGCCGAGCGTTTCCAGCGTGCGGGCCGCGGTCGTGCCAACGGCGACCACGCGATTGCCTCGCCCGCGTGCCGCGCTGACGGCAGCGACGGTCCCGACGGGCACTTCGCACCACTCGCGGTGGATGTGGTGCTGCCGCGGGTCGTCGACCTCCACCGGACGAAACGTGTCGAGGCCGACGTGCAGGGTCAGCTCGGACCATTCGATCCCGTGCGACCGCAGCTCGTCCAGCAGCCGCGGCGTGACGTGCAACCCGGCGGTCGGCGCGGCGGCCGAGCCGCTGACCGAGGCGTAGACCGTCTGGTACCGCTCGGCATCCGTCAACGGGGCCCGGATGTACGGGGGCAACGGCGTCTCGCCGTAGTCAGCGAGCATCACGCGCCCCTCGTCCGGCAGCCGAACCCGAACCTCGCCGCCCGTCAATCGCTCCTCGACGAGGATCGTCAACGATGCCGCGCCGGCCGGCGCATCTGATCGCGGCGGCACAGTGATCGCCGATCCTGACGGCAGCTTCTTGACAGGCCGCGCCAAGGCTGCCCACGTGCCGTCCGACTCCTTGCGCAGCAGCAGCAACTCGACCTTGCCGCCGGTGTCCGCCCGCACCCCGTGCAGTCGGGCCGGCAGCACGCGGGTGTTGTTGGCGACCAGCAAGTCGCCCGGGTCGAGCAGGCTCGGCAAGTCGCGCACGGTGCGGTGCAGGAACCGTCCGGTGCGGCGGTCGACGACGAGGAGACGGGAGGCGTCCCGCGGCTCCAACGGATGCTGGGCGATCCGGTCCGGCGGCAGGTCGTAGTCGAAGTCCGCGAGCCTGACGTCGTCGGTCACTTGCCGCCTTCGAACAGCGTGCGCTGCGCCGGCTCGATCGACGGCACCGGCAGGCCGAGGTGCAGGTAGGCGTTACGGGTCGCCACCCGCCCCCGCGGCGTTCGCTGCAGGAACCCGAGCTGGATCAGGTACGGCTCGTAGACGTCCATGATCGTGTCGGACTCCTCGCTGGTCGCCGCGGCCAAGGTCTCGATCCCGACCGGGCCGCCGTCGAACTTGTCGACGATCGCCCGCAGAATCCGCCGGTCGACGTCGTCCAGTCCGAGCTGGTCGACATCCAGCATCGAGAGCGCTTCCGCCGCCACCGAAGGCGTGATCGTCCCCTCGCCCCTCACTTCCGAGTAGTCCCGCACGCGCTTCAACAATCGATTCGCGACGCGGGGAGTGCCCCGCGACCGGGACGCGACCGCCGACGACCCCTCCTCCGAGATCGGCACGCCGAGCACGTCGGCGGAGCGGCGCACGATCTCCTGCATCGAGCCGAGGTCGTAGAAGTCAAGCCGCAACACCGCGCCGAATCGATCGCGCAACGGCCCGGTCAGCAGCGCCAGCCGCGTCGTCGCGCCGACCAGCGTGAACTTCGGCAGGTTGATTCGCATCGTCCGCGCGGCCGGACCCTTCCCGAGCACGATGTCGACCGCAAAGTCCTCCATCGCCGAGTAGAGCACTTCCTCCACCACCCGGTTCAGACGGTGGATCTCGTCGATGAAGAGAACGTCCCCCGGCTTCAGGTTGGTCAGGATCGAGACCAGGTCGCCCTGCCGCTCGACCGCCGGCCCGGAGGTGATCCGCAGGCTGACCCCCATCTCGGCCGCGATGATCGTCGCCAAGGTCGTCTTGCCGAGTCCCGGCGGCCCGTAGAGCAGCATGTGGTCGAGCGGCTCGCCGCGTCCCTTGGCCGCCTCGATGAAGATCGAGAGGCTCTCCTTCACGCGGTCCTGACCGATGTACTCCGAGAGTCGGCGCGGCCGGAGGCTCCGCTCGGACGGAACGTCCTCGCTCCGCAGGCGCGGTCCGACCACCCGCTCCTCGCCGCTCGTGGTGTTCGCTGCCACGTCATCCATGCAGGGCATGATAGCAGAAACCGAACATTCGTTCGGTCCTACTCGGGCCGCGGCGGCAGCATGTTCGGAATCCCGTCCTCGATCGGGTAGACGGTTCCGCACGCCGTGCAGACGAGGGTGTCGCCGTCCTGACGCAGCGCGGCGTGGTCCACCGGGCAGACGAGAATGGCGAGGAGCGATGCTGGCAGCGTGCTCGCGGCGGGTTCCTGCTTCGGGTCGGGCATCGTCGGCATCCTTGCGCGATCGCCTACGGAACGGCGGGGGAAGCGTCGGCGGCCGTCGGCGTCCCCTGCAGTCGCTGCAGCGACTCTTGAGCGAGTCTACCGGAGACCGACTGCGGCGCGATCGCGATCGCGCGCTCGAACTCCCGCGCCGCCTCGCTCGTCTTCGGCGGCTGCCACGCTCGGTACAGCTCGCCGAGCCAGTAGTGCGGCTCCGGGTCGTCCGGCGTCAGCGCGATCGCACGCTGGTACTGAATCTCGGCATCCGGGAAATGCTGGGCCGAGGCCAGCGCGCGGCCGAAGTCGACTCGGTAGGCGGCGTTGTTCGGGTTGAGGTCGATCGCCTTCTGGTAGTGGGCGAAGGCCTCGGTCGTGTTGCCGCCCAGACTCAGCAGCCGGGCGAGGGAGATCTGGGCGACGGGGTCCTCCGGGCTGGCGGCGACCGCGGTCTGCAGCACGTCCTGGTAGACCCGGTCGTCCGTGCCCGGGGTCAGCATCTGGGAGTCGCCGCTCCCCGCGCCGCTCGACGTCAGGTCGTCCACGATCGGCCCGACCAGCGATGCCACCAGCGCGCAGATCACGAGCGCGATGAACAGGCCGCCGCCGATCGCCACCAGCTTGCCGCCACGCGGAGACCCGGTCATCGCCAGTCTCTTGAGCAAACCGAGCTCGTTTGTTCGACAAGTCTCGTCATGCCGTGGGCACCGGGCTGGGCTGGTCGCTCGCCGCCGGGCGCGACGGCACCGCGTCCGGCCGGATCTTGTAGTTGAACTTGGTCCGGAACGCCTCGTAGAAGTTGGTCGAGTCGAGCGTCACCAGCCGGAACAGGTGCTGGCCACGACGGACGTCGACCACGTCCCCCAATCGAAGCGTACCGGTCTCCCGCCCGTCGAGGATCAGGGTCGCGTCGCGGTCGTTGGCGAGAATCAATTCGATCAACGCTTCCTCGGGGACGACGAACGGCATCCTGATCGGCGAATGGCACGAGATCGGCAGAATGGCGAAGCCCCGCACGCCCGCGGTCAGGATCGGGCCGCCTGCCGCCATGCAGTACGCGGTGCTGCCGTGCGGCGTCGAGGCGATCATGCCGTCCCCGGGGAACGTGTTGACGTAGTGACCGTCGACGTAGACCTCGATGTCGACCATCCGCGTGCCGCCGCGGACGACCACGTCGTTGATCGCCCACCCCTGCTCGATCTGCTCGTCGCCCCGGACGATGACCGCCTCCAGTGTCGCCCCGTCCTGAATGCGGTAGGCCCCGCTCAGGAGCGCCTCGAGCGCCGCCTGCCACTCCGCCTGCTCCACCAGGGCGAGGAACCCGACCTTGCCGAAGTTGATGCCCAGCAGAGGCATGTCCGGCAGCATGTTCGCCGCCCGCATCATCAGGCCGTCGCCGCCGAGCACGACCACGGCGTCGGCCGGCTCCCCGGCGAGCAGAGCCTCCTCGACCACCGGCTCCACGCCGTGCGCGGTCAGCCAGTCCGCGACGTGCAGCCCGAGTTCGCGGGCCTCCGCCTTGCTTCGTGCCGCGATGATCCCGACGCGCTTCACCCGTTCACCCTCGTCGCCGCTCGACGGTCCCACCTGATCGCGAGGAACGCCTCACGCACCCTGCGCCCATGCCGGGGTCAGGTACGTGTCCGGGTCGTGCACAGCCCGGAACCGGTAGACCTGTGCCGGCCGGTGGCTGCCGTCCCGCCGTTGCTCGCCCGTCTCGGCGAGGAACCCCGCTGCCAGAACCCGACGCCGAAAGTTCCGCTTGTCGAGTTCCCGGCCCAGCACCGCCTCGTACACCTGCTGCAACTCGCGGAGCGTGAACGTCGGCGGCAGGAGGTGAAAGGCAATCGTGGTGTACCCGAGCTTCGCCCGCAGCCGCACCAGCGCGTAGGCCACGACCTTGCGGTCCACCGTGCCGAGCCGCGGCAGCTCCCCGGCGTCCCACCATTGCCCGCCCGCTATCGGCGGTGCGCCACCCGCCGCGTGGCTCAGGCCGATGTAGGCGACGATCACGCTCCAGACGGCGTCGTCCTCGGCCCCGAGGGTGTACAGCTGCTCCAGGTACTGCTCGCGCAGCCCGGTCTCGTCGCGCACGATCCGCCCCGCTTCGCGGTCAAGCGCCTCTGGCGCCCGCGGCGCGCCACGCGGCAGGCGCCACGCGCCGTCCTGTTCGAGGAACGCGATCTTGAGCGTGCCGCCGTCGACCGTGAAGACGACCACGCGTATGTCGAGCGGACATCCCGGCCACGGCGTGATGGCGTCGCCCACGGCCGCGCCGTTGTCGACAGTTGGCGCATGGCCCATCGCGCCCCCTCGGATCGTGCCGGTCACACGTCGCGAGTGTACGGGAGAGCCGGTGGGCCGACAATCAGCCCGCTGCCCGCGAGTGGACGCCGTCAGACCGTGCGACATCCCGTCGCTCCGGCTCGCGGGCGATGCGAACCAGCAGGCCGACCACCGCCAGGTTGATCAGCAGCGAGCTTCCGCCGGCCGAGACGAAGGGGAGCGGCAGGCCGGTCAACGGGATCAGCCGCGCCACCCCGCCGGCAATGATCAGCGCCTGCAGCGCGACGGAGACGGTGAGGCCGGCGGCGAGCACCTTCCGGAAGCGATCCCGGCTGCGCGCGGCGACCGACAAACCGACCGTCGTGAACGCCGCCAGCAGCAGCACGACCGCAAGCGACCCGAGGAGGCCCCACTCCTCCCCGATCCCGGCCAGCACGTAGTCCGTGCGCACGAACGGCACCAGGTCGGGCGCGCCGCGCCCGAGCCCGCCCCCGAGCACCCCTCCGGAGGCCAGCGCGTAGTCGGCCTGCACCTGTTGGTAGCCGGCGGACTGCGGCCATGCCCACGGGTCGAGCCAGTTCTGGGCCCGCACCGCCACCCGCGGCACGAACCGCGTGGCCAGCACCACCGCCGCCGCGAACGCCGCGACGCCGCCCACCGCGGCAAACCCGTCGCCCGTGGCGATCCACAGCACCACGGTCGCCGTGCCGAACAGCAGGAGCGCCGAGCCAAGGTCGTTCTGCACGAGCAGGATCGCGAGCGCAGCCGCCACCGCCAGCCCGATCGGGACCAAGTACGGCAGCGGCGGCAACCACACCCCGCCCACCTTCCACCCAGCCGAGAGCATCGCGGCGCGGTCGGCCGTGTAGGCGGCGAGGAAGACGACCAACGTCACCTTTGCCAATTCCGACGGCTGGAACCGCAGCGGCCCCGCCGCCAGCCAGAGCCGCGCCCCGTTCACCTCCTGCCCGGCAACCGCCGTCAGACCCATCAGGAGCAAAGTCACCGCGAGCCACGTGTACTTGTACCGGCGCAGCCAGTCGATGCTAGGCAGCAGGGCGGACGCCGTGAAGGCGACCGAACCGATCAGCAGCAGCACACCGTGTCGCAGGCCGATGCCGGCCGCGCCCTCGGCAGCGTCCAGCCGCACCGCCGTCACCAGTCCGACGGCGGCCAGCGCCATGGCTGCCGCGAAGGCTTCAATGGCTCGATACCCAACCCGCCGCAAGGCTACTGGCGGCCCGATCGCGGCCGCAACGAAGCATGCTGCCGGCACAAACACCTGCTGGGGCGACACCTGGTGTGGCAGCGTCAGTCGAAGTTGCGTCAGACCGGCGAGCGCCACCACGACCGCGACCGCCACCAGCCACGGGCGCCCCACTTCAGCACCGGATGCCTCCCGCCTCACCGCTCGCCGGCCGACAGCACTCGTGCCCCGATCACGCCAAGGCGATCAACCTCCGTCGGTTCGAGACCCGACCGGTCGGTCATCAGCGCGCCGCTCAGCGCCGTCGCGCAGTCGCACTGTCGCTCGGGCAGCGGCCCGCTCGCCAAAGCCCGCAGAATCTCCCCGGCCGCGACGCTGTTCGCCCGCAGGTGGCCGAGCACGACGTCGACGCTGACGGCCTCTTCCGACTCGTGCCAGACGTCGAAGTCCGTCACCAGCGCGAGTGTCGCGTAGCAGAGCTCGGCCTCCCTCGCCAGTCGCGCCTCGGGCATGGCGGTCATCCCGATCAGGTCGGCGCCCCACGACCTGAACAGTCTCGACTCGGCCTTGGTCGAGAACTGGGGTCCTTCGATGCAGACGTAGGTGCCACCGTCGTGGACCTTGCGGCCGACCGATGCCGCCGCCCCAGCGAGTCGCTCCCGCAGCAGGGGGCAGAACGGCTCGGCGATCCCGACGTGTGCCACGATCGCCCCGTCGAAGAACGTGCGCGGGCGTGCCACCGTCCGGTCGATGATCTGGTCGGGCACGACCAGGCTGCGCGGCGGCAGTCGCTCGCTTAGGCTGCCGACGGCGCTGACGCTCAGGAGGTGGGTGACCCCGAGCTGCTTCATCGCCGCGATGTTGGCCCGGTACGGCACGGTGGTCGGCGAGTAACGGTGGCCGCGCCCGTGGCGTGGCACGAACGCCACCCGCCGCCCGTTCACCTCGCCGATTCGCACCACGTCGCTCGGCAGCCCCCACGGCGTCTCGACCGCCGCTTCCTCGGCGGTCTCCAGCCCGGCCAACTCGTACACCCCGCTGCCGCCGATGATCCCGAGCACGCGTGGCCTCCTCCTGTCTCGACGTCGGCCGGAAGTCTAGCCCCGGGCCGTTCGGCCGTTGCTCGCCCCTGCCGCGGATGCTATACTCGGCCGGTGCCGGAGATTGCCGGCCGAGTTGTGTTGTCTTGCGATGCACCATCAGCATTGAGGGAGGCTCCGCCAGCATGGCGTTGCAGCGTGCGCAGAAGGACGAGATCATCTCCGGTTTTCGGACTCACGATGCGGACACCGGGTCGCCGGAGGTTCAGATCGCCCTCCTGACCGAGCGCATCAACGGGTTGACCGACCACCTCCGGTCCCACCGCCACGACCACCACTCGCGGCGCGGGCTGCTGATGCTCGTCGGTCGCCGCCGCCGACTGCTGGCGTACCTCAGCCGCAAGGACGTTGAGCGCTACCGCGCGACGATCGCCCGGCTCGGACTGCGCAAGTAGTTGGGGCACGGCGGTGCCGCTCCGCGGCCGGTTGCCAGGGATCAGGTCCGCTCAGAGCCGGCACGAGCAGTCGCGCCGACGGCCCAAGGGTCCGCCCTTGGGCCGTTTGCTGTGCCTGTCGCCTCGCAGGACAACGGAGGGGAGGTGTCCTGACCTAGCCTGAACCCGACGACGGCCGACACGGCCGGCCGGATGGGGCATTGGAGCGCGCCGGGGTTCCGGCCGGTCACGCCGGCGCGCTCCAGTTCCTCATCCGGACGCGGCGGGCACGACCCGACAGGTCAGCGTGACGCTGCCGGCCCCGCCACTCCCGACGAGGAGCATCCATGGCACTCGACAACACTCCGAACATCAAGCGCGTCGCCGCTGACATCGCCGGCCGCGAGCTGTCGCTGGAAACCGGCAGGATCGCCGGTCTCGCCCAAGGCGCGGTCGTCGTTCAGTACGGCGACTCGATGGTCCTCACCACCGCGATCGGCGAGGAGCAGCCGCGGGAGGACGTCCCCTTCTTCCCGCTGACCGTCGACTACGAGGAGCGGATGTACGCCGCCGGCAAGATCCCGGGCGGCTTCATCAAGCGGGAGGGCCGGCCCACCGAGGCCGCGATCCTCGCCGCCCGCCTGACCGACCGCCCGATCCGCCCGCTCTTCCCGAAGGGCTACAAGGCCGAGGTCCAGATCATCACCACGGTCATGTCGGCCGACCAGCAGAACAACCCGGACATCCTGTCGATCATCGGCGCGTCCGCCGCGCTGATGCTCTCCCCCGTTCCGTGGGAGGGGCCGATCGGCGCGGCGCGGGTCGGCCGCGTCGGCGGCAAGGTGGTCATCAACCCGACCACCAGCCAACTGGCCGACAGCGACCTCGACATGGTCGTCGCCGGCACCGCCGACGCGATCATGATGGTCGAGGGCGAGGCGAACCAAGTGTCGGAGTCGGTGCTGCTCGAGGCCATCGCCGCCGCCCACGACGTGATTCGTCAGATCTGCCAGATGCAGCTCGACCTGCGCGAGCAGGCCGGCCACCCGAAGTGGGACTACACCCCGCCGAGCCGCGACGAGGCGCTCTTCGACCAGGTTCGCGCCGCGCTCGGCGACCGCCTGCGCGAGGTGGTCCACAACCCGGACAAGGTCGTCCGTCTCGAGGGCACCGACGCGCTGAAGGACGATCTGCTCAGTGCGCTCACGGCCCCCGACAACGAGTCGGCCCTGCCGGCGAAGGCGGTTGGCGACGCGTTCGAGGCTCTCCTCAAAGAGGAGGTCCGCGGCGGCATCCTCAACGACGGCATCCGGCCCGACGGCCGCCGCCCGAGCGAGATCCGCCCGATCTGGTGCGAGGTCGGCTACCTGCCGCGCGCCCACGGCTCGGCCATCTTCACCCGCGGCCAGACCCAGGTCGTCACCGTCGTCACCCTCGGCTCGACCGCCGAGGAGCAGCGGCTGGACGGGATCAACCCGCAGGAGACCAAGCGCTACATCCACCACTACAACTTCCCGCCCTTCAGCGTCGGCGAGGTGCGCCGGATGCGTGGCCCGGGTCGCCGCGACATCGGCCACGGCGCGCTGGCCGAGCGGGCGCTCCTGGCGGTGATCCCGGACGACGACGCCTTCCCGTACACGCTGCGGCTCGTCTCCGATGTGGTCAGCTCGAACGGCTCGACCTCGATGGCCAGCGTCTGCGGCAGCACGCTGTCGCTGATGGACGCCGGGGTGCCGATCAGCGCCCCGGTCGCCGGCATCGCGATGGGACTGGTCACCGAGCCGGGCACCGGCCGCTTCACGGTCCTCTCCGACATCCAGGGGATGGAGGACGCGCTCGGCGACATGGACTTCAAGGTCGCCGGCACGCGCGAGGGCGTCACCGCGATCCAGATGGACATCAAGGTCAAGGGAATCACCCCCGAGATCATGCGGATCGCGCTCGAGCAGGCGCACGAGGGCCGGAACTTCATCCTCGGCAAGATGCTCGAGGCGCTGGCCGCGCCGCGGGCGGAACTGTCGCGCTACGCCCCGCGCGTCCTCCGGATCAAGATCAACCCCGAGAAGATCGGCCTGATCATCGGCCCCGGCGGCAAGAACATCCGGGCCCTGCAGGAGGACACCGGCACCAAGATCGACATCGAGGACGACGGCACGGTCTCCATCGCCTCGGTCGAGTCGGCCGGCGCCGAGGCCGCGGTCGCCCGCATCCTCGGCATGACGCAGGAAGTCAAGATCGAGCGCGGCGAGATCTACACCGGCAAGGTCGTCAGCGTGATGCCCTTCGGTGCCTTCGTCGAGCTCGTGCCGGGCAAGGACGGCTTGGTCCACATCTCCGAACTGTCGGAGGACCCCTCGATCCGCGTCAACCGAGTCGAGGACGTCGTCAACGTCGGCGACGAAGTGACCGTGATGGTCACGGACGTCGCCCCGAACGGCAAGGTCAGCCTCTCCCGGCGGGCCGCGCTGACCGGGGAGCTGCCGGAGCCGAAGCAGGACCGCGGTCCCCGCGGGCCGCGCGGTCCTCGCCCTGACGGCCCGCGCGGCGGGTTCGGCGGCGGTGACCGCGGCAACGGCGGGGGAGATCGCGGCGGCTTCGCGAGCCGTCCCGGCGACAGCCGCCGCCGCCCGGGCTACAACGAGTAGCGATCCGACGCGAACCAGCGTCAACCCAGCAGGAGGGGCGAGCCGGTTGGCTCGCCCCTCTCGTCGTTCGCCGCGCGGTCTTCCGCCCTACGGCACCGGCGTGCCGACGACCGCGCCGGGCACCGGGGTTGCCGCGCGCGCCGCGTGCGTCGCCTGATTGGCCAAGAACTGCTGACCGGGTGGCGTGTTCACGAAGACCACCAGCGCGACGCACACCAGCAGGCACGCCCCGAGCACGGCGGCGACGATCAGCAGCCACCTCGGTCGTTGGCGTTGCGGCACGTACGGCTCAGCCGGCGACATCTTCCAGTCGGGATGGGTGCCGGGCAGGTCGGACGGGTTGAAACTCGACGGTAGCGACGTTTCGAGAACCGGCGGCGTGAATTCCGGGGGCAGGCTCGACCGCGCCGCGGCGAACTCGCCGGTCCCGGTCTCGACCGCACCCGAGACGCTTTCCTCGTCAGGGCCGGTGCGATCCGACGCGTCCGCCAGCTCGGGCGGCGGAGTTTCCGACCCCGGACTGCGGGACACCTCGCCGCGCCCGTCCGGCGATCCACTGTCGGCGTTGCCTGCCTTGGTTGGCAACTGTCGGCCGCAATTCGGGCAGAACTGCCCGTCCGGCACCGTCGCCGACCCGCAATAGGGACAAAATGGCACCGACACACTCTCCCGGCGTCGCGTCGACGGTGTCGCGCGCGAGCTGTTCCATCCGCCTTCCTGCCGATGGTACCAGTGAGACAACGCCGTGCGCGGGCGGCTCCCGATTGCTTGTCGCCCCTGTGGGCCATTGGTAGGATGGCCGGAACCGTTGAAGGAGATCAAGTTTCGTGGCCAATTCCACACTCCGCCCTCCCGCCGACCCCGACGTGCTGTCCGCCGACGAGAAGTACGCCAAACTCCTCGAGATCCTCCGCGAGATGGAATCGGTGGTGGTTGCCTACTCCGGGGGTGTCGACAGCACGCTCCTCCTCCACGCCGCCCGCGCGGCGCTCGGCGACCGCGTCATCGCCGCCACCGGCCTCTCCGAGACCTACGCCGACGAGGAAATGGCCGACGCCAAGCGCTTCGCCGCCCAGATCGGGGCGGAGCACGCGCTCGTCCAGACGATGGAACTGACCGACCCGCGCTATGCGGACAACACCCACCAGCGCTGCTTCTTCTGCAAGAACGAGCTCTACACCAAGCTGAGCGAGTTCGCCGCCGAGCGCGGCTTCGCCGCCGTCGTTGACGGCTCCAACGCTGACGACACCGGCGACTTCCGGCCCGGCATGCGGGCCGCCCGCCAGCTCGGGGTCCGCAGTCCCCTGCAGGAGGTCGGACTGGCCAAGCGGGAGATCCGCACCCTCTCGGCCGGATTCGGCCTGCCGACGTGGGACAAGCCCGCCGTCGCCTGCCTCTCCTCGCGATTCGCCTACGGCGACCCGATCACGGTCGAGAAGCTGCGTCAGGTGGCCGCCGCCGAGAAGGCCGTCCGCCAGCTCGGCTTCCGCGGCTTCCGGGTCCGCCACCATGACACCGTGGCCCGTCTGGAACTGCCGGCCGACCAGATGGCCACCGCGCTGGAACGAGCCGAAGACGTGGTCGAGGCCATCCGCAGCGCCGGCTACCAGTACGTCACCCTGGATCTCGCCGGGTACCGCAGCGGCAGCATGAACGAGGTGCTGAATGCGCGTCTCAAGTCGGGCCGACTACGGGGTGCGGGCGCTGTTTGACTTGGCCCAGCGCTACGGGCAAGGCCCGGTCCAGAGCCGCGACATCGCCGGTCGCCAAGGCGTGCCGGAGGCCTATCTCCACCAAGTACTGGGTGCGCTGAACCGCGCCGGCTTGGTCCGCAGCACGCGCGGCCCGCTCGGAGGCCACGAACTCGCCCGCGCCCCGGAGGAGATCACCCTCTGGAACGTCCTCTCGGTGCTCGACGGCCCGGACCGCCGGGCTCACCCCCACCCCGACCCTGCCGTCGGCAACGACGTCGTTCACGACGTCTGGCACGAACTGCAGTCGCGGTCGGTCGCGTTTCTCTCCGCGACCACGCTGGCCGACTTGGTCGAGCGGCAGAGAAACCAGGTCCCCGTGGCGAACTACGCGATCTGAGCTCCCTCGTGCGTGCTTTCGGGAAACGAGAAACGGGCCGCGCAAGCGCGGCCCGTCTTGGCTCCCCGACTAGGATTCGAACCTAGAACCTACCGGTTAACAGCCGGGCGCTCTACCGTTGAGCTATCGGGGAACGGTGCCGCGGAAGACTATACACGGCGCCCGCCGATGCGGCAACCGTGAATCGCCAACAGGGTATGCTATCGACCGGAGCCATCGGGGCGCGTGCCACCGCCGAGCCCGAGGTCCGACCCGTTCGTCGTCGCGCCCTGCGGCCCGCTCTCCTCGGCCCCGCCCAGTGCCTGGTAGGCGTTCATCGAACGCAGCAGGTCCGTGCCGAGTGACGGTGGGTCCGCCGCAGCACTGGCCTCATCGTCCGGCACCACGGCCGGCACCGAACGGCCGCGGAAGCGATCGAGCGGTCGCAACGGTCGGGAAGGCTCCGCGACACTCTCGGCCGCGACCGCGGCGACCGGTGCCGGTTCCCCGCTCTCTGCCGTCACGGGCCTCAGGTCGGCGTTGCCGCCGGCCACCCGCCTGCGCCGCGCGGACGGGGCCACCCAGCGAGCCGCCGGCTGCTCGACCCGCGCGGCAAGTTCGCCAGCGCCGTGCTGCGGGGCGGCGCAGAAGGGGCAGATGCTCCACCGCAGATCGACCAGCTTGCCGCAGTTCGCGCAGGCGTCACGCAGCTTGGCGTGGCAGTTGGGGCAGAGCACGTAGTCGTCGCGCACGGCGCGGTGGCAATTCGGGCAATCCGGAAGATCCTCGAGGTCCTGCAGGAGGTACTCCTCCTCGAGCGACTTCTGGAACGCTTGGTCGAGGGTCTCCTTCGGCCTCAGCAGCAGGTAGAGCAACACGCCGGGGATGAAGAAGAGGACCGCAAGGAGCGTCGAGACGACCTGGGTCACGACGCTCGTGCTGCGCGACTCGATGTCGCGGTAGGTCCAGACGATCAGCACGAACCAGACGGCGAGCAAGTACGCGCCGCCGATGGCGACCAGGACCTGCGCCCCCCGCGCCAGCAGTTCAACCACGCTCGCGTCCTCCCTGCCGGCAGACAACCACCATGCCTCAGGCCACCCGCTCGTACCGCTCGACGTTCAGGACGAAAATCGTCGCTCCGCCCACATGCACCTCGACCGGGCTCGCGACGTGGAATTCCGCCGGCTCGACGATCGGCATCAGCGGGTTGACGTAGCGCGTCCGCGCCTTGCAGCTGCTGCGGACGGTCTGCACCACGTCGGCCACCACGTGATCGTGAACGCCCACGAGCAGCGTCACGTTGCTCTCGCGGAGAAACCCGCCCGAGCTGTCGATCCGCGTCGCCTGGAACCCTTGGTCCGCCAGCGACTGAACCAGCGTCTCGGCGTCACGCGCCTGCACCACCGCCACGATGAGTTTCATTCTACGTCTCCGGACCCCGTCTCCGCGGCATTGGTGGCGGGTCTTCCCGACCAGCCTTCGAGCAGCCGGTCGACCGCTTGGTCCACGTCCCCTGCCACCTCCTCGGGCGACCGGCCCGCGTCGATCACCACCCAGTCGTCCTGGGCCGCCGCCGCGAGCCCGAGATAGCAGTCCCGAACCCGTTGGTGGAAGGCCGTCTCGGCCCGGTCCAGCCGGTTGACTCCCTCGTCGGCCGAGAAACGGCGTGCGAGTCCGGCCTCGGCCGGCAGATCCAACAGGATGCGCAGGTCGGGCGTCAATCCGCCAGTTGCCAGCCGCTGGATCCCCACCACCTCCGCAGCCGGAAGGCCGCGCCCGCCGGCTTGGTACGCGATCGAAGAATCGGCGAATCGGTCGCAGATGACGATCTCGCCGTTCTCCACCCCCGGTCGCAGCACTTCCGCCACATGCTGGGCGCGTGCGGCAGCATAGAGCAGCGCTTCCGTTTCCGGGCGCATCTCCGCGCTCTGCTCCGACAGGAGGATCGCACGGACGCGCTCGCCGATCGCTGTTCCCCCCGGTTCGCGGGTCAGCCGGACCGGCACGCCCGAGGCAGCCAGCCGCGCGGCGAGACGGTTCGCCTGCGTGCTCTTGCCCGAGCCCTCCGGCCCTTCGAAGACGATGAACCGTCCGCGCATCGGGTCGCTACTGCCCGTACACGGTGTAGATCTCGACCCGGCGGTGCGGCTCGCGGCCCCGACTCCGCGAAGCGACGTTGTACCGCTCCGCCAACTGGTGCTGGAGCCGGCGAATCTGGGTCGGCTGCGGCGCAAGCGCGATCGCGTCCTCTCCCTGCATCACGGCGGAGATCGCCTCCTCCGCCTCGGTCATCGCCCGCAGCACCGGGTCGTCGCGCTGCGGCGCGCGCATCGGTGCGGGCTCGCCGCCGCGGTTGCCCGCGCGTTCGTCTCCGCGGTGCGTCCGCGCGTTCGGAAAGAGGCCGGTCAGCACCGCTTCCATCTGAACGGCGGTGTTCGCCCGGAGCACGTAGACCGGGGTGCCGTGCGTCTCCGCGTCGCGGATCGGTTGCGGCTTCCGCCGAAAGTAGTTCTTGAGCGTCATCACGAGGTCGGCGTCGCGCGGGTCCCGCACCACCACCGCCGGCACGCCGAGCTGCTCGATCGACAGTTCCAGCCGGTTGCGGCTGACGCCGAAGGGGTACACCCGGAGGGGTTTCGCCTCAGTGCCGCGGCCGCGCGGCATGGCGGGCACAACGTCGCCCGGCAGGTCGTCCTGGACCGGCTCCAACCGCGAGTCGTCGGCATCCGCGCTGACCGCCGGCCGCGGTTGCCGGCTCGAGATGTCGACGATGCCGCGCGCTTCCGGCTCCCGCGCCGACTTCTGCTGCCGGGGGTCGCGCCGCGGGTCCAAGGCCGAGACCGCGATCGACCCGTCCGCCTCGCGCTGGCGCAGCTCGGTGCGGGGGGCCATGCCGCGCAGGATGGCGTCGACCGTGGCCGCAACGTCACGATGGACCGCGACCTCGTCGCGACTGATGATCTCGACCATGATCCCGAAGGTCGGCGGCGCCTTCCGCTCGAGGATCGACTTCTGGGTGCCGCGCCGACGCGCCTCCTCGTCCGACAGCGTCACCGACTGGATGCCGCCGATCAGGTCGGAGAGCGTCGGGTTCATCATCAGGTTCTCGAGGCTGTTGCCGTGCGCGGTGCCGATCAGCTGCACGCCGCGCTCGGCGATGGTCCGCGCCGCCAGCGCCTCGAGCTCGGTCCCGATCTCGTCGATGACCACGACCTCGGGCATGTGGTTCTCCACCGCCTCGATCATCACCGCGTGCTGCGCGGTCGGGGTCGGCACCTGCATCCGCCGGGCCCGGCCGATGCCCGGGTGCGGGATGTCGCCGTCGCCCGCGATCTCGTTCGACGTGTCGACGATGATCACCCGCTTGCCGAGCTCGTCGGCGATCACCCGCGCGCTCTCGCGCAGCATCGTCGTCTTGCCGACGCCGGGCCGGCCGAGGAGGAGGATGCTCTCCCCCGACTCGATCAGGTCGCGGATGACGGCGATCGTGCCGTAGACGGCCCGCCCGATCCGGCAGGTGAGGCCGACGATGTCGCCGCTCCGGTTCCGGATGGCGGAAATCCGGTGCAGCGTCCGCTCGATCCCGGCCCGGTTGTCGTCGCCGAAGCGGCCGATCCGCTCCGCGACGAAGGCGAGGTCCTGCCGCGTGATCTCGAGGTCGGAGAGCGTGATCTCCCCGCCGGCGGTCCGCACCTCCGGCCGCCGCCCGAGGTCCATCACGATCTCGACCATCGTCGACGGGTCCGCGGCCGATTCCATCTGCGACAGCCCGGCGACCAGCTGCGGCGGCAGCACCGCGACCAAGTCGCCGAGGTTGTCGGTGATCGTCAGCTCGAAGTCGCGCTGGTGGTACCCGGTGTGGTGCATCTGCGGCATGCTGCTCAAGATCGGCTCCTGAACGACCAACGCTGACCAGTCCCCCGTGGGGTGGCCGCCGCCTTCTCCGGAGCGTCTGGAACTCACGCGAGAACCACCCTCCCCCTCCGTGCTCACGAGTCCGTCGCCTGCTCGGGCGAGTGCCCCTGCATGAAGGTCGGAACCCGCTGTGGCAGTCGTTCCCGGACCTCCAGCGTCATCGGGAACGACTCGGCCGCCGGCACCCGGACATTGGCGGTCGTGTACCGCAGGTGCAAGTCCTGGTCCAGCGCCGGCGCGAACCCCCGGTCCGCCAGCACCGGCCCGAGCTCGGAGGCGTAGCCCCGCAGCGCAATCAGAACCCGCCGCACCGGGCCGGGCAAGTTCGCCACGGCGTGGTCGAGCACTTCGGGAGCGAGCTCGCGCCGCTCCGGGTGCACCATCAGGTCGATCAGGTGCGTGCCACCGCGCGAGGTCGAGGCGGCGTAGGCGACGATGTCGTGGTTCTCGTCCGCGATCCAGGCCCGGCAGCGGAGTCCGCGTTGCTGCGGCGCGTTGGCGAGGTCCCAGCGATGACTGGTCAGCGCCTCGGCCTCCTGCACCTCGCGCGGCGTGACCGCGCAGTAGAGTTGGTGGACGCCCCACGTGTCGACCCGCTGCTGCGGTCGCATCGGCGTCACCGACCGTCGGCGCGTCAGGCCCCGCGCCTGATAGACCGTTTCCCGCGCATACGGGTGCCATCCGCTGAGGCGGATCGCGGCGGCCTCCGGCGTGTCGACGGGCACCCGCGCGAAGAGCCGCTTGACGCCGCGCAGGCCGGCACTGCGGACCGCGTACCCGAGCAGGGCCTCGATCACCGGATCGCTGTCGTAGACGCCGGTCGACGTCCCCAGGCCGAGCAGCACCCAGCGCTGGTCCGGCGGCAGCGCCAGGAACTGGGCCACCCCCACCGCCCGGTCCCCGGAACGGGCAACGAACGCCGGGCGGCGTCCTCGCAGGAACGGCAGCCCCGCCTTCGCGTCCTCGATCTCGAGCCGGTAGCCGAACACTTGCGCGTCGGGCAGGTGGAAGCGCTGCATCGGGCGGAACGACGCCACCGTCGGCACGTCGCGCAGCCCGACCGGTCGCACGCTGAGGTTCAGGGCCGTGTGGTCATGGCCGGTGCGGTCGGAGGCCGCCGGCGCCGCCGGCGCGGGCGCGTCGTGCGCCGAGGCGTCGGCCGAGGAGTGGGCGATGGCAACGCGGTGCAAACTACCCATCTGCGCGCAGTCTAGCACGCCCGTTCGGTCGGGCATCAGTGCGGCGGGCAGGCGAATGGTCCGCGTTTCGGGAACACGTGACCGACCGGCGGTTCAGATGGCGCGTCGCCCGGCGAGCGCCCGTCCGAGCGTCACCTCGTCGGCGTACTCGAGGTCCCCGCCCGCCGGCAGGCCGCTGGCCGGTCGCGTCAGGTTGACGCCGAGTGGCACCAGCAGCCGGTGCAGGTAGGTGGCGGTCGCCTCCCCCGGCAGGTCGAGGTTGGTGGCGACGATCACCTCGGACGGCTCCTCGGTCCGGACGCGGGCAACCAGCTCCTGAATCCGCAGCTTGTCCGGCCCGACCCCTTCCACCGGCGAGAGCGCCCCGTGCAGGACGTGGTACCGCCCCTTGAACTGCCCGGTCCGCTCCAGGGCGACGACGTCGAGCGGCTGCTCGACGACGCAGATGATCCGGTCGCGCCCCGGGTCGGCGCAGATCGGGCACGGGTCGGACTCGGTGGTGTTGAAGCAGACCGAGCAGAGCCGAATCCGCTCCTTGACGTCGAGGATGGCGTCGGCGAGCGCTGCCGCCTCCTCCCGACTGGTCCGCAGCACGTGGTAGGCCAGCCGCGACGCGGTCTTCGGGCCGATGCCGGGGAGCTTGGCGAACTCGTCGATCAGTTTGGCGACCGGCTGCGCCGTGGCCGCCGACCGGGGGAACTCCACGTGGCGATGTCCTCGGGTTCGGGCGATTCGGGAGAGCAACGCCCCCGCACATGGCGAAGTTTACCATGTTCCGTCCCGTCTCCAGCGGAAGAACGCGTGGGTGCGATGCGGCTTTCACCTTCTGGATCGCGTGTCCCGCGCGCGACTGCCGTCAGTCGTCGCCGACCAGCACCTGCCGGCCGCGCAGACCGTCGGCCGGCCCGATCACGCCCTCGTCCTCCATCCGCTCGATGATCCGGGCGGCCCGGTTGTAGCCGATCCGCAGCCGCCGCTGGAGCATCGAGGCCGAGGCGGTCCCCTGCGTCCGGACGATCTCCATCGCCTGGTCCCAGAGCGGGTCGTCGCCCCCGTCGGCTTCCTCCGGCGCGCTGCTCGACGGCAGTTCGAGCCATTCCGGCGGGTAGTGCGGCACCGGGGCGACGCTGTGCCAGTGGTCGACCACGTACTGCACGTCGCGGTCGTCGATGAACGCCCCTTGGATCCTCTGCGGCTTGGCGGCGTCGGGCGGCAGGTAGAGCATGTCCCCGCGCCCCAGCAGCCGCTCCGCCCCCGGCAGGTCGAGCACCACCCGGCTGTCGGTCAGCGACGAGACGGCGAAGGCGATCCGCGACGGCACGTTCGCCTTGATCAGGCCGGTGATGACGTCGACCGAGGGGCGCTGGGTGGCGATGATCATGTGGATGCCGCAGGCCCGCGCCTTCTGCGTGATGCGGCAGAGGAGCGTCTCGACCTCGTCGGGCGTGGTCATCATCAGGTCGGCCAGCTCGTCGATGATCACGACGAGGTAGGGCATCGGCTCGGCGTCCGGCTCGTCCGCCACCTTCATCCGGTAGCCGTCGAGGTTGCGCACGCCGAGCCGGGAGAAGACCGCGTAGCGGCGCTCCATTTCCTGCACCGTCAGGCGCAGCGCGGCCACCACCTTGTCCATGTCGGTGACGACCGGGCACTGCAAGTGCGGCACCCCGTTGTAGCCGGAGAGCTCGACCGTCTTCGGGTCGATCATCACCAGCTTCAGGTCGTCCGGTCCCCGCGACAGCAGGAAGGTCGAGATGATCCCGTTCAGGCAGACGCTCTTGCCCGACCCGGTCGCGCCGGCGATCAGCAGGTGCGGCATCTTCGTCAGGTCGCCGACCACGTAGCGGCCGTTGACGTCCTGCCCGAGCGGGATCGGCAGGTGCAGCCCGCGCCGGCTGAACGCCGGCGACTCGAGCGTCTCCCGCAGCCCGACCGTCGCGATCTGGTCGTTCGGGATCTCCAGCCCGACCCGCGCCATCCCCGGCACCGGCGCCTCGATCCGGATGCTCGGCGCGGCGAGCGCCAGCGCGAGGTCGTTCTGCAACTCGGTGATCCGGCGCACCTTGACCCCGTTCCCCGGCTCCAGCGCGAACTGGGTGACCGCCGGGCCGGGGTTGATCTCGCGCACCCGGGCGTCGACCCGGAAACTGCCGAGTGTCTCCTCGATCAGGACCGCCTTGCGCTGCAAGTCGTCGGCATCGGGCACGACGTCGTCGTAGTAGCGGAGCCGGGTCACGTCGGGCAGCGGCATCGGGGTCGCGCGGGGCGACCGGCTCGTCCGTCGCGCCGCCACCGCCTCGGCCGCCCGGGAAACCATGGTCGGCTGGGCCGACGGGCGCGCGCTCGTCCCGTGCTCCGGCTCCGGCTCGTCGTCGGTTTCGGACTCCTCGTCCAGCAACGTCCGAACGTGCGAGCCAGCCGGGCGAGCCGCCGTGCCCGACCCGCCCGGACGGGGCCGGACACTCCGCCCGGCCCGCCCGCCGGGGACGACGCGGAGCGACGGCAGCGGCTGCCCGCCCGAATCGTCGCCCTCCCCCGTCGCGTGGTCAGGGGTCGTGTCGCCCAATGCCGACCGCGACTCCCCCTCCCCTTCGGCGGACGACGGCCCCGCGGCCTGGGGATCGTCCGCCGACTCGTCCGCGGTCCCTCGCGGCGGGATGTTGATCACCGGCACCGTTGGCGCGAAGGCGTTCGCGGGGGATGCATGGCGAGGTCCGGGCAGCACCGACTCGGACCGGTCCGCCACGCCGGCGGCGTGCGCCGCGGCCGACGCCGGCACGTGCGCCGCCCGCCGGACACCGGGCG
>JBDHWC010000027.1:0-28368 GCA_039809985.1 Thermomicrobiales bacterium | reverse complement strand
GGGCGCGAGAACGGCCGGGTGACGCCCCCGGCCGTGCGCGCTATTGGCTTGGTTGACGGCTGTGGACGCTTGTTTCGGCCGGTACCCTCGGAGGGGATCGAACCCCCAACCTTCTGGTTCGAAGCCAGACGCTCTATCCATTGAGCTACGAGGGCGTGCCCCCTGTCGAGGACGTCGGCGAGTATAGCAGCCCCGCCCGAAGGTTCCGTTGACGCGGCCGACTCGCGGCGGCTAGGGTTTGGCCGAGGAGGTGGTCGTGATGACGACGAAAGACGCGCTCGGTGCGCGGGGGTTGCCCGCGCTGGCGACCGGGCTGATGCTGGTGGCCGGCGTGGTGGTCGGGGTGGCGATCGCCACCCAGTCGCTGGAGACGCGACGGATGATCAACGCCGTCGGCGGGCTGCTCTGGCTCGGCGGGGCGGCGGTGTTGATCCGCTCGCTCTGGGAATCGTCGCGGCGCGCCGTTGCCGGCCTGACGGCGGTGACGGTGATCGTCGTGCTCGTGCTGGCGGTGAAGCCGGTCGACCTCGCGTTGTCGATCGCCGGGTTCGCGGTCGGCGGCGCGATCGTCGCCTTGGTCGGGCGCGACCGACCGGCGGCGTGGGCGTTGCTGGTGCCGGCGGCTTGGCTGCCGATCCACTTGACCTACGGCGTGTTGAAGGGCTTCGTGCTGCCCCACGGCCAGGTTCGCACCGACCCGCCGCCGACGGCCGCGCTGGTGCCGTTCTCGATGGTCGTGGCGGCGTTGGTCGCCGGACTGGTGGTCGACTGGTGGCTCAGCCGCCGATCCGAGGCGGCGCTCGGCGCGTGAGTAAGCCGGGGGGCGGCACGTCCCCCCAGCTAGTCGTGCTCGATGTCGAAGACGAGGATGCTGTCGGAGCGCGTTGTCAGCTCCGGCACGATGGCGACGTGCTCGGGGTGAGGGAGGTAGGCGTCGCGGGCGGCGGCATCGACGAAGTGGACGACGAAGCCGTGCTCGTACCCCCTGCCGAGTCCCTCGGGGCTGGTGTTGGGGCCCCAGTGGATCGCGGTGATGCCGGGGATCTTCTCCTGCAGGCCGCTGACCGCGGCGCGCATCGCCGCGATGTCGGGGTCCGTCAGGCCCGGCTTCGGCTGCAGCAGCACGATGTGCTCGATCATCCGTTCCCTCCCCCGCTGATTGGTCAGCCGCGGTCGCGCAGTGCTCGCTCGACGTCGCGACGCGCGTCGCGCTCGGCGGAGGACTGCCGCTTGTCGTAGAGCTTCTTGCCGCGCGCCACCCCGATCTCGACCTTGGCCCGGCCCCGTCTGAGGACGACCCGGAGCGGGACGATCGTCATTCCCTTCTGTTCGATCGCCTCGCGCAGCTCGGCGATCTGGCGGCGGTGGACGAGCAGCTTGCGGGGCCGGTCAGGGTCGTGGTTGGCGCGGTTGCCGTGGCTGTAGGGCGAGACGTGCGCGCCGATCAGCCAGAGCTCGCCCTGCTCGATCCGGGCGTACGCCTCGCTGATGGTGATCTTGCCGTCGCGGATCGACTTGATCTCGGTCCCGGTCAATGCGATGCCGGCCTCGATCGTCTCGACGATGAAGAACTCGTGGTGGGCGCGGCGGTTGGAGGTGACGACACGATCTTGGCGGCGGTCTTCGCCGGTCTTGGCGGGGACGGTCTTGGCGCTCATTCGGCGACTATAGGGAACGCCACGGGGGGAGTCAACGAGATTCGCGACCGGCCCGTTCTGCCGCTCGCTGGGCGGCCGGAGTTGTGGGTCCCGCGAGCGGCAGGACCGGGCGGGCTGGTTTCGCCTCAGGGGGCGTGCCGGCTGCGGCAACGGGGCCGGGTTTCGTTGGCGCAGGCACCGGCATCGCGGTACCCTACTGTACGTACACTCGGGCCAAGGGAGCGGCTGGCGTTCGCGCACCGGGCGGCCCGCGGCACTCGGCGGGGGACGAGCATGGACGACCGGCAGTTCGACGCGTTGACGCGCTTGGTCGCCGACCGCAGGACGCGGCGTTCGGCACTGCGGGCAGCGGTGGCGTTGGCGGCCGGGGGCGGCGCGTTGGCAGCGTCCCGCACCAGCCGGGCCCAGCAGGCCGGACTGCCGCCCGGGTCGCCGTGCGACTCCACCGACCAGTGCAGCCAGAACGGCGGCCCGACGACCTGCGCCAACAACGGCTACGACCAGGACGGGCCGCTGAACTGCTGCCGGGAGGTGGGGGGGTACTGCGAGGCCCATGCCTGGTGCTGCGCCGCCTACCACTGCATCAACGGGGCCTGCGTCGACGACAGCGCGACGGCGGGGCAGTCGCCGACGGTCGCGCCGACGGGCGAGGTCGCGGCGGGGGAGTTGCCGCTCGGCGCGGCCTGCGCTTCCACCGCCGAGTGCGCCCCGACCGCGGCCGGGGTGGTGGTCTGCGGCGACAACACGGTTGCCGACGACGGTCCGACCAACTGCTGCCTGCAGCGCGGGGGCGGCTGCACGGCCGACCAGGCGTGCTGCGGCGGCCTGTCCTGCGTCAACGGGTTCTGCGGCGGTGCGTCGGAAGTCGGCAACCTCGGGCCGGGCGACGTCTGCCAGGCGGCGACCGACTGCAGCCAGTCGCTCGGGCCGGCGACCTGCGGCGGCTCGAAGGCGGACGTCGACGGCCAGACGCATTGCTGCCTGTCGGCGGCGACGACCTGCTCGACGGACGCCGAGTGCTGCGACGCTCTCGTCTGCAAGGCGAACGGCATCTCAGGCGACGGCAACACCAATTGCTGCGGCGACGCCGGGCAAGCGTGCGAGAGCGACGCCGCGTGCTGTTCGTACCTCTTCTGCATCTCGGGCGTTTGCCAGTCGCTGCGGTAGGGGACGGACGATGTTTCGCTTGGTCCTGCTGATGGCGGTGGTGGTGGCGTCGGGGGTGCCGGCGTCGTTCGCCGCGGCGCAGACACCGGGGGCAGGCCCGGCGGGGGTGACCCGGACCAATGTTCGCTTCGTTGTTCCGTTCGGCCCGAGCGGCCTCAATGGCGGGTTGACGGTGAGCGCGCCGCAGGAAGCCGACTGCGCGGAGGGCTCGACCGTGCTGCCGGATCGGGACGACGCGTGGTTCTGCACGGTCGCGGACGGCGTCCTCGACCCTTGCTTCGCCAACCCCTGGGGTGACCCGGACGCCGCCGCCGAACTGGCCTGCCTTGCGTCGCCGTGGGCGAACGAGGCGCAAGTCGTGCGGACGACAAAACCCTTGCCGGATCGGCCCGCGGCCGAAGCCGGACGCGTCGAGTTGGCCTTGCCGTGGGCGCTGGAACTCGGCAACGGCAAGCGGTGCGGATTGCTGCGGGGCGCGACCGCGGCGCTCGCCGGCCAACGGATCAACTACGGGTGCGAGGGGGGCGGTAGCGTGATCGGCGACCCCGACCGAAGCGAGCCGCTCTGGGTCGCCAACTACCTCGACGACGGGGCGCTGGCGACGACGCAGGTGCCCGTCGTCGTGGCGTGGGACTGACCGGGTGGCCGCGCCCGACCCCTACGCCGCTCTGCCAGACTTCTACGACCTCGAGCACGCCGAGTGGTCCGACGACGTGCCGCTCTACGTCAACTTCGCGGTGGTGGTCGGTGACCCGATCCTCGAGCTCGGCTGTGGGTCGGGTCGGTTGCTGGTGCCGCTGGCCGAGGAAGGATTCCGCGTCGTCGGCACCGACCGCTCGCTGGCGATGCTGGAGCGCGCGCGTCAGGCTGTCGACGAGGCCGGCGTCGGCGACCGAGTGCAGGTGCTGCCCGGGGAGATGACAGCGGCCGACGAGGTGCCGGGCGGCCCGTTCGGGCTGGTGATCGTCGCCCTGAACGGCCTGCTCCACCTGCCGACGCTGGAGGAGCAGCGGCGGGCGCTGCTGGCCGCCCGCCGCGCGCTCGACCCGCGCGGCCAGTTGGTCGTCGATGTGCTGAACCCGGTGCCGGAGTTGCTGCGGTCGTTCGACGGCAGCGTCGTGCACGAAGGGACATGGACGCTCGACAACGGCGACCGGCTCGACAAGTTCGGGGCGCGGCGATGCTCGCCGGCGAGCCAGCGGATCGAGACCGATCTCTGGTACGACGTGACGGGAGCGGACGGCGCGCTGCGGCGGGTGGCCGCGTCGTTCCCGATGCGCTACCTGCACGCGTCGGAACTGCGACTCCTGCTTGAGGCGTGCGGCTTTGTCGATCTGCAGTTCTACGGCAGCTACGACCTCGACCCGTTCGACGACGCGGCCGAGCGGATCGTCGTCACCGCCGAGGTGACGCCCGTCGGCTGACGCACACCGGGATCAGAGGCGCGCGGCCCGGTTGCGCAGGAGAAGGTCGGCGAGGACGTTGGCCAGCATCGCCTCGACCACCGGCACCGCGCGGGGCACCACGGACGGGTCGTGCCGACCCTCGACCATGATCGTCCGCGGCACGCCGCCGGTGTCGACCGTCTCCTGCGGCCGCGCGATCGAGGAGGTCGGCTTGATCGCCACCCGGACGACGATCTCCTCGCCGCTGGAGATACCGCCGAGGGTGCCGCCAGCGCGGTTGGTGCGGGTCCGGATGCGGCCGTCCTCGCTGGTGAAGCCGTCGTTGTTGTCGTAGCCGGTGGAACGGGCGGCGGCGAAGCCGGAGCCGATCTCGACTCCCTTGGTCGCCGGGATCGAGAGCATCGCCTGCCCGATCAGGGCGTCGAGCTTGTCGAAGGTCGGCTCCCCGAGGCCGACCGGGACGCCGACGGCATGCGCCTCGACCACGCCGCCGAGACTGTTCTTCGCCTCCTTGGCGTCGAGGATGGCGGCGATCATCCGCTCGGCAGCCACCGGGTCGGAGGTGCGGACGATGTTCTGCTCGATCTGGTCGCGGTCGAACGTCTGCGCCTCGATGCCGCCGATCTCGCGGCTGAAGGCGTAGATCTCGCAGCCGACCGTGGCGAGGATCTTCTTGGCGATCGCGCCGGCGGCGACCCGGCCCCACGTCTCGCGGGCGGAGGAACGGCCGCCGCCGCGGTGGTCGCGGTGGCCGTACTTGGCCCAGTAGGTGTAGTCGGCGTGGCCGGGCCGGAAGACATCGCGCAGCGGCTCGTACTTGGAGGAGTCGGCGTCCTTGTTGTAGGTGACGAGGGAGATCGGCGCGCCGGTGGTGACGCCCTCGAAGACGCCCGAGAGGATCTCGGCCCGGTCCATCTCGCCGCGCGGGGTGGTCACCTTACTCTGGCCGACGCGGCGGCGGTCGAGTTCGCGCTGAACCTCCTCGACCGCGAGCGGGAGCCCGGCCGGGCACCCCTCGACCACCACTCCGAGCGCCGGCCCGTGCGACTCGCCCCATGTCGTGAGGCGGAAAATCTCCCCGAAATGGCTTCCCATGCGTGCTGCTAGCTCCCGTTGGCGCGTGCGCCGTGCGGCGCGCCCGGCATCGGGCCGGCGGCGCCAGAGTCGTTGGCGGGCCGCAGGTCGGCCCCGTAGAGCCGGTAGTCGTAGACCGGCGAGCGGCGGAAGCCGAACACCTCGTACAGGTGCTGCGACCGCGCGTTGTTCTGCTGGGTGCTGAGGCCGATCCGCACGGCCCCGAGCGCGACCATCGCCTCAACGGTGCGGGCCAGCGTCTCGAAGCCCTCCCCTTGCCCTTGGCGGTCGGGGAGGACCGCGATCCGGTCGAGGTGGCCCCAGCCGGCGTAGAGGGTCGCGCCGGAGTAGCTGACCGGGTCGGGTCCGTCGAAGCCGAGCAGGAGCTGGACGTCGGAGGCGTCGCCGTAGACGCGGAACTCCTCCTCGCTGTTCTGCCACAGCCACGGGAAGGCAGCGTGGTCGATCTCCAGCAAGGTGCGAAGGTCCGCCGCCACCTCCGGCATGGCCGTGCGGAAGGTGAGGGATCCGGTCGGGGCCGGGCGCGGCCGGCGGGCGTCGAGTTCGTACGTGATGACGTCCTCGATCGGCCAGAGGCCGGAGCGAGCGTAGAAGCTGGCAGAGCGACCGTCGTGCAACTCGACGGCCAGCACCATCGCGTCGCCGGCGTCCCGGCAGCGGTCACGGGCGGCGGCGACGAGCGCGTTGGCATGCCGAACCGCGGCGATCTCCTGCACGTGGGAGATGTCGGGGCGATGCCGCCACGGGACGACGACCACGTACTCGAGCGTGTCGGGGGCCCAGACGGACCGGCCCGGCGCGGCGGCCAGTGCCTGCCGCAGCGCCTCGCGGGCTCGCGGGTCGTGGGGAAGGACGCGCTCGACGTCCTCGGGCTCGAGCGGCAGCACGACGGCGGTTGGGGAGCCGAGGACGGTCATTGCTGGATCCAGACGCCGTCGAGCTCGAGCACCCCGATCGGGGTGATGTGGTAGCCGTGGACCGTCGGCTTGACGAGGGAGTACCGCACGTCGTGGTAGAGCGGCAGCACCACGTTGTCGCCGAGCAGGACGTCCTGCGCCTTGGCGTAGAGGTCGGCCCGCGCGTCGGTGTCGAGGGTGAGGGCCGCCTCGTCGAGGAGGGCGTCGAACGCGGGGTTCGAGTAGCCGGAGTAGTTGCTGGCGCTGCCGGTGCCGAAGAGGAAGCCGAGGAAGTTCTCCGGGTCGGGGTAGTCGGCGATCCAAGAGAGGTCGTAGGCCGGGAACGACTGCTGCCCGAGCCCCTTCATGAAGGTCTGCCACTCGACGTCGATGACGTCGACCGTGAGACCGAGGTCCTGCTTCAGGACGTCCCGCAGCGACTGCGGGAAGGTCGGGTTGGCGGCGTAGATCTCGATGGCCGGCACCTTGTCGGCCGAGCCGTAGCGCGACTTGGCGATCTCCTGCCGAGCCGCCTCAACATCGTGGTCGGGGAGGACCGACGGCCAGTCGCGGCCGAGCATCCCGGGCGGGATGAAACTGTCGCCCGGCTCGGCGCGGCCGGCGAGAGTCACTTCGGCCACCTTGTCGCGCGGGTAGGCGAGGAGGATGGCACGACGGACGTGGGGGTCGTCGAGCGGCTCGACGTCGGTGCGGAAGGCGATGTACTCCGTCGAGAAGTAGGGAACCTTAACGAGGGTGCTGGCGAGCGGGCTGGCCGGGTCGAGCACGCTGTCGAGCGCGTTGATCGGCACGTCGGCGGCGTCGATCTGTCCGGCCTGGAACAGGTTCCAAGCGTTGGACGCGCTGGGCCCGAGCCGGAGGTCGACGTTGTCGAGCGTCGGCCGGCCGAGGACGTAACGGTCGTTGGCCGCGAGCAGCAGCTGCTCGCCCGGCTTCCAGGCCCCGACCTTGAAGGGGCCGGAGGCGTTCGGCGACTTCCACCAGTCGCCGCCCTTGGCGACGTCGCGCGGGTCGGCGACGGCGGCCTGCGGCGCGGCGAGTTTCATCAGGAACGTCGCCTGCGGCGCGGTGAGCGCCAGTTCAAGCGTCCGGTCGTCGATCACCGTCGCCCCGGTGAGCGTGACCGCCTCGCCCGAGACGAGCTGGTCCGCGCCGGCGATGTCGGAGAGGAAGGTCGGGCCGCTGCGGTCGCTGATCGGCGTGCCGTCCTGCGGGTTGAGGGCGCGGCTGATCGCCTTGACCACGTCGTCGGCGACGATCGGGGTGCCGTCGGCGTAGGTGGCGTCAGGCCAGAGTTCGAACCGGTAGGTGAGGCCGTCCTCGCTGATCTCGATGCGCTGGGCGAGGTCGGGGATCGGGTTCAGGTCCTCGTCGAAGCGGACCAGGCCGGCGAAGACCTGCCGGGCGAGGAAGGCGGTCGTGATGTCGTTGATGCCGGCGGGGTCGATGGTCACCGGGTCGACCACCGGGCCGGCGAGGCGCAACCGCTGCTCGCCGGACGACGTGGCGTCCACCTTCCGCTTGGAGCCGGTGACGACGGTGGGCCCGCCTGCCTGCGGCGTCGCCTGCGCCCGCGCGGTGAGCGCCGGGCCGATGGCGAGGAGCGACACGCCGACCAGAAAACCGCGACGACTCGTCGTGGTAGCGTAGCGGGCGTCTCGCCCGTGGGCAGGATTGCTCATGCCGCGGATGATAGAGGCGTTGGCGGGATGGGACAAACCGTGCCGCCTTCCGACCGGGCACGGACGCCTTGAGGATTCGTCATGAGCGAGCGCATCCCGATCTTCCCGCTCGGCGTGGTCCTCGTGCCGCGGATGCTGCTGCCGATCCACGTCTTCGAGCAACGCTACCGGCGGATGTTGCGCGACCGGCAGGGCGAGGAGCACCTGTTCGGGGTCGTCCTGACGAAATCGGGGCGGGAGGTCGGCGAGCAACCGGAGATGCACCGGGTCGGCACCGTCGCGGCGCTCGTCGGGTCGGGGCGCTACCCCGACGGGCGCTACGACCTGATCGTGCGCGGTCGTCGCCGGTTTCGGATCGCGGAGGGCGACTGGGAGCGCGGCTACCACATGGCGAACGTGGACTGGCTCGACGAGCCGGTCGGGCCCGCGCCGGACGGACGGTCGGTTTCCGAACTGGCGGAGTCGACGGGTCACGCCTACGGGCGCTACCTCGACGTCTTGCAGGCCGCCGTCGGCACGCCGATCGAGCGGGACGAACTGCCGAGCGACGCGGTCGACCTCGGGTACGCCCTGCTGGCGCGCCTGCCGCTTGGTTCGCGGCAGAAGCAGGCGCTGTTGGAAGCGCCGACCGCAGTCCACCGTCTGCTCTCCCTGAACAGCACGCTGCGCCGTGAGCGGTTGCTGCTGAAGCGGACGGGCATCGGTGGCGTCGGCGTCGAGCACCCGGGCGCCAACCTGTCGCTGAACTGACACGACGGCGGCGGGATGTCGATGTCGCCGCGACGTGTCCTCAGCGGCGGGGCAGACGGCTGGCCGCCCAGTCGAGCGCGGCGTCGCGGTCGAGGCGCGACGTGTCGATCCGGATGCTGGCGGCTTCGCGGGCCGAGGCGAGCCGCTCGTTCTGGCGATGGTAGAGCCATTCCGGCCATGTGCTGCCGCGCCGCTGGCGGATGGTGGCCAGTTCCGCGTGCAGCGCGATGACGATGTCGGGGCCGGTGTGCCGCCAGAGGGTCGGGATGTCGCTGTGCTCCTGGCCGCAGACGGCGGCGTCGTAGCCGAGACGGCGCAGGCCGCGCACCAGCGTCGTCTTGCCGGAGGCGCACGGTCCGACGACGACGATCCGCGGCGAGCCGGGCTGGACGGGCGAGAGATGCTGCTCAGCCAAGGGGGCCTCCGTTGGCGGCGCGCGGCAGCTCGGTGAACGGGACGCGGGCAGAGAGCCGACGCACCGCCGGGCTCTCGTCGTGCCGGCGGACGCAGACGGCGACCACTGACATGTCGTCGTTGGGGCGGCCATGGTCAGACGCGACCGCGGCGTCGAGCACGGCGTCGGCGATGGCGGAGGCGCTCTGTCCGAGTGCGGCGGCAACTGCACCCGCCACGTCGAACGGGGCACCGCCACGCATCCCGGCGTGGACGATGCCGTCCGACACCACGACCACCGTCAGGTCAGCGTCGACCGGGACCTCCAAAGCGGCAGGCTCGGCCAGCGACTGCCGGCCCGCCGGGTCGGCGGTGGCCTCCACGGTCGCGCAGGCGCTGTCGCGGCAGACGACAAGGGGCAGACTGCTGAAGCGGGTGATGCCGACCACGTCGCGACGCGGGTCGAGGCTGACCACGTCGAGCGTCGCGCTGACCTGACCGTGGCGGAAGGCGACGAGGTGGTCGCTGACGGCGCGGGCGACCGCGCCGTCACGGACGCCTTCCTTCAGCAAGGCGACCGCCTTGCTGGTGGCCAGCATGCTGAGGGTCTTGGCCGCCCGGCCGGTGCCTTGGCCGTCGCAGAGGACGACGGAGATGCCGCCCTCGGGGCGCTCGACCAACTCGGCGGTGTCGCCGCTCTCGCGGCTGGCGTACTTGTTGGTCTTGGCGATGCCGATCTCGGCGAGCAGGTTGCCAGCGCTCACGACGCGGATTCCAGCGGAAGATTGTCGAGCAGCCGGACGCCGCCGAGCCGCACCGCGGCGAGCAGTCGGGCACCGGGCACGAGACTCGGCACCGGCTCCAGCGTTCCGCCGTCGACGACCACGAGGTAGTCGACGGTCATCCCCGGCACGCCGGCAAGCCGGGCGCGGCCGACCGCCTCGAGCGCGTCCGACGAGGTCTCGCCCGAGTTGGCGAGCGCCTGAACGGCGAACAGCGCCGCCGGGAATGCCGCGGCGAGGGCGCGGTCGCCGCGCGAGAGACGCTGGTTGCGCGACGAGAGGGCGAGGCCGTCGGCGTCGCGCACGGTCTCGCACCCGACGATCTCCCCCGGCAGCGCGAGATCGCGGTGCATCCGGCGCACGATCTGCAACTGCTGGAAGTCCTTCTCCCCGAAGTAGCTGCGGACTGGCCGGACGATGTTCAGCAGGATCGACACCACGGTCGCGACCCCGGCGAAATGGTCGGGACGGGCCGCGCCCTCCCACCGTTCGGCGAGTTTGGTGACGGACACCGTCGTGGCAAAGCCCGCCGGGTAGACCTCCGAGGCCGACGGGGCAAAGACGGCGGTCGCGCCCGAGGCGGCGGCGACCGCGATGTCGCGCTCCATCGGGCGAGGGTAGGCGGCGAGGTCGGCGGCGTCGGTGAACTGGGTCGGATTGACGAAGATGCTGACGACCGTCGCGGCGTTCTCCGCGGCGCAGCGCTCGATCAGTGCCGCGTGGCCGGCGTGGAGCGCGCCCATGGTCGGCACCAAGCCGGGACGCGGCCCGGCGAACCGGGCGCGGACCGCCTCGCGGGTGGTCAGGATCGGGAGGGTGCTCACCCGCGCCGTGCCGCGCCGAGTTGCGCCGCGACCTCGGGCTTGAGGTGGAACGACTCGTCCGGACCGGGGAACCGACCGGCGCGGACGTCGGCGGCGTACTGGCCGAAGGCGCTGCGGATCTCGCTGCCGAGTTCGGCGTAGCGGCGGACGAACCGCGGCGTCGGCGCGTCGCCGAAGCCGAGCAGGTCGTGGCCGACGAGCACCTGCCCGTCGCAGAACGGCCCCGCGCCGATCCCGATCGTCGGCACCGGCACGCGCTCGGTGATGATCGCCGCGACCTCGTCCGGCACCGCCTCGATCACCAAGGCGCAGATTCCTGCCTCGGCCACCCAGAGCGCGTCGTCGATCAGCGTGCCGGCCGAGTCGGCGTCCCGCCCTTGCACCTTGTAGCCGCCGAGCGTGCCGACCGTCTGCGGCGTCAGTCCGATGTGGCCGACGACCGGGATGCCCGCGCCGACGACGGCGCGAATCCGCGACGCCATGCCGCGGCCGCCCTCCAGCTTGACGGAGTCGGACCCGCCCTCCTTCAGCAGGCGGCCGGCGTTCTCGATCGCCTGCCGGTCGTCGAGGTGGTAGCTGAGGAACGGCAGGTCGCAGACGACGTGGGTGTTCGGCGCGCCGCGGACGACCGCGCGGCAGTGATGGATCATTTCCTCCATCGTCACCGGCACCGTCGACTCGTAGCCGAGCACCACCATGCCGAGCGAGTCGCCGACGAGGATCAGGTCGACCCCGGCTTCCTCTGCGAGACGCGCGAACGGCATGTCGTAGGTCGAGACCATCACCAGCGGCTCGCGTCGCTCGCCGTCGCGCAGTTCGGGCACGGTCAGCTTGCGTCGGCGGATCGGGATCGGCGCGGTGGTCATGGCAACGCCTCCTCGCGTCTGTTCCCCTCATGATGCGACGCCGAGCGCGCGCTGACCAAGGCCCAGACCAGTTCTGTGGCGGGAACGACGATGCCGTGGCGGGCCGCCCGCTCGACCACGGCCCCGTGGATCGCGTCGACCTCGGTCCGACGACCGGCCTCGAGGTCCTGCAGCATCGACGACCGGTTGGCGGCGGTGGCGCGCGCCACCTCGAGCACCGCGGGGACGGCGTCCGGGATGTCGTGGCCCTCGGCGAGGGCAACCGTCTCGACCTCGGCGGCGATCTGCTCGGCCGCGGCCCGGAGTCGCGGGTCGGCGGCAACCTGGCCGTTCGGCACGCCGGCGAGCGCGGTGAGGCCGTTGATCGCGGCGTTGACGGCCAGTTTGCGCCAGACCCAGCGGTCGATGTCCTCGACGGTCGCCGTCGGCATCCCGGCTTCTCGCATCGTGATGGCGAGGCGACGCAACGCGTCGTCCGGTTGGCGACCCGGGTACCCGATGACGGTCGGGCCGCTGCCGCCGACCCGCACCTCGCCCGGTGCGGGTCGCGTCGCCCCGAGCGAGGTGACGCCCAGGGCCACGTGCCCGGCGTGATCGGGAAGGGCGGCGGCGATCCGCTCGGCGTTGCCGAGGCCGTTCTGCAGGCTGACCACCAGCGCGTCGGGCGGGAGGAACGGTGCGAGCGGCGCGAGCGCGTCGGCGGTGGCCCATGTCTTGACGCAGACGAGCAGGACCGTGGCCGTGGCGACCGCGCCCGGGTCGGTCGCCACGCGGACGGGGACGGTGCGGGCGCTGCCGTCGAGTTCGCTGACGACGATTCCGCGCCGCGCCGCTTCGACCAAATGGGGCGAAGGACGGCTGACGACGACCGGGCCGCCGCCGCCGGCTGCGAGACGGGCGGCCACCAACGAGCCGAGCGCCCCGCCTCCAAGGACGGCGATCGTACCGGTCTGGCAGTCTTGGAGCGTGCTCATCCGCGGATGTTCGCATGCGGCTCGCCCGGAGCAGACCGAGGCTCTTGGTCCGACGCACCCCGGCGCGGACGCGGACGGGCCCGTAGACTGGCAGTCGGCTGCCGTCGTGGGTTACGGTTATCGTCAAGCACGTCGGTCCGCGGGCCGACTCGACAAGGGCGAAGCGCGCCCGGAGGCATCGCATGGTCCGGATCCGGGTGTTGCTCGTGCTGCTCGTCGCGACCGTCGCGCTCGCCCCGTTGTTCGGCTCGGTCGTCGACGCGAAGAACCGGCACCCGGTGGCCCGAGTCGACGCCGACGCGGTACGGTCGACCGTCGGCGACCCGGGTGACGTCACCGACCGCTACATCGTCGCGGTGGCGAAGAACGCCCCCGACCCGGGGACCGTGGCGGACCGACTCGCCAGCAATCTCGGCATTCAAGTCAGCCACGTCTACCGGCACGGGTTCCGCGGATTCGCGGCGAAGATCGCGCCGGACGTGCTGCCGCAGGTCAGGAAGAACGCCAACGTCCGCTCGGTCGAGCCGGACGAGCCGATCACGGTCAGCTCGGCGGTGCAGGCCGAGGCCGCGCCGGAGATGCTGGCGGCCGGCGCGCAGGAAGTTCCGGACTACCTGAAACGGATCGGGGCGACGCGCAATTCGGTCGCCCAGATCGACGGCGTCGACCAGCGCGTCGATGTCACGGTGGCGGTGATCGACACCGGGATCGACCGGTCGACGGCGGACTGGGACATGAACCTCGTGGGCGGCTACAACTGCGCGCCCGACGCGGACTCGACCGACGTCGGCTGGGACAGCGACGGCTACTCCCACGGCACGTCGGTGGCCGGGATCATCGGGGCGCTCGACAACGACCACGGGTCGGTGGGCGTGGCGCCCGGGGCGAACCTCTGGAGCGTCAAGGTGTTCGACGCCCGGGGCCGAGGCTCGACGTCGACGCTGCTCTGCGGTCTCAACTTCGTCAACGACAACATCGGCGGCGGGGCAGGGATTCAGGTGGTCAACATGAGCCTCGGCACGTCGCCCGGCAAGAAGGTGAAGAGCAAGGCCTGCACCGACGGCATGAAGGATGACCTGCATTTGGCGATCTGCTCGGTCGTCGACGGCGGGGCGACGGTGGTGGCCGCTGCCGGCAACGACGCGACAAAGGCCAAGCGGGTGAAGCCGGGCGCGTACGCGGAGGTGGTCACGGTCTCCGCGTTCAAGATCGTCGGGCCGGGGGAGGACCGGTTCGCCGGGTTCAGCAACTTCGGCGGGGCAGTCACTCTGTCGGCCCCCGGGGTGTCGGTCGAGGTGCTGGTCGCGGGGCAGGAGTTCATCGGCTCGGCCGACGGCACCAGCTTCTCCGCGCCGCAGGTGTCCGGGGCGGCGGCACTGGCGATCGCCGGCGCGGGGGGCAGCATGTCGCCGGCGGACGTGCGGGCCAAGCTGCTGACGGACCGTGAGCAGGTCCACCTGAAGAAGGACCCGGACAAGCGGGACGAGGGCGTCGTCAACGTCGCCGACCCCGGCTCGCCGTCGCCGTGACCCCGCGCGGGGACGCGACGGGCGTTCGCGGCTAGAGCGGATCCGGCAGGGCGCCGACAGCGCGGTCAGGCACCCACGTCTTCGCCATCAGGACGTCGGCCTCGTGGACGAGGTCGGCGTCGTTCTTCGTCAGTTCGCGCACGGCGTCGAGCACTCGGCCGCGCACGCCGTCGAGGTCCGGGTAGACGCGGGACCCCGCCAGCTTGCGGACCGCGCCCAAGGCCTCGTACCGCCCCCAGAGCACCTGCCAGCCGGAGCGGACCGGGTAGACCGCGACGAAGCGGCTGAACGACCGCCACTCGAAGTCGGGAGCCTGCCGCTGGTTGGCGTTGGCGGAGTCGGGGATCGCGTCGTCGAGGGTCATGCCGCCTGCCGCTACTGCGTCTTGCGCGGGTCGAGCGCGTCGCGCAGCCCGTCACCGATGTAGTTGATCGAGAGCACGGTGAAGAAGATCATCAGCCCGGGGAAAACCGACTCGTGGGGGGCGATCTCGATCCGGTCCTTGGCGTCGAAGAGCATGCTGCCCCAGGTCGGGATGTCGGAGGGGAAGCCGAGGCCGAGGAAGGAGAGGACCGACTCGGTGATGATCGCCGAGCCGACGCCGAGCGTGGCGGCGACGATCACCGGGCTGATCGTGTTCGGCAAGATGTGCTTCACCATCAGCGAGAGGCCGCCCGCTCCGACCGACCGCGCCGCCTCGACGAACTCCTTCTGCTTGAGGCTGAGGAAACCGGCCCGGACGAGGCGGGCGGTCGGCATCCAGTTCAGGAGGCCGATCACCAGCACGATCAGGACGAAGACGCCGAGGACGCCGCTGTTGAAGCGCTTGTCGAAGTAGGTGTAGAAGGCCTGCTTGTAGAGGAAGCTGATCACCAGCAAGAGCGGCACCTGCGGCAGGCTGATGAAGAGGTCGGTGATCCGCATCAGGAAGTTGTCGACCGTGCCGCCGAAGTAGCCGGCGAGCGCGCCGACCGTGGTGCCGAGCACGATCGCGACGAAGGCGGCGAAGAAGCCGACCGCGAGCGAGACCCGGCCACCCCAGAGGATGCGGGCCAGCAGGTCCTGCCCCAGCGCGTCGGTGCCGAGCGGGTGCTGCCACGAGAGCGCGCCGCCGGCGACCGAGAAGTCGATGTCGTCGATGGCCTGCGGGTAGAGCGGCGAGCCGACGAAGCAGGCGACGGCGATGACGGTGAGGACCACCGTGCCGACCATCGCCATGGTGTGGCGGCGGAACTGGCGGAACGCGTTGCCCCAGAGCGAGCGCTGCTTCTTGTTCTGCAGTTCCCCGGCGGCGGCCAGACGGGACGGGGTCGCGCTCGGCGCGGCGACCGCGGCGGTGGACGGCAACGTCTCGGCGTGCTGCGTCACGGCGCGATCCTCCGCACTACGAGTACCGGATCCGCGGGTCGAGCGCCGCGTAGAGCACGTCGGCCACGACGTTGAAGATGACGACGAGGACGGCGAAGCCGAACGTGATCGCCATCACCACCGGCGTGTCCTTGGAGCCGATGCCGTCGATCAGGGCCCGGCCGATGCCCGGGATGCGGAAGATCTGCTCGGTGACGACCGCGCCGCCGAAGATCTCCGGGATCTGGAGGGCGATGATCGTCACCACCGGGATCATGGCGTTCCGCATGGCGTGGAGGATGACGACGGTCTGCTCGCGCAGGCCTTTCGCCCGGGCGGTGCGGACGTAGTCCTGGCTGATCGTCTCCAGCATCGAGGCCCGCACGTAGCGGGTGAGCGAGGCCGCGCCGGCGAGGCCGAGCACCATGATCGGCATGATCGACTGCTTCAGGTTCGGGATGAACCCTTGGACCGTCGAGTCGTAGACGAAGGGGAGCCAGCCGAGTTTCACGCTGAAGAGGAGGATGAAGAGGATGCCCGAGAAGAAGGTCGGGATGCTGAACCCGAGGAAGGCGAACGTCGTCGCGAACTGGTCGAAGAGCGAATACTGTTTCAAGGCCGAGATGACACCGACTGGGATCGCGATCAGGATGCCGAGCAGGAAGGCCGAGCCGAGGATCTTCAGCGTCACCGGCAATCGGCCGAAGATGTAGTCGCGGACCGGCATCTTCGAGGTGTACGACTGCATCCAGTCCCCGCGCACGTACGAGGTGGCCCATTTCGCGTACTGGATGGGGATCGGGTCGTCGAGGCCCATCTGCTGCCGGATGCGCTGGCGCAGCTCCGGTGGCACGTTCGGGTTGGAGGCGAAGCCGGAGAGTGGGTCACCGGGGGCGATCGCGAGGATGCCGAACACCACCATGCTGATCGCGATCAGCGAGATGACCGAGACGATGGCGCGGCGGATCAGGTATCGGCCCACGTCGGTGCTCCCATCGTGCCGGCGGCGGGTCCGCGTGCGGGAGGGCGCCAGTGCCCTCGGTCAGGCGGCGGAGAGACGGGCGACGAACGCCATTCTGCCATTCCAAGGTTGCGGATGCTACGCAGCGGGCTTGGCGGCTGTCAAGGAACCCGCGCCAGGTGCCGCGATGCCGGAGCGGCAAAAGATCGGGGGCCGACCGCGTGCGGCCGACCCCCGAACTCGGACACCACAGTGGCCGCAAACCCGCCTAGCGGGCCGCAACCTCCACCGTGATGCCCCGAAGACCGTGACTACTCATGGGCATCACCTCCTTTACCCTGCGCGGTGATCAGGAGTGCCGGTCGGGCGCGTCGCCGTCGACCTTGCGCAACCCTATCATCGTCCGCCGGGCCGAGTCAACTCCCTGCCGGTCCCGCTCACGGCTCGCGGGCCGGGATGCTGAGGGTCTGGCCGGCGTCGAGCCGGTTGCGGTCGGCCAGGCCGTTGGCCCGCAGCAGAGCGTCCTCGGTCACGCCGTAGCGCGCGGCGATGCCGGAGACGGTGTCGCCCGGCTGGACCACGTAGGTGGCGACGATCGCAATCGTCGGCGTCGGCGGCACGCCGGGGGTGACCGTCACGATCGTCAAGGTCGGCATCGCGGTCGGCACGACTTGCGGCCGGCTCGGGGCGCAGCCGACGGCGAGCAGGGCCCAGCAGGCGGCCGCGGCGGCCACCAGCCGCTCCGGTGCGGGGTGGGCGATCAGCGCCCGGCGAGGGCGTGCTCGCGCTCCGGCCACCGGTAGGCCCCGGGCTGTCGATTCGCGAGCGACGGGACCTGGCGGCGAACGCGGGCTTGGTGGGCGAGGTCGAGGTCGGCGAAGATCACCCCCTCGGTGTCGCCGGCAACGGCGAGCGGGGTGCCCCACGGGTCGACGATGGTCGACCGGCCGTAGCACCAGTGGCCCGCCATGTACGAGCCGACCTGGCCCGGCGCGAGCATGAAGACGCCGTTCTCGATCGCCCGGGCCCGGATCAGGATTTCCCAGTGGTCCTTGCCGGTCGTCATCGTGAAAGCCGCGGGCAGGACGATCAGGTCCGCGCCGCGGAGGGCGAGGATCCGGAACAGCTCGGGGAAGCGGAGGTCGTAGCAGATCGCCAGCCCGACCCTCAGGCCGTCCATGTCGAAGGTGACGATCTCGTCCCCGGGCGAGATGGTCGCGGACTCCTGATAGCTGGCGACGCCGTCGAGGACGACGTCGAACATGTGGATCTTGCTGTACTTGGCGACGAGGTCGCCGTCGGGCGAGAAGACGACGGTGGTGTTGAAGAGCCGCGGGTCACCGTCCCGCGCCTCCTGCACGCTGCCGCCGTGGAGCCAGACCCGGTGCCGCCGGGCGCGCTCAGCCAGCAGGTCGGAGACCGGGCCGGGAATCGGCTCGGCGTTCGGCCGGTTGCCCTCGTCCGGGCCGAGGTAAGTCCAGACCTCGGGCAGGGCGATCAGCTTCGCGCCGGAGGCGGCCGCGCGGTCGATCAGCTCGAGGGCGCGGGCGACGTTGGCGGCCTTGTCGTCGCGGCTGTTCATCTGGACGGCGGCGACGCGCACGAGCGAGGCGTCGGCGGCGTGGCCGTTGGGGGTGGCGGGCACGGTGGGTTCCTCCGGGTCAGACGCGAGCACTGGTGGGCCGATTCTAGCAGTCGGATCCCCGGTGGCGGGCGGTGGAGTTCGCTAGTGGACGACGGTGTAGCGCCAGCCGAGCCCGACGCAGAGGACGAGCAGCAGGACGATGGCGAGAATGATCACCGCCGAGCAGGAGCGACCGGCCGACGCGACCTCGTCCGGATTGATCGGGGTCTCGTCGAAGTCGGCGGCACGCCGTGGCAAGGGCCGTTGTGGTTTCGGGTCGCTCATCGGGCGTCGGCGCGCGGTGCGGGAGTGGTGGCCACGTTCGGCACCGCGACGACGTCGGCGTCGCGGCTCGCCCGCCAGACGTGGAGGATGCGGGTGGCGGCGGTGAGGTGGGTGGTGATGGCGAGGATCGCCATGGCCGCCAGCAGGTGGCCGGAGACGAGGCCGGCGGCGAGGATCACCACCCGCTCGGGGCGGGCGACGAGGCCGACCGAGGCGCGGTAGCCGAACGACTCGGCCCGGGCCCGGGCATAGCTGATCAGCAGCGAGCCGACGGTGGCGAGGAAGGTGAGGATCACCCCGAGGTTCGGGTCGGGCGTCCGCAGGAAGAGCAGCAGGACGCCGAGGTAGACGACCGACTCCGAGTAGCGGTCGAGCGTGGCGTCGAGGAAGCCGCCGAACGGGGAGGCCTCGTCGGTGGCGCGGGCCACCGCGCCGTCGAGCATGTCGAAGGCGCTGGCGAAGAGGAGGAGGATGCCGCCGGCGACGTGGTGGCCGGTGGCGATCACGATCGCCACCACGCCGTTCAGGATCAGGCCCAGCACCGTCAGCAGGTTGGCCGACAGCCCGAGCCGGGCGAGTACCCGCCCGACGTGCAGCGTGACGCCCCGCACCCGCTGGCCGATCAGCTCGGAGATCACCGCCAGCCCCTTGCCGTCGTCACGCGAACCCCCGCTCCCGGCTCGCGGCCGCCGCCGAGCGGGCGGCGCGACCGTAGCTCTCCAGCACCCGCAGCGCGATCTGCGACCAGTCGTACCGCGACGCGGTGGCGAACCCGGCGCGGGCGCACCCTCGCCGCAGCGCGCTGTCGGCCAGCACGCGGACGAGGGCCAACGCCAGCGCCTGCGGGTCTTTCGGCTGCACCAGCAGCCCTTCCTGCCCGTGCCGCATCACGCTGGCGTAGCCGGGGATGTTGCCGGCGACCACCGGCCGTCGGGCCGCCATCGCCTCGAGCAGGACGATGCCGAAACTCTCGCGGCCGACCGACGGCGCGCAGAAGACGTCGCAGCTCGCATAGTAGCGCGGCAGGTCCTCGAACGGGACGAAGCCGACGAAGTCGACGTTGCGGATGCCGTAGCGCTCGAACAGGCTGGCGTAGCGTTCCTGCTTGCCGGTGCCGACCACCACCAGCCGCGCCTCGGGGAACTGCTGCTGGACCAGCGGCATCGCCCGAAGCAGGTACTTGAAGCCCTTGCGCGGCTCGTTGTGGCGGCCGACGAAGAGGATCCGCGGCGTGCCGTCGGAGGCCCACGGCAACGGCTCGGCGTCGGCGAACCGCTTGACCGAGATGCCGTTCGGGATCAGTTCGTACGGTCCCTCGAAGTACTGGCTGACGAAGTCGCGCGCCGGGTCGGAGACGGCGATCCGCCCGTCGAGCCGGGAGAGGACGAAGGTCATGTACGGTTTGAACGCGGTGTACCACGGGTTCGACGCCCGGTAGGCGTGGAAGGTCGCGACGTTGACCGCCGGCGAGTTGAGGAGCACGAGGTAGGGGAGGACGGGCACCAGCGGCTCGTGGACGTGGACGACATCGAACCGCTCGCGGCGCATGATGGTCTTCACCGCGGCGTAGAGCGTGACGTCGAACGTGAGGCGGACCGTGCTGCCGTTGCCGGGGATCGCCACCGTCCGGCCGATGCCGTAGAAACCGTCGCGAACCTCGATGCCGCCGCGCCGGGCCCGCGGCGCGAGGGTGACCACCTCGTGCCCGAGGCGGCCGAACTCGTCGCGCAGGTGGTGGATGTGGTCGGAGACGCCGCCCGGGTGGGCGACGTCGTAGGGGGAGACGAGCGCGATCCTCACGGCCGTCGGGCGCGGCCGGGGGCGGTTCGGACCCTGACGGGCTGCGCTGGCTCGTCGCTCATTCCCGTCCCCTCGCCCCGCGCCGCGGCGCGCCGAACCCCCGGTTCGGCGGCGATGATAGCAAAATGCCGGCCGCGACTCCCCCGCGACGGTTCGACTCACTCCGTCCGGATGGTGAGGCCGTCGTGGGCGACCGTGACGCCGGTAGGCAGCAGCGACTCGGCCCGCGCGTGCCCCAGCTCGTGGCAGAGGTGCACGAGGAAGGCGCGGCGGGGCGCGACCTGCTCGATCACCGACAATGCCTCGGCGAGGCTGAGGTGGGTCGGGTGGGGGCGTTCCCGCAGGGTGTTGAGCACCAGCACGTCAAGGCCGCGCAGGAGGTCGAGGGACGCTTCCGGGATCGCCTTGGCGTCGGTGACGTAGCCGAGGTCGCCGATCCGGTAGCCGACGATCGGCAGCCGGCCGTGCATGACCGGCACCGGGGTGACGGTGCGGCCGAAGAGGTCGAACGGCCCGTCCACCTCGTGCAGGTGGAGGTCCGGCTTGCCGCCGTAGAACGGGTACTGGTCGACGAACGCATAGGCGTAGCGCTCGCGCAGCATGCCGGCGCACACGGGGTCGGCGTACATCGGCAGGTGCGCCTGCGCGAGCTCGTTGAAGCGGCGCAGGTCGTCGAGGCCACCGGTGTGGTCGGCGTGGGCGTGGGTCATCAGCACCGCGTCCACCCGGTCGAGCCGGTTGTCGAGGGCCTGCTGCCGCAGCTCGGTCGCTGTGTCGATCAGGATGACGCGCTCGCCGTCGCGGACCACGGCCGAGGTGCGGGTTCGCTTGTCGCGCGGGTCGTCGGAGCGGCAGACGGCGCAGTCGCAGCCGATGACCGGGATGCCGCTGGATGTCCCGGTGCCGAGGAAGGTCAGCTCAAGCATGCCGTGCTGAGTATAAGCCGCGGCGCGCCGGGCCCTGTCGCGAAACGGCGGCGCGCCGTGTGCGACATGTTCGGAGGATGCTGCGCGCCCGTGGGCATCACCCGCAGGCGGCAGCGAGGGGGGCTGGATGAGACGACGACGATGGCTGGCGACGGTCGGCGCTCTCGTGCTGTTGGCGGCGCTCGGGGTGCCAGCGGGGTCGGCGCGGCAGACGAGCGCGCCACCGTTCGACCCGGCGACCTTCCACGTCGGGTTGCAGCCAGTGGCGTCCGGGCTGGACCGGCCGGTGTTCGTCGCGGACCCCGGCGACGGCAGCGGCCGCCTCTTCGTGGTCGAGCAGCCGGGGCGGATCCGGATCCTCAGGGACGGCGCGCTGCTGCCGGATCCGTTCCTCGACCTGACTGGCGTGGTCACGGCCCGCGGCAACGAGCAGGGCCTGCTCAGCATGGCGTTCGACCCCGGCTACGCGCAGAACGGGGAGTTCTACGTCGGCTACACGGCGAACAGCGGCGAGGGGTCCGGGGACAACACCGTCGCCCGTTACCGGGTGTCGGCCGACGACCCGGACCGGGCCGACCCGAACTCGGGGGAGGTGCTGCTGGCCGTTCCCGACCCGTACCCGAACCACAACGGCGGACTCGTGATGTTCGGCCCGGACGGCTACCTCTACGCCGGGTTTGGCGACGGTGGCAGCCAAGGCGACCCGCAGGGAAACGGCCAGAACTCGCACGCGCTGCTCGGCAAGATCCTCAGGATCGACGTCCACCAGACCCAGGATGGCCTGCCGTACGCGATCCCGCCCGACAACCCGTTCGCCGACGGCGCGAACGGGCGACCCGAAGTGTGGCTCTCCGGGCTGCGCAACCCGTGGCGCTTCTCCTTCGACCGGCAGACCGGCGACCTCTGGATCGGCGATGTCGGCCAGAACTGGGTCGAGGAGATCGACCTCGTGCCGGCGGGCGCGGGCGGCGAGAACCTCGGCTGGAACGTGCTCGAGGGGAACGACTGCTACGCGGCGAGCCCGTGCTCGACCGAGGGGATGCTGATGCCGGTGGCGACCTACACGCACGACTTCGGCTGCTCGGTGACCGGAGGCTACGTCTACCGCGGTGCGGCGGTGCCGGCGCTGCAAGGCGTCTACCTCTTCGCCGACTACTGCTCGGGCCTGCTCTGGGGGCTCGGCGAGGGCCCCGACGGCGCGTGGGTGACGAGCCAGCCGCTGGAGACCGGGCTGAACGTCAGCTCGTTCGGGGAGGATGCCGCGGGCGAGCTCTACCTGACCGATCTCAACGGCGGCGTGTATCGTGTCACAGGCGGCGCGTGACCGCCGAGTCCCGTCGAAGAGAGCGGGCGAAACGAGGGGAGCGGATGACCGGGCAGGACGGCAAGCGAAAGGTGCTGGTGACCGGCGCGAACGGCGTCATCGGTCGCGCGGTGCGGGAGTTTCTCGGCGACCGGTACGAGCTCAGCGCCCTGACGCGGCGGCCGGTCGACTTCCCGAGCCACGTCGCCGACACCACGGACCTCGAGGGGATCCAGCCGGCGTTCGAGGGGATCGACACGGTCGTCCACCTGGCGTCGTCGGCAGACGTGGCGACGCCGTGGGACGAGATACTCCAGAACAACATCGTCGGCACCTACAACGTCTACGAGGCGGCGCGCCGGGCGGGGGTCAAGCGGGTCGTCTTCGCCTCGTCCAACCACACGATCGGGATGTACGAACTGGACGGCGCTCCCTCGCTCTACGAGCTCGACGACCCTCGCGTCTACGACCAGACGGCGGAGTTGCGGCCCGACTCGTACTACGGCGTGGCGAAGGTCTTCGCCGAGGCGCTCGGCCGCTACTACCACGACAACTACGGGATGGCCTTCGTCAACCTGCGGATCGGGACCGTGCGCGAGGACGACCGGCCCGACGCGCCGGAGGTCTACGGCAAGGTGCCGGAGCCGCTGGAGCGGCTGACGATGGAGGAGCGGCGGAAGCGGCTCCGCTCGACGTGGCTGAGTCGCCGCGACTGCTGCGAGCTGATCGCGGCCGGGATCGACACCGACGCCACGTGGGCCGTCGTCTACGGCATCTCGGACAACCCGCGCCAGTTCTGGGACCTGTCGCACGCACGGGAACTGATCGGCTACGACCCGAAGGACAGCGCCCCGGTCTGAGCCGGCGCCGGCTCAGACCGCCGGGGCCGGCCCGACACGCCAGCCGACCAGCGCCAGCACGACGCAGAGCGCGGCGAGGAGGGCGACCCCGACCAGCAGCCCGGCCCAGAGGGCGACGGAGGAACCGCCGTCGTTCTCTGGGCCGTTGGCGTCGGCGATGGTTGCGGGCGCGGCGTCGTCGGTCACCGGGGCAGCGTAGCAGACGGGAGCGGGGGTGCCCGGCGGGGGTCGGCCCCGGGTCGTGCGCCCACGGCAGGGCGGGCGGGGCCGAGCCGGTTGCGCTCTCGCCCGGCGGCTAGAAGACCCCGCCCAGCAGCGGCATCAGGAGGTTCGGCCAATGCTCGCGGAGGGCCGCGGCGTGCGGTTCCTCGGCGACGAGGCGAATCAGGCGACGGTGCTCCTCGTAGCGCTTGAAGTCGTCGTCGGCGAGGCCCACGACGTCCTTCCATGACATCAGTCTGGTGAAGCCGACAGGCGGCTCGTCGAAGCAGACCACGACGTCGGTTCGCCATTTCTCCGGCTTCGGGATGTCGATCAGGATCGCGCCGGGCGGCACGGCGACGCCGGTGATGCCGGACAGACCGTCGGCGAGCCGGTCCTCGACCGCTCGCCGGGCCGCCGGGTCGAACCAGAGGTTGCCGAGTCGGCCGTACAACTCCACCGCCCGGTTGCTGAACTCGACGGACCGCTTGTGGATTCGCCGCTCCCAGAGGCCTGCGGTGAGGCGCCGGGTCGTCTCCGGCATCGCCTCGCTGCCGAGGAGCGCGAGCAGCGAGCGGTCGTCGAGTTGCCAGAGCCGCGCGGGGTCAACCGCGTTGGCGAGGATCGCCTCCTGCGCCGCGCGCAGCAGCATCGCCATGCAGGCCCGGTTGGTGTGGTGCCAGTAGACATTGTCGAACATCTCCTGCCGAGCGTTGATCAGCGAGTGGAGCGGACTGACGCCCTTGGCCCCGATGACGACGCGACGTCGGGGTTGGTCCGAACCCGCGGCGGGCACCTCCTCGATCCGCAGCGCGTCGATCAGGCGGGCGGAGTCGACGCCGCCGTAGGGGACGTTGCAGGCGTGGGCGTCGCGCGGCAGGTAGTCGAGCTTGTCCATGTCGAGCGCGCCTGAGAGGACTCCCCGCAGCAGGCGGTCGTGCTCCGGCAGGTCTCGGCCGCGCGGCGCGACCAGCGCGCCGACCCGTTCCGGGTCGACGCCCCACTCGGCCTCGAGGATCGGCGCGATCTCCGGGCCGACGATCAGCGTCCGGCCGACCTCCTCGTGCGGCACCACCGGCGGACCCAGTTCCTCGATCGCGTGCGAGAAGGGGTAGTGCCCGATGTCGTGCAGCAATGCGGCGGCGGCAACGGTGCGGGCGTCGTTGTCGGAGATGGCCGCCCCGGCCGGGCTTGCCCGCAGGTGGGCGACCGCCTGCCGGGCGAGGTGGAGCACGCCGAGCGAATGGTCGGCGCGCGAGTGCTTCGCCCCGGGCCAGACCCGCGACACGAAGCCGAGCTGCTGGATGCGGTCGAGTCGCTGGTACGCCGCCGTCGACATCAGCGCGAGTTCCGGGGCCGCGACCGGCACCCGGTCGTAGAGAGCGTCGCGGACGACGGTGGCGACGGGGAAACCGGTGGCGGGCACGCGGGGACGGCGGTCGTCCGCCCGGTTCGGTTGCAGGTCGTCCATCGGTTGGCGCGCCTCCGGCCGCGTGGTCCGGGCGAAGAATACGGGAGGCCGCGACCCGGCGTGCCGAACGACGGGGGAACGGCGATGATGCCGACAACCACCAACGCAGCGCGCGTCACGCGGCGGACAGGGGAGACGTGCTCGACAGCGACGTGATCGACGAGCCGGTGATCGAGGAGCCCGCGCCGCCGCCACCCGGCGCGATCGCCGCGCCGGCGCTGCCGCTGCCGGTCACGCTTGGCCTGCTCGGCCTCACCTACTGGTGCGTCGACATCGTCTCGCCGACGCTGCCGGTGCTGCGCGACGACCTCGCGCTGACGGCGACCGCGGCCGGCCTCGTGATGTCGCTCTTCTTCGGCGGCCGGCTGCTCGCCACCTTGCCGGCCGCCTACCTGATCGACCGGATCGGCCCCCGCTGGACCGCGGCCGGGGGCGCGGCCATCCTGCTGGCCGGGTCGGTGCTGGTGGCGCTGGCTTTCGGCTTGTCCACCTTGCTGCCGGCCCGGATGCTGCAAGGCGCGGGGGTCGCCCTGCTCGTCAGCGCGGGCTTGCTCTCGGTGCTGCGCGCGCTTCCCGGCGGCGGCTCGGCGATGACGGCGTTCAACGTCGCGGCGGGGTTCGGGTCGGCGGCCGGCTTGGCGGCCGGGGGCATCCTGACGACCGCGATCGGATGGCGCGCCCCGTTCTGGCTGACGGCGATGCTGGCGGCGGCGATGCTGGTCGCCGCGGCTCTGTCGAGGCCGACCGCGGGGACGCGGGCGGTCCACCGGACCGAAGGCGGCGATCGGCAGGACGCGGCCGTGCCGGTGCGCCAACTCCTGACGCCGCTCGCCGCCAACCTGCTGGTCTACGGCAACTACGCGATCTGGGTGGTCGGCCTGCCGCTCTACGCCGCCGGCCGTTTCGGCTCCGACGCCAACCAAGTCGGCCTGCTGCTGCTGATCCTGAACGCGATCCACTTGGCGGCGGCGTTTCCGGCGGGCCGCGCCATCCGGCACCTCGGCCCGAAGCCGGTGCTGACCGCGGGCCTTGGGATCACCGCGGTCGGGCTGCTGCTCGTCGGCGCCGCGCCGACCGTGTGGTGGCTGCTGGCACCGATGGCGCTCTACGCGGTCGGCGAGATCTCGGCGAACAGCGCGGCCGGCGACTTGCTCCTGCGGATGGGTGGCGGGGGCGGTCGGGCGGTCGGCATGGTTCGCCTGTCGAGTGATGTCGGGATCGTCATCGGTCCGGCCTTCGCCGGCTGGCTCGCCGACGAGGCGGGGCTCGGCGCGCCGTTCGTCGCCTTCGGCGTGCTCTCGGCGTTCGCGGTGGCCGTTCTGCTGGCGCAGCAGCGACCCCGATCCGTGTTTGGCTGACACTGCCGCCAGACGGGTGGCGCGCCGCCGTCGCGACGGCCGGCGAGAGGAGGTTGTTCGTGGACCGCTGGCTCCGTCGGGGTGTGCTGACTGTCGCCGACCGGCAAAGCGTGGAGTCGTTCGCCCGCGACAACGGGCGACTGAGAGCGTTGGTCGACCGCTTCGTCGCCGGCGAGACGCTCGACGACGCGGTGCGGGCGGCAACCGTCATCGCCGGCCAAGGGATGACCACCACGCTCGACCAGCTTGGCGAGGACGAGCGGAGCGTCGCCGGGGCGGCGGCGGCAAGCGCCGCCTACCAGAAGATGCTAGGTCGGCTGGCGGAGGCCGGGTTGGAGCCGAACATCTCCGTCAAGCTGACGATGCTCGGACTCGATCTCGGGTCCGACCTGGCCGAGGCGAATCTGGTTTCCGTGCTCGAGGCGGCGCGGCAGGTCTCCGGGTTCGTGCGCGTCGACATGGAAAGCTCGGCCCACACGGCGGCGACCATCGAGCTTGTCGAGCGGGTGCACGAGCGGTTCCCGGACGAAGTGGGGACGGTGGTCCAGGCCTATCTGCACCGTTCCGTCGACGACGCGCGCCGGCTCGCCGCCCGCAGCATGCGCCTGCGGCTGGTGAAGGGCGCGTACGCGGAGCCGCCGACGGTGGCCCTGCAGCGGCGCGACGAGATCGACGCCGCGTTCGCCCGGATCATGGAGCACCTGCTCGACCACGCGACGTACCCGGCGATCGCGACCCACGACCCCGCCTTGGTTCTGGCGACGCAGACCTACGCGGTGCGGGCCGGTCGCGGCCGCGACGACTTCGAGTTCCAGATGCTCTACGGCGTGCGCCGCGCGGCACAGCTTGCGCTGGTGGACGAGGGGTGGCGAATGCGGGTGTACGTCCCGTTCGGCACCGAGTGGTACCCCTACTTCACCCGCCGTATCGCCGAACGGCCGGCGAACGCGCTGTTCGTGCTCCGGCAGTTGGTCAGCGACTGACGGGCCGGCGGGAGCGTTCGGGGCGTCCCTCTGCTAGACTCAACGCATCCCCGAGGCGGGTTCGGTTCGACACTCCGGGGACGGTCAGGGCTTCGGTCCTGTCACGTGCGCCACGTGCAGAACGCATTCCGTCGCGCCGGTGGGCGCCACCGGGCCGGCATCGGGAACTGGCGAACGAGACCCCGGTCCGAGTTGAGACCGGGAGGAGGATGGCCGCGAGAGGGGTGTAGGAATGAGCCGCGAGCGACGCCGCCTTCTCGAGATCGAGGAGGAACCGGCGGAGCCGGGGCGCTTTGGGTGTCCGATGCTGACGCGGATGCGCATGGCTCGGGAACTGGAGGGCAAGATCCCCGACATGCGTTGCTCGCTCGGCTGGGCCTTGCACGGAGAGCCGGATGCGGCCCGCTGCCGGGCCACGGACCTTGTGACGGATTGCTGGAAAGTGCACCCAGAGCGGATTCCGGTGGTCGTTCTGCCGGTGCCCGCGTCGTCTGAGGGGATCGACGATCGGGTGGCGGAGAAGGCCGCCGGGGACTGACCCCAGGCTCGGCAACAGGAAGACGCAGCGCCCCGGCCGGACGGCCGGGGCGCTGTCTCGTCAGGCGTCGGGCGTCGGGTCAGCGCTCGACGATCGGGGCGCGGCTCCGGATCTGCCAGGCGACCTCGTTCGGCGTCGAGTTGCGGAGGTCGAGCACCGAGTACTTGTTGTCGGACGGGAAGTAGAGGTGGAAGGTGGTCTCGATCGGCTCGATCCGCTCCTGCTCGGCCCACCAGTCGTACAGCGGCTTCAGCCAGCCGAGGCCACGGGCGTGGATCCGCCAGATCGCGACCGCCGCGCCGCGCTCGTAGGTGAGCGCCTCACCGAAGTAGACGATCGCCTCGTTCGAGCCGTTGATGATGTTCCGGACGTCGTCGTAGTGGCGGGGCGAGCCCTTGAGCGCGAAGTGCCACGCCTGGTTGGCCGGCAGCGTGTCCGGCGTGCCGTGGGTTCCCTCGCGTCGGCTGTTGCCGATGTGCTCGTGCTCGCGAACGCTCATCCCGACCGGATCCTCCTCGGTGACGTGCCCCTGACGCTTCCGGGGGAGTGTATCGCTTCGCGCTGCCCGGCGCGGAACCCGCCCAATCGGGCGGCTAGGGCGTGTCTGCAAAGTCACAGCCAGAGGAGAATGCAGGCCAAGGTGAGCAAGGCATGGAAGGTGACCTCCA
>JBDHWC010000026.1:0-29863 GCA_039809985.1 Thermomicrobiales bacterium | reverse complement strand
CAAGTTGCCCGTTGACCGCCCGCGAGACGGGCAACCCCACCGGCCGTGGCCTCACCGCCACGGCCGTTCTGTTGGCGGTCGCCGCGCCGCTACTGCACCGCGGACTGCCCATCGCCACACTACTCGCGCGAGCCGCTCCCCGGCCCGTCGTCCGCCAGCAGGTCGGCGATCGACACCCGCTGCCCGGTCTCGACCGACCGCATGGTCGCCGCGATCATCGCCGTGTTGACCACGCCGTCCTCGAGGCTGCAGGTCGGCGGCCGGCCCTCGATGACGCAGTCGACGAAGTGGCGCATCGGCTCGTAGAGGAAACTGTCGAGCTTGCCGTACCGGTTGCGCTGCCCGACCGGCATCCACGGGTACGAGTAGCGGTCGGTGGCGATCTCCAGCCCCGCGTAGTCCTGGTCGTACTCGACCTTCCCCGCCGTTCCGTACAGGCTCATGTGGCAGTCGATCACGCTCGGCGACGAGTCCGGGACGATCCACGACGTCTCGAAGGTGACGAAACTCGCGGGGAACCGCACCAGCGCCTGGATCGCGTCCCACGTGTCGACGCCCTGCGAGGCGAGGAGCCCCTTGCGGCCGACCGCGTAGACGTCGACCGGGTCGGCGTCGAGGATCCACCGCATGAGGTCCATCGTGTGCGGGAACAGGAACCACTGCGGCCCCGACCGCCCCGCCCACGACAGCCAGTTCTGCGCGACCTGGATCGCGTCGCTCAGGCGGATGTAGCCCATCACCGCCTCGCCGAGCTCGCCCGCCTCCGCCATGGCCTTGACCGTCAGGTACTGCGGGCTCCACCGCAGGTGGAAGTCGACCATCCCCAGCGCGCCCGACTCGCGCGCGGCGCGGGCGAGCGCCTTCGCCTCCCCGACGTCCGTGGTCATCGGCTTCTCGATCAGGACGTGCTTGCCGGCTCGCAGCAAGGTCATCGCCGGCGCGAAGTGCGCGTGGTCCGGCGTGGCCACGCTGAACGCCGTCACGTCGCTCGCCGCGAGTTCCCCGACGTCGATCGTCCAGTCGCACCCGTACCTCTCGCCGAAGGACCGGGCCCGGTCCTCGTCGAGGTCGCAGACGACCGCGAGCTCGCAGCGGTGGTAGTCCGCGTAGACGAGCGGATGGTTCTGGCCCCAGAGGCCCAACCCGACCACGCCAACCCGTAGCTTGTCCGTCATGCTCCTCCCCCTTCCGTCCGACCCGGCCCCTGCGGCGGCGCGTGCCGCCCCCTCACGCGATGCCGCCGGTCTCGATCGCCATCACGACGAGGTCGTGGCCGCGGCGGTGGTCCGGGGCGACCACCCGCCAGCCGAGGCGCTCGTAGAGCGAGCGGGAGTGCTCCGTGCAGAGGTGGAGGCGGGGCACGCCCAACGCCGCCGCCCGGGCCACCACGTGGCGGGCGAGGGCGCTGCCCACGCCCCGGCCGCGCCACTCCGGCGCGACGTAGACACTGGAGAGCCACGGCGACAGGTCGGGCCGGCTGGCGAGGTCCTCCGCGGTCAGGGACGCCGAGCCGACCAGCGTGCCGTCGGGGGCGAGGGCGACGAAGGTCATCGGGATCGCCGCCCGGTTGGCGTACCGGCGCAGGCGCTCGGCCCACGCCGCGGGCGGCCCCATGGCGACCTCCTCGCCCCACTCCTCCCAGTGCCAACGGGCGATCGCGTCGACGGCGTCGAGGTGGTCGGCAAGGTTGGCGATGCGGACCCCTTCCGTTCCCCCGATGGTCGTTTCGTCTGCCACCCCGCTCCCCCCAACGTGCCCGCCACCCAAGGCACCGGTCGCGGCGACCGGCCCCGTGCCGCACTCTACGACACGCCGCGCCGTCAGCGTCCCGGTGCCGGCCCGCTGCCGCGAGTCCGCGCCGCCTCCGACGCCACCACGAGGCTGGCGCGCCCGCCGGCGCGCGCTCGGCGCGACCTGCCCTACCCGCTGCCTGCCGGTCAGAGACAAGAGGCAGCCGGCCGACAACGAAGCATCGGGCGCGCCCGGCTCCGAGCGGGGTGGGATGGTGAACGAGGCAGAGACGGTCGGTCCGGGCGGGCCGAACTTCCGGCCAGCGCCGCCGGGCGCACAACCTGAGCCGGTCGCCAAGCACCCGCGACCGCAGCTTCCAGCGACGACGGACGAACCCGACCGCGCGCCGCCGTGGCGCGGACACCAAGGCGACGAGGCGCAACGCATCCGTTCAAGCGGCAACCCGCGCCGGGCCGTGTCCCCCGGCGCGACGAGCGAGGGTGCGACCGGTCGCCGGGGAGGCCCCCCCTTCCCCCAACCCCTCGGGTCGCCCCGGCGTGGCCGCGCCATGGCGGATGCCTTCCCCTTGGGGGTCCCCGCCCACAACATGACCGTTCGCGTCCCCCCAAGATTTCTGCCGTCGCAACCGGGTCCCGAACGGGCCGCACCGGCCGCCGCCGTCGGCCGGTGCCCCCTCCCGATCGCCACCCGGCCGGCTCGGCGGGGCCACCGGACCTCCGCGCGGGGGCCCGGCGGGTCGTCGGATCAGGGCGGATCCCGTCCGTCCGGCCCGGTTGGGGTCGCTGCCGGCCCGGTTGATGCCGGTTTCTCACACGGTCATGGTGTGAGAGGAGCCCCCCGCCAGATACCGCCGTCCTCGGCTTCCGTCTGTGACGACCGTCGCCCGGCGCGGCCGAGCCTCCGCGGCCCGCGTTGCGAGGCAACGAATCCCGGAGGCCCGCCGCGGGCGCGTCTCAGTCGCGGGCCAGCACCGCTCGGACGACGACGAGCCGGCCCTCCTCCAGATTGCAGACCAGGTTGTTCAGCGAGGCCGTCGCGTCCGGCCCGAGCAGGAGGTGGACGCCGAGCGGGCACGGCGCGACGAGCCGGGGCGGCGGCGCGCTGATCCGGTCGAGGGTGGCCGCGGTGACGTCCTCCCACGCCAGCTCGCGGAACCCGACCCTGGCGAGCACCTCCCGCATCGCCGCCGGCGGCTTCAGGAAACTGAGCGACTGGTCGGCCGCGAACGGCACCGGGAAGCGCAGCGGGATCCGGCGCCCGGTCGTCAGCTCCTCCGTCGCCAGCCGCCCGCCCGGCCGCAAGACCCGCCGGACCTCGCGGTAGAGGCGCTCCTTGTCGTCGATGTTCATCCCGCTGTGCTGGGTCCAGACCACGTCGAAGCACGCGTCGGCGAACGGCAGGACGGTGCCGCTGCCGTGGACGAAGGCGACCCGCCCGTCGAGGCCCGCCCGCGTCGTCAGCCAAGCGCCGACCCGGACGTAGGCGTCGGCCGGGTCCACCACCACGACCGCGCAGCCGAACTCGTCGGCGAGCAGGCGCGCCGGGCCGCCCAAGCCGCCCCCGACGTCGAGCACCGCGTCGCCCGGCCCCACGCCGGCCAGGCGGGCGAGCGCGCGGGTCGCCGCCACGCCCCCGAGGTGGAACTGGTCGAGCGGGGCCAATTCCCCCGGCGTCAGCCTCCCCTCGCCCATGCCGGCGGCGGCCAAGGCCCCGCGGACGGTCTCGCCCAGACCCGCCCGGCTGTAGTGCGCATCGACGGCCGAGAGGTCGCGGCGGTCCGAATCGTCGGCGGATCGGTCGGCGTCGGAGGAGGGAGACATGGCACGTTCCCGGTGTTCCTCGCGGTCTGCATCGGCCCCGCCGTCCGCGCGTCGCACGGCGGCGCTCGCCTGACGCCAACGCCGGGGCCGGTAGCGCCGGACGTCCCCGGTGGTGGCTCGCGCCGCGGCCCGGGGCGATCGCCCGCGTTGCCACGAGGACCGTGTCGCCCGCCCCGCCGCAACCTCGCGTCCTCGGCCACCATTCTATCCGTCGCCCATCCCGGTTCACCGCGCGACACGGGGGCGTTCCCTTCCCGACGGGAACCGCCGCGGGTCCGCTGCCCCGCAGCATTGGCACGGTTTCGGCGGCACCCCGAACGCTCCGCCGCCCCCGGCATTCGTCCGCCTTTGCCGCCCTCCCCACCCGGGTCACACCAGCGCACCACTGCGCGCCGGTCCCGGCCGCTCCGTTTGCCGTCGCCGCGCGGCTCGCCGCCAGCCGCCAGCCATCAGCCATCAGCCGCCAGCCGCACGCGCAACCGCGTCGTGCATCACCGCCGCATCCCCGGGTGCTAGAATCGGGCACCGAGCAGACGGCTCGATGCCTCCGCCGGGGGTCCTGCCGCCTCGCCAGAGGGAGGGCGTGCCGTGGCCGACTTCGAGTCCAGCCTGATCGACCGTCTCGCCCGCCTCAGCTCGCGCCGCACCGACCGCCGGCGCGCCGGCTGGTTCACCGCCGCCGTCGCCGCCGCGATCGCCGCGCCCGCCGCCACCACCGCCCGCGGCAAGCGCGGCAAGCGCGGCCGGGGTGGCACCAGCGGCCCGAACCCGGGACTGCGCTTCTGCGGCGGCATCGCCGGCAGCGAGTGCCCGGGCGGGTTCGTCTGCGTCGACGACCCGCGGGACGACTGCGACCCCGACCACGGCGAGGCCGACTGCGGCGGCATCTGCGTCCGCAAGCAGGAGAACCCGTGCCGGCACATCCGCTGCGCCTCCGGCACCTACTGCTGCCCGCGCTGCGGCGGCATCTGCCTGCCGGTCAAGGTGCCGTGCCGCAACGTGAAGTGCGCGCCGCAGCCGTGCGGCAAAGCAGTCTGCGGGCCGGGTGAGTACTGCTGCAGCGAACGGTGCAGCCAGTGCGCGCCGATCGGCAAGCGCTGCCGCGACGAGCTGTGCGACCCCGACCCGGGCAAGCCGTGCGGGAACCGGGTCTGCGGCGAAAACGAGTACTGCTGCAACCCGAGCTGCAGCGAGTGCGCGCCGATCGGCGGGGCCTGCACCGCCCGAGCCTGCCCGCCGGAGGGCGAGCCGTGCGGCTACCGCACCTGCCCGCCGAACCAGGTTTGCTGCAACCCGAGCTGCGGCATCTGCGCGCCGCGGGGCGGCGCGTGCCCGATGATTGTCTGCGCCCCGGAAGAGTAGGCTCGCCGACCGCCAGCCATCCGATCGCCGTGGGACGTCGTCCAGCGTCGACGTTCGGTCCCGCCGACCTCCTCGAGGCCGCGCGAAAGCCCGTGGCGCGGCGTCTGGTCGTCTCGCATCGGTCGCGCCGGGGTGATTGCGCCATGCGGACCGCCGGACGGACGACGTCTCAGCGACGGCTGGTGTCGGCGAGTCGGGCAGGGCGTTCCGCTCGGTCGGGCCGGTGCGCGCCCGCGTCGCGGCGCGACGGCCGTGCGGCGGCGCCCGCTAGCCGGCGTCGTGCGGCTGGTAGCGGATGATCGTCACCGGGTCGGTGGTGATCAGCCCGCCTTGCAGCATCGCCTCGAACCGGGGCATCAGGCGCTGCACGGTCTCCTCCCGGTCGACCCACTCCAGCACGAGCGGCAGGTCGGAGGAGAGGTCGACGATCGAGGCCGCGTGGATCTTGCTGTTCGCGCCGTAGCCGGCGATCCCCCGCGTCACCGTCGCCCCGGCGACGTGCTCGTGCCGGAGGAACTCGAGCAGCACGCTCCACAGGGGGTGCCCGTGCTGGCGGTCGCCCTCCCCGAAGTAGGCCCGGACCCGCACCCCACGCCCTTCCATCGGCACGCTGTCCATGTCGGTCCTCCGTCGCGGCGACCACCTCGCGAGGTCGCCAATGGCGACCCGCGGACAGTTCCGCCACCGCAGACGCCGTTCCCCCGACCCGCCCTTCGACCGCGGAGGCGACGGGGCCGGGCCGACCGTGCGCGGCCGGTGTGGACCGTCGTCTCATCCGCCGTGTCCCGCAGGCCGCTGGGCTCCCCCCGGGCCTGATCACCGTCACCGGCAAGGTCCGCTTTGCCGATCGTGGTCCCGAACGCCTCGCTCGGGCATGACTACCGCACAACTCGGCTGCTAGAATCGGACATCGAGACGGCGGCTCGACCTCTCCGCCCGACGCCTTGACGCCTCGCCAGACAGAAGGTGCGCCGTGGCCGACTTCGACTCCAACCTGATCGACCGACTCGCCCGGATCGGCTCCCAGCGGGCCGACCGCCGAAGCGTCGGCCGGCTCGCCGCGGCTGTGGCGGCGGCCATCGCCGCGCCCGCCGCGACCGCCGAGGCCCGCCGCCGCCGCAAGCGCAGCAAGCGGGACCGGGGCGACGTCGGCAGCGTCTCGAACCCGGCGGGGCGCTTCTGCGGCGGCATCGCCGGCATCGAGTGCCCGAAGGGGTTCGACTGCGTCGACGACCCGAACGACGGCTGCGACCCGACCAAGGGCGGCGCGGACTGCGGCGGCGTCTGCGTGCCGAAGGAGAACCCCTGCGCCCGCATCCGCTGTCGCCCGGGCACCCGTTGCTGCAAGCGCTGCGGCGGCATCTGCCTGCCGCCCGAGGTGCCGTGCCGCAACGTGAAGTGCGCGCCGCAGCCGTGCGGCAAGTCGGTCTGCCCGCCCGGGGAGTACTGCTGCAACCCGAGCTGCGGCTCCTGCGCGCCCCATGGCAGGGTCTGCCCGACCGACGGCGTCTGCCCCCCCGACCCCCCCGAGCGCTGTGGCACCAAGGTGTGCGGCGAAGGCGAGTACTGCTGCAACGCCAGTTGCAGCATCTGCGCGCCGCGCGGCTCGGCCTGCACCCAGCAAGCCTGCCCGCCGACGGGCGAGCCGTGCGGCAAGAACACCTGCGAGCCCGGCACCTTCTGCTGCGACCCGAGCTGCGGCATCTGCTCTTCGCGCGGCGGGGCTTGCCCCGCGATCGCCTGCGTGCCGCCGGGCGAGCCGTGCGGCGACACCGTCTGCAAGCCCGGCACCGTCTGCTGCGACCCACGCTGCGGCATCTGCTCGGCGCGCGGGGGGGCCTGCCCCGAAATCGCCTGCGTGCCGAAGGGGGAGGTGTGCGGCAAGACGGTCTGCCCGCCCGACCAGCACTGCTGCAACGCGAGCTGCGGCATCTGCACGCCGCCGGGCGCGGCCTGCCTGATGGTCGCCTGCGCCGACCCGGTCTAGCCCGCCGTCCTCCCGCCCGGGGCGTTCGCGTGCCGGGCGTGGCGCGTGGCGCGCGGAGCATCGTCCCGGGCCACCGGGTTGCGACCCCCGAGCCGCGTCGGTAGAATCGTCGCGCGTCGGGCGCAGTGTGCGCCCGACGCTGCGATGAGGCTCGCAGGCCGTCCGCGCGGCCCGCCGGTGCGCCGGCTGATGGCTTCTACCGCTGCGACCGCAGCCGGTGGAGGCCTTTTTCGTGCGGCCGGCTCCGAGGAGTGCCGTGGCTCCGTTCCTGCTCGTCGCCGTCGGCGCGGTGCTCGGGGCGAACGCCCGCTACTGGGTCTCGAACCGGGCCGCAAACCGTTTCGGCGTCGACTTCCCCTACGGCACCCTGATCGTCAACGTCTCCGGCAGCTTCGCCATCGGCTTCGTCCTCGCCACGCTGACCTCGCAGGCCGGCATCGACCCCGAGGCCCGTCTGCTGGTCGCCACCGGGTTCCTCGGCGGCTACACCACCTTCTCGACCTTCGCCTGGGAGACGGCGGCGCTGCTCCGCCGCGGCTCCCTCCTGCCGACCCTCGCCAACTGGCTGGGGAGCGCGTGCCTCGGCGTCGCGGCCGCGGCGATCGGCGTCGCGCTCGCGGGGTGGGTCCGGTGACCGACCTCCAGGAGGTGCTCGACCTCCCGACCGAGGCCGAGGCGATCGCCGAGGCCGAGCTGGCCGTCGCCCCGTCCGACCTGCCCGAGCCCCCGGAGCCGCACTGGCGGGAACGGCTGCGGCCGGTGGTGGCGATCAGCGCCGGCGCGGTGGTCGGCGGCTCCGCCCGCTACGCGGTCGGCCTCTGGGCGGCGGCGTGGGGCACCGGCTTCCCGTGGGGGACGCTGGCCGTCAACCTCGCCGGCAGCTTCGTCATCGGCTTCTACCTGACCTTGGTCACCGAGCGCTTCGTCGGCTCCTCGACGACGCGCCTCTTCCTCGCCACCGGCGTCCTCGGCGCGCTGACCACCTTCTCGACCTTCAGCTACGACATCGTCCACCTGATCCAGCAGGGGCAGGTGCTGACCGCCGTCGCCTACGCCGCCGCGAGCCTCGTCGGCGGCCTGGCCGCGGTGCTGCTCGGCATCGTCGCCGCCCACGCCCTCTGAGTCGCGGCGACCGACGGGGCGCGCCGCGGCAGCCATCGGCCCCGACGGTCCGGTCGCGCCCGCTACCGCCGACCACTTGACGCTGGCGGGCCGTCTTGGATACTCCGGCCCGGGAAGCGCCGCCTCGGCCGGGCACAGCCATTGCCCTGACGAACCGGCGACTCCCGGCGATGAGGCTCGCCCAATGCCGATTCACCGGCTGATGGCTTCTACCGACCGGGCCGTGCGCCCCGCAGGTGGAAGCCTTCGTCGTTCCTCCTGCCGCCCCCGACGCACCGCCCACGAACGCCGCAAGGCGCATCGGTCCGCAGGAGGTGCTCATGGGCGCGGCCGACTTGGCCCGAACCGCTCCCGCAGCCGCAGTTGACAAGGGGAGGCACCCGGCCGGGGGCGGTCTCCGCACGGCGCAGCCGAAATCAATCGGACCGTCCCCGCTCCCCAGCCCCCCTGCCCGCGGCGGGCGAGGGAGACTCGTCGAGCGAGGGAAGGGTCAAGCCCTCTCCCGGGCCTCCGGCCTGTCGCTGCGTGCCCGCCTCCCGACGGGGACCTCCCCTTCCCAGGCAGCGGCCAGCGATCGGCACGCCGCTCAACCACGGCCGCAGGCCTTCGCAGGGCCGCCCGACAAGGACGCCGCCGCCGAGCAACCGGGAGGCAAGCCGACGAAGCCGCCTCGCAGCCCCGGCCGGTCTGCTCCGGTGCGCCCGCCGCGGCGAGCCACGGCCACGCCCGCGGCAGACCGCCCGCCCGAGCCGCCCCGGCCCCGTCGCCACCGGTCCGCAGCCACCGCTCCGGCCACCCCGGCCCGCCCCGCCGACACGACGGGACCGTCACGACCGTTCCACGGCCAGCGCCCGACCGCCGGATCCCGCCCGAACGTCGACGGCGCGGGCGGACGCGGGTCAGAGCCACCGGACGAGGGCGTTCCGTACCACGGCATCCTCTTCGACCGTCCGGACGTCACTCCCGCGCCGGCCGAGGCGGCCGACACGGTCGCCGACCTGCACCTCGACCAGATCGTCGACGGGGTGCTGCGCGGGCGCGAGTTCTTCGACCTGCGGCCGTTCTTCTCCGCCCCGCTGCGCGACGTCGACACCATCCGGTACCGACACGAGGTGTTCGCCGACCTCGAGCGGCCCGAGGTGCGCGACGCGGTGCGGCGCTTCTGCGACGGCATGGCCGGCATGCGCAAGCAGGCCGCCCAAGCCGGGAAATTGCGCAACCCGCGGCAACGCGACCGCTGGTTCCTCGACGCCGCGGACGTCTACTGCGCGACCGTCGCCCGCTTCGCCGACGACCTCGCGCCGCTGCCGCTCGCCAGCCGCGGTCTGCGCGGCCTGCGGGGCTTCGTCGCCGGCTACGTCGGCTCCGCGACGTTCGCGGCGCTCGCCAAGGAGCGAGCCGAACTGATCGCGGACCTCGGCGCGGTCGCCTACTGCGTCCACATCAAGGAGAGCCGGGTCACGGTCAGCCCGCTGGCCGACGACGCCGACTACACCGCCGAGGTCGAGCAGACCTTCGCCCGCCTCGCCAGCAACGCGACGACCGACCATCGCTCGACCTTCTCGGCCGCGCCGGACCTCGACCCGGTCGAGGAGCGGGTGCTGGCCTGCGTCGCCGGGCTCTTCCCCGCCGTGTTCGCGCGCCTGACGAGCTTCGCCGCGCGCTGGGCCGCCTTCCCCGACGCGACCGTGGTCGCCTTCGACCGGGAGGTGCAGTTCTACCTCGCCTACCTCGAGTTCACCGACCCGCACCTCGCCGCCGGCCTGCCGTTCTGCTACCCGGAGGTCTCGCCCGTTTCGAAGCTGGTCCGGGTCCGCGGCGGGTTCGACCTCGCGCTGGCCCAGTCGCTCGGCACCGACGAGCCGCGGATCGTCGGCAACGACATCGACCTGGCGGGCCGCGAGCGGGTCATCGTCGTCACCGGCCCGAACCAGGGCGGCAAGACCACGTTCGCCCGGATGTTCGGGCAACTGCCGTGGCTGGCGAGCCTCGGCCTGCCGGTGCCGGCGCGGGAGGCGCGGCTCTTCCTGCCCGACCGCGTCCTCACCCACTTCGAGCGCGAGGAGGACCTCGGCTCCCTGCGGGGCAAGCTCGAGGACGAACTGGTCCGCGTCCGCGACCTGCTGCGCGTGGCGACCGGCGACAGCATCGTCGTCATGAACGAGACGTTCGGCTCGACCGCGCTGAACGACGCCCGCCTGCTCGGCTCGGCGGTGATGGCCCAGCTGGTCGCCCGCGACCTGCTCGCGGTCTACGTCACCTTCGTCGACGAGCTCGCCTCGCTCACCCCGAGCACCGTCAGCATGATGAGCACCGTCGAGCCCGCGGACCCGGCCACGCGCACCTTCCGGGTCGTGCGGGCACCCGCCAACGGCCTCGCCTACGCCGCCGTCGTCGCCGACAAGTACGGGCTCGGCCACGACACCCTGCTGAGGAGGGTCTCCTCGTGAACGCGTTCCTCCTCTTCCCCGACCGCGACCTCGACCTCAACCGCCCCCTGCCGCCGAACGCCGAGGCGCTGGAACTCGACCTCGGCCTGCCGCTGCTGTTCGACACCATGGCGCAGGGGGACGCCCACCTGCGGCAGACGGCCCGCCACGTCGTGCTGGACTGGCTGGTCGACCCCGCCACGATCCGCTACCGGCAGGCCATGCTGGCCGACAGCCTCGCCCGGCCGGGCGTCGTCCGCGCCCTCCACGCCACCGCGGTCTCGGCGGTCGAGGGCGAGAAGCAGATCCACCGCACCTTCTGGGAGACCCCGGACTCCATCCTCGCCCGCGCCGTCGAGGTCCTCGCGTTCTTCGCCGACCGCCTCCGACGGTTGCGCCGGATTGCCGACGAGGACGGCCCCGGGTTCGCCTCCGCCGGCTTCGCCCGCTTCTTCGCGATGCTGCGGCAGGAACTCGACGACGCCTTCTTCGCCCGGGTCGACCGCCACCTCGAGGACCTGCGGCTCCGCGGCGGCGTGCTGGTGAGCGCCACGCTCGGCCAGGGGCTGCGCGGCACCGGCTACGTGGTCCGCGCCCCGCGGCACCAAGGCTGGCTGGAGCGGCTCGGCGTGGCGAGCGCGGACGGCTGCTCGTTCCGCATCGCGGACCGGGACGAGAGCGGCTTCCGGGCGCTGGCCGACCTGCGGGGCCGCGGCATCAACCTCACCGCCGACGCCCTGGCCCGCTCCGCCGACCACGTGCTCGGCTTCTTCACGCGGCTGCGCGACGAGCTCGCGTTCCACGTCGGCGGGCTGAACCTGCACGACCGGCTCGCCGCCGCCGGGGTGCCGCTCTGCGTGCCGGTCCCCGAGCCCCCCGGCGTGGCCCGGTTCGCCGCCGAGGACCTCCGCGACGCCGGCCTCGCGCTGCGCAGCGAGCGGCCGGTCGTCGGCAACGACGTGGCCGCCGACGACTGTCGCCTCGTCGTCGTCACCGGCGCGAACCAAGGGGGCAAGTCGACGTTCCTGCGCAGCGTCGGCCTCGCGCAGCTGATGATGCAGGCCGGCCTCTTCGTCGCCGCCCGCTCGTTCCGGGCCGACGTCGCCTCCGGCGTCTTCACGCACTTCAAGCGCGAGGAGGACGCGTCGCTGCGCAGCGGCAAGCTGGACGAGGAACTCGCCCGGATGAGCGACATCGCCGACCGGCTGTCGCCGAACGGCCTGGTCCTGTTCAACGAGTCGTTCGCCGCCACCAACGAGCTGGAGGGCTCGGCCATCGCCCGCCAAGTGGTCAGCGCGCTGGTCGAGAGCCGGGTCAAGGTCGTCTTCGTCACCCACCAGTTCGCCTTCGCCGACGGGCTGCGACGCGACGCGCCGTTCCCCGTCACGTTCCTCCGGGCCGACCGCACCGCGACCGGGGAGCGCCCCTACCGGCTGGTCGAGGGCGACCCGCTGCCGACGAGCTTCGGCACCGACACCTACCGCCTCGTCTTCGGCCACCCGCCGGAGAGCGACGCCCTCCCGGTGCCCGCCGCCTGACGGGCCGGCGCCGAGCAGCCGCGGCCCGCCCCGGCCGCCCCCACGGCCCGGCCAGCCACCAGCCATCAGCCATCAATCGCCAGCCGCCAGAAACCAGCCTCCAGAAACCAGCCGCCAGCCACCAGCCGCCAGCCCGGCGTCACCGGTGTCGAACCCGTGCGGTGCATCGGTCGCTCCCCGCGGTTCGTGCGCGGACCGACGCAACAAATTGACGCCTCCGGAGGCGAGACCTATGATGGGCCGACCTTCGGGGTCGACCTGCCAACGGCGGCAGGCGGCACACCAACGACGAGGTGCCCATGAACACGCGCAACCCCCGTTCCCTCTCCGTCGAGTCGCTCGCCGGGCAGTCGCTGAGCCGGCGAGGGCTGCTCCAAGCCGCCGCCGGGGCGGCGGCGCTCGGGGCGGGCCTGCGGGCCGTGCCGGCCGGGGCCGAAGTCAAGATCGGCACCGCCAGCGGCGAGCTGACGGTCGGCTCGAACTACTCGGGCGACGTGCCGAAGGCGGGCCTCCACGCCCTGCTCGACGCCTTCCCGAACAAGAACGTCACCATCAAGCTGAACGAGGTCGACCACAACACCTTCCAGGAGAACATCACCACCTACCTCCAGAACCCGGACGACGTGATCCCGTGGTTCGCCGGCTACCGGATGCAGTACTTCGCCGCGCAGGGTCTGCTCAGCCCGATCGACGACGTCTGGGCCGCCGGCCTCGACAAGTCGATGTCGGCCGGGTTCAAGCAGGCCTCGACCGGTCAGGACGGCAAGCTCTACCTCGTGCCGATCACCTACTACTGCTGGGGCATCCACCACCGCACCAGCCTGTTCGAGGAGAACGGCTGGAAGCCGCCGGCGACCTACGAGGAGCTGACCGCGCTGGCGACCGAGATGCAGGCCAAGAAGATCACCCCGTTCGCCTTCGGCAACGACGGCCGCTGGCCGGCGATGGGCACCTTCGACCAGCTCAACTTCCGGATGAACGGCTACCAGTTCCACATCGACCTGATGGCCGGCAAGGAGAAGTGGACCGACGACAAGGTGAAGGCCGTCTTCGCCGAGTGGGCCAAGCTCCTGCCGTTCCACCAGACCAACCCGAACGGCCGCAAGTGGGAGGAGGCCGCCGCCGCCCTCGTCGACAAGTCGTGCGGCATGATGACGATCGGCAACTTCGTCGGCCAGCAGTTCCCGGCCGACCAGCTGGCGGACCTCGACTTCTTCCCGTGGCCGTCGATGAACGACGAGTTCGGCACGAAGACGATCGAGGCCCCGATCGACGGCTGGATGATGGCCAAGTCGCCGAAGAACCCCGACGCCGCCAAGGAGCTCCTCCTCTGGATCGGCAGCGCCGACGCCCAGAAGGTCTACCTCTCCAAGGGCGACCCGGTCATCGGCGCGTCGATGGACATCGACAAGTCGATCTACAGCCCGCTGCAGCAGAAGGCGCTGGCGGCGGTCGGCGCCGCCGAGTCGGTCACCCAGTTCCTCGACCGCGACACCAGCCCGGAGTTCGCGGCCAACGTCGCCGGGCAGGCGTTCGCCGACTTCATCTCCGACCCGAGCAAGGTCGACTCGATCCTCTCCGACATGCAGGGCCAGGCCGAAGCCATCTTCGGCGGCTGATCCCCCGCCGTGCCCGCCGGCGCTCGCCGGCGGGCACTCCCTTCGTCGTCGCGTGGGGTGTGCCTTGGCAAGCTCAGCCGTGACCGGTTCCCCGTCCCTGCCAGCCGCGCGCGCGTCGGACACCGGCGGCCTGCGACAGTTCGAGGGGCGCGACCGCTGGGTCGTGGCGGCGATGCTCGGCATCCCGACCCTGCTCCACATCGGGCTGGTCTGGATCCCGACCGTCGCCTCGATCCTCCTGTCGTTCACCGACTGGAACGGCATCCGGGTCAGCGACATCCGCTGGGTCGGGATGAAGAACTACGTCCAGATCGTCACCGTCTTCTCGACCAACTTCTTCCAGGCCCTGCTCAACAACCTCGTCCTCCTCGTCTTCCTCTTCGTCGGGCCGACCGCGCTCGGCATCGTCTTCGCCTACCTGCTCGACCGCGACATCCGCGGCACCCGCTTCTACCAAGGCATCTTCTTCACCCCGGTCGTGCTCTCCGTCGCCGTCGTCGGCTTCATCTGGAAGAGCGCGATCTACTCGACCGACAGCGGCCTCGCCACCCAGTTGTTCGGGCGCGGCCACTCCATCGACTGGCTCGGCAACCAGTCGTTCGTGATCCCGATCGGTGACCGGTTCGGGGTCTCCGCCAACTTCCTCGCGATCCTCGTCGCCATCGCCTGGCGGCACGCCGGCTACATCATGGTCCTCTACCTCGCCGGGCTGAAGAGCGTCGACAGCTCGCTGCGGGAAGCGGCGATGCTCGACGGCAGCAACGAGTGGCAGGTCTTCCGCCACGTCATCTTCCCGTCGCTGAAGCCGATCAACGTCGTGATCGTGGTCATCACCGTGATCGAGGCCCTGCGCGCCTTCGACATCATCTACGTGCTGCACACCCCGCGGAAGACCGAGGTGCTCTCGATCCTGACCACCAACAACCTGCTCGGGGAGGGGGGAGGCAACGTCGGCCGCGGCTCCGCCTACGCCACGATCCTCTTCCTCCTCTGCTTCGGGTTCGTCATCTGGTACGTCACCAACCACTTCCGCGCCACGCAGGAGGGAGCCGACGCATGACCGCCGCCGAAGCCCCCGGCACTCGGCCCCAGAGGTCGTGGGACCTCGGCCGCGTCCTCCTCTACGCCTTCATCTCGCTCTCGGCCCTGCTCTGGCTGGTGCCGCTCTTCGGGGCGCTCCTCTCGTCGTTCCGCCCCTTCGCCGAGACGGTGCGCGACGGCGCGTTCTCGTGGCCGCACACCCTGACCCTCGACAACTACCAGAACGCCTGGGTCCAGGGCGACATCCCCCGCAAGTACCTGAACACCGCCATCATCCTGATCCCGGCGCTGCTGCTGACCCTCTTCTTCTCGAGCATGGTCGCCTTCGTCTGCAGCCGCTTCTCGTGGAAGTTCAACGTGCTGCTGCTCTCCCTCTTCACCGCCGGCAACCTGCTGCCGCAGCAGATCATCATCCAGCCGCTGTTCCAGTTCTACAACCGCGTCCCGCTGCCGTCGTGGCTGTCGAGCACCGAGAAGCTGAACGGCAGCTTCCTGGGGCTGGTCCTGATCCACGTCGCGTTCCAGTCCGGCTTCTGCACCTTCGTCCTCAGCAACTACATGAAGCTACTGCCGAAGACGCTCAACGACGCCGCCCGGATGGACGGCGCGAGCGTCTGGAACCAGTACTGGCAGATCATCATGCCGCTGACGCTGCCGGCCCTCGCCGCGCTGGCGACGCTGGAGTTCACCTGGATCTACAACGACTTCTTCTGGGCCGTGGTCCTCATGCAGCAGGGCGCGAACCGGCCGATCACCTCCGCCCTCGCCAACCTGAGCGGCCAGTTCTTCACCGACGACAACCTGATCGCCGCCGCCTCCGTCTTCGTCGCCCTGCCGACGCTGGTCGTCTACTTCGCCCTCCAGCGCTACTTCATCGCCGGCCTCACCGTCGGCGCGGAGAAGGGCTGAGCCGCCGCCGGGCCTACGGCCGCTCCCCGAAGTACTCCGTCCCCGGCCGGACGTAGGTGCGAGCCACCTCGTCGTTGACCTCCAGCCCGATCCCCGGCCGATCGGTGAGCACCACCCGGCCGTTCTGGATCACCGGCTGGTCCTGCAGCGTCAGGTCGACCCAGCCGGGGTAGTCGACCCAGTGCCACTCCATCACCAGGAAGTTCGGGATCGTGGCGCAGACGTGGGCCGAGGCCATCGTCCCCAGCGGGCCGCAGACGTTGTGCGGCGCCAGCGGCACGTAGTAGACCTCGGCCATGTTCGCGATCTTCCGACACTCCGAGAGGCCGCCGCACTTCGGGATGTCCGGCATGATGTAGTCGACCGCCTGCTGCTCCAGCAGCTCGCGGAACCCCCAGCGCAGGTAGAGGTTCTCGCCCGAGCAGAGCGGCACCGGCGAGGCCCGCTTCACCTCCCGCATCGCCGCCACGTTCTCCGGCGGCACCGGCTCCTCCAGCCAGAGCAGGCGGAACGGCTCCATCGCCCGCGCCACCGCGATCCCGCTGGCGATGTCGTACCGCCCGTGCATGTCGATCGCGAGGTCGACCTGCGGCCCCACCGCGTCGCGCACCGCCGCCACCCGCTCGACCATCCAGTCGATCTCGCCGTTGGAGGCGTGCCAGTTCCAGCGGTCGTCGCGGAAGCCGGCGCGCGTCTCGTCGACGTCGAACTTGATCGCGTCGAAACCGAGCCCGACCACCTCCCGCGCCCGCTCGGCGTACGCCTCGGGCGAGAAGTCCCGGCCGGCATGGCTGTCGCAGTAGAGCCGCACCGTGTCGCGGAACTTGCCGCCCAGCAACTGGTAGACCGGCAGCCCGAGCGCCTTGCCGGCGAGGTCCCAGAGGGCGATCTCGATCCCGGTCATCGCGGTGACCGTCGCCCCCGCCATCGCCCCGTCGAACAGCTTGCCGCGCCGCATCTTCTCGAACAGCATGTCGACGTTGAGCGGGCTCTCGCCGATGACCTCGTGCTTCAGCGCGTGCACCATCTCCGGGCAGCCCTCGCCGCCGTGGATGCACTCGCCGTTGCCGACCAGCCCCGCGTCCGTGAAGATCCGGACGTAGGTCGAGTAGCCGTGCCCCTTGATCTCCGCGGTGCGAATGTCGGTGATCTTCACCTTGCGCTCCCCTCGCCGTCGGCCCGGCCGGTGACCCGGCCGCGTACGCCCCTCGGACCATGCACAATCGCGGCCACGCCGACCCGAGCATGGCGGCGGCGCGGCCGCCCGCCTGTGCAAAGGCACCGGGCGGGCCACCCCCAGGCAACAGGAGCACCCCGACGATGCGCGTGGTCGTCACCGGCGGCAACGGGAAACTCGGCCGGTTCGTCGTCCGCGACCTGCGCGACCACGGCCACGACGTCCTCAGCGTCGACCTCCGCCTCCCCGCCGATCCCGAGCCGGGGGTCCGCCACCGGCAGGTCGAGATGGCCGACCTCGGGCAGGTGGTCGGCGCGCTGGCCGGGGCCGACGCCGTGGTCCATCTCGCCGCCATCCCCCACCCCTTCTCCCACTCGGACGAAGTCGTCTTCCGCAACAACGTCGGCGCGACCTACCACGCGCTGCAGGCGGCGATGACGCTCGGCATCCGGCGGGCCGTGATCGCCTCCAGCGTCTCGGCCTACGGCATGGCGTGGGCGCAGCCCTCCTTCCCTCCCCTCTACGCCCCGGTCGACGAGGCGCACCCCTTCCTCGCCAAGGACCCCTACGCCCTCTCCAAGGAAGTCGACGAGCGGGCCGCCGAGATGTTCGCCCGCCGCTGCGGCATGACCGTCCTCGCCTGCCGGTTCCACTGGGTCGCCGAGCCGGGCGAGGCCCGCCGCGTCGCCCTCGACCCCGCCGCCACGCCCGACCAGAACGCCAACAACCTGTGGGGCTACCTCGACGCCCGCGACGCCGCCCGCGCCGTCCGGCTCGGCCTCGCCGCCGACCTCGACGGCTTCCTGCCAGTCAACCTCGCCGCCGCCGACACCCTCCGCCCCGAGCCGACCGAGGAGCTGATCCGTCAGGTGCTCCCCGGCCTCGAACTGCGCCACCCACTCCCCGGCCGCACCTCGGGCTGGGCGATCGACCGGGCACGGGAACGCCTCGGCTGGGAACCCCGGCACAGTTGGCAAGACCCGGACTGAGACGCCGGCCTGCCGCGCCGCCCGCCCCGCAACCTCGGCCGGGCACGGTCGGGCGACCCGGCGAGTCCCTTCCCACCCGAGGGCACGGGGAGGGCTCGCCTTTCCCGCGAAAGGAAAAGCCGTCGCCGGGAACCGGCAAATGGGGGTTCGGGGAAGGGCTTGGCCCTCCCCCGCCCAGTTCCTCCCCCCTCTCCCGCCGTCTGACTGGGGGAAAGTGTCCATCGGGAAGCGGCCGCGCCGCGGCCATTGGAAGTTCGGGGGAGGGCTTGGCCCTTCCCCGATTCAATTTCTCCCCCTCTCCCGCGGCGTCGGCTGGCAGGGATAGGTATCGGTTGGAAAGCGACTGGAAAGCCGCCGCGCCGCGGCAATCCGAGGGGCCGGGGGAGGGCCAAGCCCTCCCTCGATTCACTTTCCCCCCTCTCCCGCAGCGGCCTGACAAGGGGAGGTTTCCGTCGGGAAGCGGCCGCCCAGCGGCAATCCGGGGTTCGGGAGGAGGGCTTGGCCCTCCCCCGGTTCAATTGCCCCCCTCTCCCGCCGCCGCGGCTGACAGGGGGAGGCAATTGCTGGAAAGCGGCCGGCAAGCGGCCGCGCCGCGGCAATTGGGGGGCCGGGGGAGGGCTTGGCCCTCCCCTGATTCACTTTCTCCCCCTCTCCCGCCGCCGCGGGAGAGGGGGATGGGGGGTGAGGGCAGCCCCAGCGGGCCCGGCAACGACAGGCGGATGCCGCTGGCGGTCAGATGCCCTTCCTTCTCGAGCCACCGCCCGAGGCGAGGGGGTTGAAGTTGGGAGCAGCCCCAATGAGCCCCGCCCCGAGGCGCGGATGCCGTGCCTCCCGCTCAGTCCGGGTTCGCCGCCCAGCGCCGGAAGTGCGCCTCGATGTGCTCGGCCCACGTCGGCACGTCGATCTCGCCCGAGGTGTAGGTCCGCTCCGCGATCATCGCCTTGCCGAAGACGTCGCGGCGACGCACCTCCTCCGAGACCGTGACCACCTCCTCGGCGAGGTGCGGCGGCACGAACGTGACCCCCTCCCGCGTCCCGAGCACCACGTCGCCCGGCAGCACCGTCGCCTGCCCGATCCGGACCGGCCCGTTCACCTCGGCCAGCGTCACGTTCGCGATCGCCGACGGGTGGACGCCGCGGCAGAAGACGTTGAACCCCTCCAGCTCGAAGACCCGGTCGAGGTCGCGGATCGCGCCGTCGACCACCACGCCGGTCCGGGCCCGGGCCGCGACCGCGGTACCGAGGTTGTCGCCGATGAAGGTGCCGTCCTCGATCTTGCCGAAGAGGTCGACCACCAGCACGTCGCCCGCCTCCAGCCGGTCGATCACCCACGTGTTCTGGCCGCCCGACGCCCCGTGCGCGTCGCCCCACCCCTGCACGACCCCGTCGAAGTCGGGCCGGCTCGGCACGTAGCGGACGGTGACCGCCCGGCCGACGAGCACCCGCTCCGGGTGGAGGTTGTGCCAGCCCCCCTCGAACTGGAAGTGGTAGTCGTGGACGCGCTCGACCACGCCCCACGCCTCGTCGTTGGTGACCTGCCGCATCCGCTCCAGCAGCTCCGCCGGCACGCTCGGCCGGCCGTCCGCGCCGCGGCCGAACGGCGCGGCCGGCGTCAGCGCGGCGACGCGCCCCGGGTCGTTGAAGATCATCCCGCTCCCCTTCCTGCAAAGCTCGGCTCAGGCGTGCGGGCCGTCGCCGAAGAACGACATCCCCGGCTTCAGGTGGGCCCGGGCGACGTCCTCGTTCAGCGTCAGGCCGTGGCCCGGCGCGTCGCCGAGGGCGATGAACCCGTCCCGGATCGGCGGCGCGCCGTCGACCAGCGACCCCCACCACGCCACGTCGTGCGCGTGGAACTCGATCACCAGGAAGTTCGCCATCGCCGCGCAGACGTGCGCCGCCGCGACGGTGCCGACCGGGCTCGCCACGTTGTGCGGGGCGACCGGCATGTAGTACGCATCGGCGAGGTCGGCGACCTTCTTCCCCTCCAGCAGGCCGCCCATCTTCGGGATGTCGGGGGCGACGATCTCGACCGCCTGCTGCTCGATCAGGTCGCGGAACCCCTGCTTCTTGTAGAGATTCTCGCCGGTGCAGATCGGCACCGACGTCTCGGCCGCGACCTTGGCGTGGGCGGCGACGTTCTCCGGCGGCACCGGGTCCTCCAGCCAGAGGAGGTCGAGGTGCTCCAAGGCGTGGGCCAGCCGGATCGCGTCGGGCACCGCGAACTTCCAGTGGCAGTCGAGCGCGAGGTCGACGTCCGGCCCGATCTCGTCCCGCACTGCCTCGGCGACGGAGACCATCCAGCGCGACTCGGCCGGTCCGATCGTCCGGTTGAACGGCTCGCACCACGCCTGCCGCGGGTACGGCTCGCGCCCGAGGTCGCGGGTGTGCGGGTTCTCGACGTCGAGGTCGAACTTGATCGCCGTGAAGCCGGCCGCGACCACCTCCGCCGCGCGCTCCGCCCACGACGCCGGGTCGGCGGTCGCGCCGGCGTGGCAGTCGGCGTAGACCCGGACCTCCTCCCGGAAGCGGCCGCCGAAGAGGGTCGAGAGCGGCGTTCCCAGCGCCCGCCCGACGAGGTCCCAGAGGGCGATCTCGATCCCGCTGACCGCGGTCACCGTCGCCCCGGCCAGCGATCCCTCGCCGGAGCAGTTGCGCATCATGATCTCGACGCACTTGGCGACGTTGAACGGGTTCTGGCCGATGATCCCCTCGGCCGCCCGGTGGACCAGCTCGGCCACCCCGACCCCCCAGTACGCCTCGCCGAGTCCGCTCACCCCCTCGTCCGTCTCGACCTTGACGAGGACCCAGTCGAAGTTGCCGGCAATCACCGCCGTGCTGACCCGCCTGATCCGCATCGATTCCCGCTCCCCCGCGCGACCGGCCCCGGGCCGGCCGCGCCCCGCCGCCGTCCGCGCGTCAGTCCCGGCCGACCGCCTCCAGCAGGCCCGTGATGTAGCCGAGCGCGAAGAGCCGCCCGAGCGTCTGGTAGCCGGGCGCGAGGTTCTCCTCGCCCGCCATCGTCGGCACGTGGTCGGGCCGCATCGGGCCGCGGAAGCCGACCTCCTTCCACGTCCGCAGCGCCGCCAGCATGTCGGTCTGCCCGGCGTCGTGGAACGTCTCGACGAACTTCTCGGGTCGGCCTCGCACGTCGCGGAAGTGGACGAACGGGACGAGGCCCCGCCCGCCGAAGCGGCGGATCTCGGCCGGCACGTCGGCCCCCATCGTCGAGAACGTGCCTTGGCAGAAGGTGACCCCGTTGTGCTTGCTCGGCACCAGCCCGACCGCCCGCAGCATCGCCTCGGGCGAGGTCAGGATCCGCCCGACGCCGAGGATCGGGCTGATCGGCGGGTCGTCCGGGTGGAGCGCGAGGAAGACCCCCGCCGCCTCCGCCACCGGCACGATCGCCTCCATCACCCGCCGCAGGCTCTCCCAGAGTTGTTCCTCGCTCACCGGGTGCTCCGGCCGGAACGGCAGCCGTTCCTGGCCGGCATGGTCGTAGCCGGTGACGAGCGCGCCGCCGCGGGCGGGGATGCCAAGGTCGGTCCGGGTCCAGTTGAACATCGCCATGAAGTTCCAGCAGACAACCGGAATGCCGAGGCCGCCGAGGGTCCGGATCACCTCCTGGCAGCGGGCGATCTCGGCGTCGGCGTTCGGGCCGCCGACCTTGCCGTCGTGCAGCCACGGGAAGCCGGTCTCGATCACCGCCAGTTCCAGCCCGGCGTCGCGGAACCGCTGCTGCGTCGCCCGCAGCGGGCCCGGCTCCCAGCCGTGCCCCTCGGGCGAGTCGTCCGGGTACGACGTGACGGCGTGGGTCACCCCGCACTGCTTGGCGAGGTCCCAGACGACGTCCGGGTGGGGCTTCAGGTACTCGGCCAGTTGCAGCCACGTCATGGTCGTTGCACCGTCCCGTCCAGCGTGCGCACGGTCGGCCACGCCGCGTTCAGCGGGTGGTCGGGGAAGGGGAAGCGGGCCGCCGCCGCCTCGTCGAGATCAACCCCCAGTCCCGGCAGGTCGTTCGGCCAGAGCATCCCGTCCCGGATCTCCGGCGTGCCGGGGAAGACCTCCCGCGTCGCCGCCGGGAAGGCGTAGGCCTCCTGAATGCCGAAGTTGGGGGTCGCGAGGTCGAGGTGCAGGTTCGCCGCGTGCCCGACCGGCGAGACGTCGCCGGGGCCGTGCCACGCCGTCCGCACCCCGAACCACTCGCACAGCGCGGCCAGCTTGCGAGCCGGGGTCAGGCCGCCGATGTCGGAGATGTGGACCCGGATGAAGTCGATCAGCCGGTCGCGGATCAACGGCACGTACTCGGCCGGGTTGACGTACAGCTCGCCCATCGCGACCGGGATCGCCGTCTGCTGCCGCAGCAGCGGGAACCAGCCGTTGTCCTCCGGCGCGAACGGGTCCTCGAGGAAGAAGAGGCGGAACCGCTCCAGTTCCTTCGCCAGCGCGATTGCCGCCGGCGGCGCAAGCCGTTCGTGGATGTCGTGCAGCAGCTGCACCTCGTCGCCGAGGGCCGAGCGGACGTGGTCGAACAGGCGCGGCACGATCCGGACGTAGGCGTCCGGGTCCCACGGCTCCTGCCGCAGCCGCAACGACGACGGGTGCCGGTCGGGGCCCCCCGCTGCTTGGTCGACGCCGTAGGTCGCCGCCCCCGGCACCGCCACTTGGCAGCGGACGTGGGTGTAGCCCTCGGCCATCAAGCGCCGGGCGTCCTCCTCCACCTCCGCGAAGTCGCGGCCCGAGGCGTGGGCGTAGAGCCGCGCCGCGACCCGGCACCGCCCCCCGACCAACTGGTAGAGCGGCATCCCGGCCAGCTTGCCCTTGATGTCCCAGAGCGCCATGTCGACGCCGGAGAGCGCGTTGTTCAGGACCGGGCCGCCCCGCCAGTAGCTGCTGACGACGAGGCCTTGCCAGATGTCCTCGATCTCGTGCACCGACCGGCCGACCAGCTGCGGCGTCAGGTAGGTGTCGACCGCCGTCCTCACCGCCAACGGCCGCTGGGTGAAGGTGGCGCAGCCGAGCCCGTGCAATCCCGGCTCGGTCGTCTCGACCTTGACCACCACCAGCCGGATGCCGTCCGGCGCGGTGAGGATCACCCGCACGTCGCGAATGCGCGGCCCGCCGCCGTCGTCCCACGGCGGCGGCATCAACGGCCGCGGCGTCCCCGGTTCGGCCATCCTCGAATCCCTCCCGTCGTCGCCGGAGATGCCCTCGTCCCGCACCGGCGCGACCCGGCAGCCGGGCGCGTCATCCTCCCACCGAACGGCCCGTCCGTGTGCCCGGCACCTCGCCCGACTCGCGAGCCCGCCACGGCGACTTTAGCGGGCGGCACGCCGCCGCCACCCGCGGTCCCGACGCGGTCTGCTGCCGACTCCGGGCACGATCGGGGATCACCGCCGTTTCGCTGCTGCGACGATCTCGCCAGGGTTGGCGAACGGAACGGCAACGGGGCGCGCACCCCGTGCGGAGAACTCCGACTTCGGCCGGCCCGTCTGCCCCGTGCCGTCGGCGCGGCAGCCTTGCCCCGCGCGCAACCGAATCCCGGGACCGCCCGCGCGGGACGGACCGTTGCTATCCTACCGACCGCCGGGGCGCGACGACGCGTCCCCCCGTCCCCGAAGGAGCCCTCGATGTCCGGCCTCGACTGGGGCGCTGCCGAGCAGCAGCGTCTGGACGCCATCCGTGACGACCTCGCCGCGGTCAGCACCGCGACCGCCTGCAACCTGCTGATCACGCTCGGGTGGCGCAACCAGTACCTGAACGGCCTGCTGCCGCTGCGCCCGCTCGGCCTCGGCAGCCGGATCGTCGGCCGGGCCCGCACCGCCCGCTACCTGACCCGGCGCGAGCCGGAAGGGCCGCCCAACCCTGCCGCGCGGCGCGTCTCGCCCGAGATCGTCCTCATCGAGTCGCTGGAGCCGGGCGACATCGTCTGCGTCGACGCCCTCGGCGTGACGACCGCGGGCATCATCGGCGACATCCTCTCGGCCCGGATCCTCGGCCGCGGCGCGCTGGCCGCGATCGTCCACGGCGTCGTCCGCGACTCCCCCTACATCAACCACGTCGGGCTGCCGGTCTTCGCCGGCGGCGTCCACCCCTCGCACAGCGGCCGCGACCTGATCCCGGTCGACCACGACCGGCCGGTCAACATGAACGGGGCGCAGGTCCGCCCCGGCGACGTGATCCTCGCCGACGACGAGGGGGCGCTGGCGATGCCGCTCGACCTCGCCGAGGAGATCGCCAGCCACGGCCCGGAGAAGGAACGGCTGGAGGCGTGGATCCGCGGCAAGGTCGTCGCCGGCGGCTCCGTCCACGACTACTACCCGCCGAGCCCGGACAAGGCGGCCGAGTACGCCGCCGAGACCGGCCACCAGGTGCCCGCGCCAGTCCACCGACCCTAGCCACGTTCCGGCACGTCCCAACGCCCGCGAGCGGCCCGACAACGGGCGGTCGACGTACGCCCCGGCGCGGCGGCGCAGCGTGCGCCGAATCGTGCCACCGCACCCTCGAACCGATCCGCGACACGCTTCCGACGCCCGACGGAAAGCGTTCCCGAAGTTGCATCACGGCAGCTTCGTGCAACGATTTGTTGACATCCGGGGCGCGAAGGCCTAGCATCCGGGCAGGACGACGATCGCCAGCCGGAGGAAGCCCCCATGTCTGCCCTGAAGGAACGCGCCCGTTGGAGCGGGGTCTTCCCCGCCACGCTGCTGCCGTTCAAGGACGACGGCACCTACGCCGTCGACGAGGCGGGGCTGCGCGCCTACGGCCGCCAGTTCCTCGGCATCCCCGGCGTCAACGGCATCGTCCCCAACGGCCACACCGGCGAGATCCAGACCCTCTTCCCGGAGGAGCGCCGCCGCGTGGTCGAGGTGCTCGTCGACGAACTCGGCGACGACCTGCCGGTCATCAGCGGCGTCTCCGCCGAGGCGAGCCTGGAGGCGATCCACCACGCCCAGCAGGCCCAGCTCGCCGGGGCGAAGGGCATCCTGCTGATGCCGCCGCACCAGTGGCTGCGCTTCGGCCGCGAGAGCGAGACGGCGATCCGCTTCGTGCAGGACGTCGCCTCCAACATCGACATCGGCGTCGTCATCCACCAGTACCCGTCGTGGACCAAGGTCAGCTACAGCACCGAGGAACTGGTCGAGCTGGCCCGGATCCCGAACGTGGTCGCCGTCAAGGACGGCACCCGCGACATGGCGCGCTACGAGAAGAACATCCGCCACCTGCGCGCCGCCGCGCCCGACGTCGCCATCCTCACCTGCCACGACGAGTACCTGCTGACGACCCTGACCCAAGGCGTCGACGGCGCGCTGGTCGGCTTCGCCGGCTTCGTGCCGCACCTGATCCGCGACCTCGTCGAGGCCGCCCTCGCCGACCGCCTGACCGAGGCGCGCGAGATCTCCGACCGGGTCTACGTGCTGAAGCAGGCCGTCTACCGGATGGGCGAACCCTCGGCCGACGCCCACCAGCGGATGAAGGCGGCCGTCCACCTGCTCGGCCGCATCTCCAGCCCCGTCGTCCGGCCGCCGATGCCGCCGCTGCCCGCCGCCGTCGTCGCCGAGCTGGCGCGCGAGCTCGACCGGGTCGGGCTGTCCCCGGCGGTCGCGGTCGGCTGAGCCGGGCCCGCCCCGCGGCCCGGTTGACGCCGGGCCGCGGGGTGGCTACAAGACCGCGAGCGGCGACGCCGCGGTCGCCCGCCGAGGGGGAACGCGATGCTGCTCTACCTCGTCACCCGCCTGCTCCGCTCCGGGCTCGGGCTGCTCCTGATCCTCTTCGTCGCCTACGCGATGATGTTCTACGGCGCGGGCGACCCGATCAAGCGGATGTTCCTCGACAAGGACGACCTGCCGCCGGACGAGATCGCGATGCAGGCCCTGCGGGAGAAGTACGGGCTCGACGAGCCGTTCCTCGTCCAGTTCGGCAACTACCTCGGCAACCTCGCCCACGGCAACCTCGGCGTCTCGATCCGCGCCCAGCGCACCGTCTCCGACATGGTCCGCGCCTCCCTGCCGATCTCCCTCCAGATCGGCGTCAGCGCGACCATCCTCGCCACCCTCCTCGGCATCCCGCTCGGCATCTTCGCCGCCCGCCACCACAACACCGCCACCGACTACGCCATCGTCGCCGGGGTGACCGCCTTCAACGCCGTGCCGGTCTTCGTCCTCGGCCCGATCCTGATCCTCCTCTTCGTCTCGTTCCTCGGGGTCATGAAGGTCCCCTACGGCTGGGACGGCCTCTTCAGCTCCAAGGCGATCCTGCCGGTCGCCGTCCTGATGATGGCGCCCCTGCCGGTCGTCGTCCGCCAGACCCGGGCGGCGATCCTCGAGGTGCGGAACGAGGACTACATCCGGACGGCGCGGGCCAAGGGGCTGAGCGAGCGCGACGTCGCCATCCGCCACATGCTGCGACCGGTCCTGCTGCCGGTGGTCACCTCGGTCGGCCTCGTCGCCATCACGCTGGTGAACGGGGCGATCTTCGTCGAGCTGATCTTCGGCATCCCCGGCTTCGGCGGCCTGACGATCGAGGGGCTGAAGACGGTCGACTACCCGGTGATCATGGCCACCGTCCTGATCGGGGCGCTGGTGGTGATGATCAGCAACCTCCTCGTCGACGTCGCCTACCCGCTGCTCGACGCCCGCGTCACGAAGGGGGTCTGAGATGGCGCAGGCCCCGGCCCGGATCGCCGTCCCCGCCGCGACCGCCGCCGCGACCGGCCCGCTCGTCCCCGCCCGGGCCGAGCGCTCGCTCTGGACCGACGCCTGGCGGCAGCTCGTCGCCAACAAGCTCGCCCTCGCCGGCCTCGTCGTCATCGTCGCCTTCTTCCTCGCCGCCCTCCTCGGCCCGGCCCTCGCCCCCTACGACTTCCTCGCCAAGTCCGGCACGTCCGCGCTCGCCCCGCCCAGCCGCGAGCACCTGTTCGGCACCGACGCGCTCGGCCGCGACATCTTCAGCCGGATGCTCTACGGCGCGCGCAGCGCCGCCTTCGTCGCCCTCACCACCACCTCGATCAGCCTCGTGCTCGGCGTCGCGATCGGCGCGGCGGCGGCCTTCCTCGGCCCCCGCGTCGACGGCTGGCTGATGTGGCTGACCGACGTCACGATGTCGATCCCCTCCATCCTGCTGGCCATGCTGATCAACACCGCGCTGAAGTACCGCTTCTCCAACTGGTTCGACGCGATGTACCAGCAGACCCGCAACAAGTTCTTCCTCAACACCTGGTGGCTCGACTTCGTCCTCGTCTTCGGCGCGATCGCCCTCATCAGCTGGCCGATGTACGCCCGGCTGATCCGCAGCCAAGCCAAAGCCGTCAGCGCCTCCCTCTACGTCGAGGCGGCGCGGGCCAGCGGCGCGTCGACCCGCCGCATCATGTCCCACCACCTCGTGCCGAACTCGCTCGGCCCGGTGATCGTCGCCGTCACCCAGGGCATGGGCGCGGCCGTCCTGCTGGAGAGCTCGCTCAGCTTCCTCGGCATCGGCATCCAGCCGCCGAACGCCAGCTGGGGCAGCATGCTGCGCGACAGCCTCGACCTCTGGCGCTCCTTCCCCCACCTGATGGTCGTCCCCGCCGTCACCATCGCCGTCATCCAGCTCGCCTTCATCTTCTTCGGCGACGGCCTGAACGACGCCCTCAACCCCCGCCAGCGCCGCGTCTGACCATTCGCCCGCCGTCCGTCGCCCGCTTCGCCAACGACAGGAGTCACCGTGCCCGGTTCCCCCCTCGTCCGCTGCGTCGTCGTCGGCATGGGCGGCGTCACCCGCGAGATGCTGAAGACCCTGACCGCCACCGACTGGTTCGTCCCCGCCGCCGTGGTCGACCCCCGCCCGGAGGCCCGGGCCGCCGCCCGCGACCTGCTCGGCCTGCCGGAGTCGTCCTGCTTCGCCGACCTGGACGCCGCCCTCGCGGCGACCGCGGCCGACGCCGCCATCGTCAACACGCCGTCCGAACTCCACTTCGGGCTGGCCCGCGAGGCGCTCGCGGCCGGCCTGCACGTCCTCGTCGCCAAGCCGGTCACCAACGACTTCGGGCAGGCGGTGGAACTGGTCGAACTGGCCGCCGCCCGCGGCCTGACGCTGGCCGTCGGCCAGCAGATGCGCTACCGGAACCACTACCGCGCGGTCGCCGACTTCGTGCGCGAGGGTCGGCTCGGCACGCCGCAGTGGGCCAACTTCCTCAACACCAAGCCGCGGCCGCAGGCGCTCAACCTCGCGACGATGACCCAGCCTGCCCTCTACGAGATGGCCTGCCACCACTTCGACTGCCTGATGGCGATCTTCCCCGCCGCCCGCCCGGAGCGGATCGTCTGCGACGGCTTCCGGCCGTCGTGGTCCCCCTACGCCGGGCCGTGCATGGTCAACGCCGCGGTCCGCTTCGACGGCAACCTGCACCTCCTCTACCAAGGCGGCTTCTCGTCGCTGGCCGACAACTACGAACTGCGGATCGAGGGCACCGGCGGCGTCCTCCGCTGCCGCGGCGTCCACATGTCGCGCGACGGCATGACCTACGAGTTCGCCGAGCCGCTCGGGCCGTGGACGCCGCTCGACCTCGAGGCCGGGCAGCCCCCCTCCGACCCGTGGGCCGTCCTGCTCGAACTCTGGCGACGGCAGATGCTGGGCGAGGCCGACCCGCCCTTCAGCGGCCGCAACAACCTGCGCCCGTTCGCGCTCCTCTGCGCCGGGGTCGACTCGGTCGAGTCGGGCCTGCCGGTCGCGCTCGACGAGGCGAGCCCCTACGCCCTCGCCTATGCCGGCGGCGCGTCGTGAGCGACGGGGGACGCTTCGCGGTCCTCGTCAACGCCCAGACCCACATGGTCGTCGAGCCTGCCACCGGCCGGGCCCTCGGCGGCTTCGGCGCGGCCTTCCACCGGCCGTGGGTCTTCCCGCTCTACACGCCGCGCGGCCTCACGGTCGTCCAGGAGTTCCCGTTCGACCACCCGTTCCACAACGGCGTCTTCGTCGGCCAGAACCCGGTCGTCCTCGGTGACGCCGCGGTCAACTTCTGGGCCGCGCCGCCGCGCCGCGGCTTCGACGACGCCCTCTTCGCCCAGCCGCCCGGCCGGATGGCCGCCGTCGGCGAGCCGCAGGCCGTCGTCGGGCCGGACGGCGCGACCTTCGCGCTCGACCTCGTCTGGCGCGACGCCGAGGAGCGACCGGTCCTCACCGAACGGCGAACGGTCGCCCTCTACGCGGTCGGCGACGCCACCGTCTGCGAGACGGCGAGCGAGAAGACCGCCGCCTTCGGCCCGCTCCGCTTCCCGAGGACCAAGTTCGGCAGCATCGGCCTCCGGGCCGAGCCGCGGCTCCTGCCGCCGCTCGGCGGCGAGGTGATCGCCGACGGCCGGCGCGGCGGGGCCGAGGTCGCCCACGAGTCGGAGGCGCGCTGGGTCGCCTACGAGGCGGCCGACGGGCTCGGCGGCCGGTTCGGCGTCCTGATGTGCCGTCCCGACCCCGGCGCGGCCGGCCCGTGGTTCGTCCGCGACTACGGCATGGCGCTCTGGAACCCGACGTGGGCCGGCGACGTGGCGCTGCCGGAGGGCGAGACGTGGCGGCTCGCGCTGCGGGTGGTGGCGTACGACGGCCCGGTCGCCGTCGACCGGGCCGCCGCGTGGGCGAACATCCCCGCCCGGGCCTGATAGCAATCACGCGAACTCACGCCCTGTTCACGTACGGGGAGACGGCAACGCCGCCTCGTCGTCTTGCCAGTCGACAGGCAAGGGTCGCCCGCGCGGCTCGGCACCTCCCGCTCGAACGGACCCCGTCATTTTGGGACGCCACGCCACGCGATTGGGATGAGCCCCGCCCGCAACGACCTCCTGACAGGGATGCGCGTCCGTTCGGAAGCGGCACCTCGCCGCCGGAGCCGCCCCCGCCTCCCAGTCCCCCACCCGCTGACCGCTGGCGGACCTGGCGGCAACGGGCCGGCCGCGGCGAGCCACGAGCCCCGGGGAGGGCCAAGCCCTCCCCGCCCCCCTGACAAGGGGAGGGACTTGAACGACAGCGATTCCCGCACCTCGCGGCCGGGGCCGCCCTCACCCCCCAGCCCCTCACAACATGACCGTTTGCCGGCGTTCCCCCAAGATGCTCTCGGCATCGGAGCGGGGCGGCCGTCCCGGTCGCCCGGGGGG
>JBDHWC010000025.1:0-32054 GCA_039809985.1 Thermomicrobiales bacterium | reverse complement strand
CCGGCGCAGAGGACGCCGCTCTCCGGGTCGCGGGCGATGACCTGGACGGAGCCGCCGGCGCCCCACGGGCCGACCCGGCTGACGGCGTGGCCCATCCGGACCAGGGCGTCGATGGCGTCGTCGCCGAGGCGGTCCTCGACCAGCAGTTGCAGCGGCTGCCCGATCTGCGCCGGGTAGGTGGCGGGCCAGATCTGCCAGCGCGGGGCCTCGGCCGCCGCCTGCGCGTCGAGCCCGGCGTCGATCAGGGAGGAGAGCACCTGCGCGTTCCACTGTGGCTGGTAGTCGCCGCCGGGGGTGCCGCCGACGAGGACCGGGGTGCCGCCCGGGTCGGCGACGAGGTAGCAGTTGAGGGTGTGCATCGGCCGTTTGCCCGGGGCGAAGACGTTCGGGCTGCCGTCCAGCAGCGAGAAGCAGTGGCCGGCCCGGTTGTTCATCAGGATGCCGGTGTCGCCGGCGACGACGCCGCTGCCGAACCACTCGGAGAGCGAGAAGATCAGCGAGACCATCATCCCGTCGCCGTCGACGACGCAGAGCGAGGTGGTGTCGCCGGCGGCGATCCGGCCCGGGGTGTGGTCGGCCGCCGCGGCGTCGGGGTCGATCGTCCGCCAGCGCTCGGCCGCCCATTCTTTCGAGAGCAGGGTGTCGAGCGGGATGTCGCCGGCGCGCGGGTCGCCGGCGTAGGCGTTGCGGTCGGCGAAGGCGCGGCCGAGCGCCTCGGCGAGGAGGTGGACGCCGGTGGCGGAGGTCGGGCCGACGGCGGCGAGATCGGCGTGCTCGACGATGTTGAGCGTCTCGTTGACGACGAACCCCTGCGTCGGCAGCGCGGTCTCGTAGATAGTGTGGCCGCGGTAGGTGGTGGCGACCGGGGCAGAGACGTCGGTGGCGTGGGCCGCGAAGTCGTCCGGGTGGAGCGCGCCGCCGAGCGCGTTCAGCGCACAGAGCATTCGCTCGGCCAGTTCGCCGCGGTAGAAGACGTCTCTGCCCTTGGCGGCGATCAGTTCCAGCGAGCGGGCGAGGTCGGCCTGTCGCAGCATCTCGCCGGCCCGGGGCGGCTTGCCGCCGGGGAGGAAGATCGCCGCGGTGGTCGGCCACGGGGCGATCCGGGCGACGGTCTCGGTGGTCCAGCGCGCGAGCAGCGGCGAGACCGGCGCGCCCTCGCGGGCGAGGCGGATCGCCGGCTTGGCCAGGTCCGCGAAGTCGCGACTGCCGTAGCGCTCGAGCAGCGCGAAGCAGCCGTCGACGAAGCCCGGCACCGCGGGCGAGAGCGGGCCGAACTGCTGCATGACGCGGGTGCCGTGGGCGGTCGTCTCGCCCCGCTCGCGCATCTCCTCGAGGCTGCCGCGGGGGCCGACCCCGCTTCCTTGGAAGGCGAGCGTTTGCGGCTTGCCGCCCCGGACCGGGCCGTGGACGACGGCGAAGAGGTCGCCGCCGAGCCCGCACATCGCCGGCAGCACCACACCGCCGACGAGGGCGGCGGCGATGGCGGCGTCGGCCGCGTTGCCGCCGGCCTGCAGCGTGGCGAGCCCGGTCGCCGAGACGAGAGGGTGGGCGCTGGCGACCATGCCGTTGCGGGCGAGGACGGGCGACGGGCGACGGCGGTCCGCGCCCGCGCTGGTCGCCTTCCAGTCGACGGCGGCGTTGGGGTTGGGGAAGCCGAGGGTCACGATGGTCTCCTTCGCGGCGGCGGGTGGGCTTGTGCACCGATGATACCGAAGGCGGGCGTGGGCCGGGGACGCGGCGGCCACGACCTGCCGTGAACAGGAGCGTTGCACCGGTCGCGGGCTCGGCGCAGCGGAACCTGCCTGCCGCGTTCGTCTGCCTCCGGTGATACGGTGCCGTGGGCATCGGCCCAAGTTGAAGTCAAGACCCGAGGGGGCGTCATGGCGTTGGCGATGGCGGCGATCACGCCGCACGGTTGGCCGCTGCTGCCGGAACTGAGCGCGGACGCCGAGGGAGCGGCGGCGACCCGGGCGGCGATGGCGGAGATGGGGCGGCGGGCCCGCGCGGCGGGGGTCGAGGCGGTCGTGGTGGCGACGCCGCACGGGCTGCGGGTCGACGGGGCCGTCTGCCTCGCCGACGCGGCGCGCGGGTTCGGCATCCTCCACTACAAGGGGCGGCACGTCGAGATCAACTGCGCGATCGACGGGTCGCTGACCGACGCGATCGCCGCCGAGGCCCGGGCCCGGCAGGTGCCGGTCGCGCTCGCCGGCTACGGCGGCAACCGGCGTGACCAGAGCGGGATGCCGGTCGACTGGGGCGCGCTGATCCCCCTCTGGTTCCTCGGGCACGACCGGAACGTCGCCGGCTCGGGCGACATCCTCGCGCCAGACCCGGAGCCGGACGGCGCGCCGCCGGTGGTCCTCGTCGCTCCGTCGCGCTCGCTGCCGCGGGAGCGGCTGGTCGCGTTCGGGCGGGCGGTCGGTGCGGCGGCCGACGCCGACCCGCGCCGGATCCTGTTCGTCGCCTCGTGCGACTGGGGGCACCGGCACGCGGAGAGCGGCCCCTACGGCTTCCACCCCGAGGCGGCAGCCGTCGACGCCGAGGTGGTCGCGGCGGTGCGGGAGAACCGAGTCGGCTCCCTGATCGACCTGCCGGAGGAACGGGCGCGCGACGCCGCGATCGACGGCCTCTGGCAGGCATTGATGCTGGCCGGGGCGGTCGAGGGGCGCGGCTGGGCGGCTGACCTGCTGACCTACGAAGCGCCGACGTACTACGGGATGCTCGTCGCGACGTGGGGCGGGGAGGCGGTTTCGGGCTAGCCACGGCCCGGCGGTCGAGGCGAGCGGCCGGGTCATGATCGAGGACCCCCGGCGCGGCGGGAGCGCGAACGGATCCGGGCGGCGAACGGGGCGCAGTCGCGGCGGTTCGGTGCTACGATCGGCGTTCGCGAGCGGCGTCGCGGGGGCCGCGAAGGGGGTGTCGCCCGTGGCCGACGGCAAGCCGGCGGGCTACCGGCTGACGGTCAAGGAGATGGCCCCGGACGAACGGCCGCGGGAGCGGCTGAAGCTGCGCGGGCCGCACGCCCTCAGCGACGGCGACCTGCTGGCGATCATCCTCAACACCGGCATCGTCGGCGAGACCGTGACCGACGTCTCGCAGCGGGTGCTGGCCGAGCACGGCGGCCTGCGCGGGCTGATGCAGATGGAGGTCGGCGAGCTGGCCCGCGTCCGCGGGCTGGGCGAGGCGAAGGCGATCCGGCTGAAGGCGTCGCTGGAGCTGGGCCGTAGGCTGGCGGCGCTGAACCCCGACCAACGGCCGCAGATCACCGCGCCGGACGATGTCGCCGCCCTGCTCGGGATCGAGATGGCGGCCCTGACGCAGGAGCAGTTGCGCGTCGTCCTGCTCGACACCAAGCACCGGGTGCTGGCGGTCCGCACGGTCTACCAAGGCAGCGTCAACCAAGCGCAGGTGCGGGTGGCGGAAGTCTTCCGCGACGCGATCCGGCACAACGCCGTCGCGGTTGTCGCAGTCCACAACCACCCGTCCGGCGATCCGTCCCCGTCCGCCGCCGACGTCTCGCTGACGACCGAGCTGTGCCGCGCCGGCGCGCTGCTCGACATCGAGATCCTCGACCACCTGATCATCGGCCAAGGCAAGTGGCAGTCGCTGCGGCGGCTCGGCCTCGGATTCCCGGCGGCGTAGCCGGGACGGGGCGCCGTCAAGGGGGGAGATCATGGCACCGCGCATCGGGTTGCAGCTCTACAGCGTGCGCGAGGCGCTCGCCGACGACTTCGCCGGCACCCTGCGGCAGGTGGCGGCGATGGGCTACACCGGGGTCGAGACCGCCTTCTGGCCGGAGGGGATGACGACGGCGGAGGCGGCAGCGGCCCTGCGCGACGCCGGGCTGAACGTCGTCTCCGCCCATCTGCCGCTGCCGGCCGGGGACGCTGCCGAGGCGGTCTTCCGCGACGCGGAGGCGATCGGCACGCCTCGCGTCGTCTGGCACGGCTGGCCGCGCGACCCCCGCTACGACACGCTCGCCGGCGTGCGCGAGCTGGCGGGGCTGTTCAGCGGGGCGGGGGTGGCGGCGAAGGCGCGCGGGTTCAACTTCGCGATCCACAACCACTGGTGGGAGAACGAGGCAACGGCGGGGACGATCCCCTACCAGTTCTACCTGCGCGAATGCGACCCGGCGGTCGAGTTCGAGCTCGACGCCTACTGGGCGAAGGTCGCCGGGCTCGACCCGGCGGCGGTCGCGCGCGACCTGCGCGGCCGGCTGCCGCTGCTGCACCTGAAGGACGGCCCGCTGTCGAAGGAGGAGCCGATGTCGGCCCTCGGCACCGGCCGGCTCGACATCCCGGCGGTGCTCGCCGCCGTCGGCGACGAGCCGGCATGGGTGATCGTCGAGCTCGACCGGGTCGACGGCGACATGCTGGCCGCCGTCCGCCAGAGCCGCGACTACCTGATCGGGCTGGGGCTGGACGGCTCGCCGCTGGCCTGAGCGGGGGAGGACGCCCCCGTCCGGCTGATCGTTCCGGGCGGGGGCGTCGCCGGCTCAGTCGGCGTCGACCAGCTCGATCACCCGGGCGAACCACTCCACCGAGGCCGGGGTGCAGGGGTCGATGCCGCAGACGAAGTGGCGGAAGCCGAGCTCGCGGAAGCCGCGCAGCGTTGCCGCGATCCGCTCCGCGTCGCCGGTGATCGGGTTCGGGCGGACCCCGCTGTAGCCGGGCAGGGCGATGTTGCCGCCGGCGGTGCGGACCAGCGTCGCCGGGTCGCGGCCGGCCTCGGCGCAGGCGGCGTCGACCGCGGCCAGCAACGGCACGGTCGCCGCCGGGTCGTTGTGCCAGACGGTGTTCCAGGCGTCGGCGTGGCGGGCAACGGTCCGCAGCATCCGCGGCCCGCTGCTGCCGACGAGGATCGGCGCGCCGTGGGGCCGCGGGCCGCGCGGCTGGTTGATCATCCCGGCGGCGGTGAAGAAGTCGCCGGCGAAGTCGGCCCGCTTCTGCCGCAGCATCGGGGCGATGATCTCGACCGCTTCCTCGAAGCGGCTGACCCGGTGGTCCCACGGGAAGCCGAACATCTCGTACTCGGGCCGGTGCCAGCCCGCGCCGAGGCCGAGGATCATCCGGCCGTTGCTGATCTCGTCGATCGCCTCGGTCATCTTGGCGATGACGCCGGGGTTGCGGAAGCCGGTGCAGGCGACGAGCGCGCCGATCCCGATCCGCTCGGTGGCGGCGGCGACGCCGGCCATCATCGTCCAGCACTCCCAGATGCCGATCGCCTCCTGGTCCGGTCGCTCGAGGACGAAGTGGTCGGCGTACCAGCCGATGTCGAAGCCGACCGCCTCGGCGGCGCGGGTGATCTCGACCATGTCGGCGAAGCGGGGCGCGCCGCCGAACGCCGACCCCTCGCCGATCGGCACCATCAAGCCGAGCGACATCGGGCGGCGGCTCGCTGGCCAGGCGTTGGGATGGCTCGCGGCGGGAACGGCGGTCGGCTCGGGCGTCACGAAATCCTCCTCGCGGTCGCCGCCGCTCGGCTCGGCGGCGCGGCCCCATCCTAAACCGGGAGCCGGGACCGCGGGACCACCGGGAATAAATCGTGGCAGCGCTCCCGTCTCGGATGGCAGCGGCCGCTGGCGCTCCTGGCGCCACCACAGTTGATCAGCGTCGGCGGCCGCTTCCCCGTGGCGGAAGGAGGCTCGGGTGGGACTCGGCAGACCGGCCCGCGAGGGCCGTCAGTTCCCCCCGACGGCGGTCGCCGCTGACACGACCTGCCGCCCGGCCGCGAATGGCGGTACGCTGCCGTCGCCGGGCCGGAACGGGTCCGGGGAGCGTCGGCTGCGGCTGGTCTCCCCGTTGTCCGCCCCCGGTGCCGAGCCTGTCGTCGCGCCACCGGACCGCCTGATGCCCACCGATCGCGACCGGTTCGAAAACCTCGCCCTGCCCCTGATCGACACCGTCTACCGCACTGCCCTCCACCTCGCCGGCGGCGTCGCCGAGGCGGAGGACCTGACACAGGAGACCTACCTGCGGGCGTGGCGCGGGTTCGCCGGCTTCCGTGGTGACGACCCGCGGTCGTGGCTCTTCGCCATCCTCCGCAACGCCGTCGTCGACCGGCACCGGGGCGACCGCCTGCGACTCGTGCCGCTCGACGTGGACGAGGAGGACGCCCCGCACCGCCTCGTCGCCGCGCCGCCCGACGCCGAGCCGGAACCGGTCGTGCTCGCTGGCGCGTTCGACGCGCCGGTGGCGAGGGCGTTGGCTTCCCTGCCGGAGGCGTGGCGGGTCGCGCTCCTGCTCGCCGACGTGGAGGGGTGCACCTACCGCGAGATCGCCGAGCTGACCGGGTGCCCGATCGGAACGGTGATGTCGCGTCTCTCGCGGGCGCGCAAGTCGCTGCACGAGCGGCTCGACGACCCTGCCGGGGCGGCGTGCGGCGCGGCGGAGCACGGGTCATGAACCACGACGACGCCCGGGCGCGACTGGACGCCTACCTCGACTGCGAACTCGCCGCGGCGGACCGTTGGGCGGTCGCCGCCCATGTCGCCGAGTGCCCGGAATGCGCGCGCGCGGTCGCGGCGGGGGTCGCCCAGCGGCAGCGGGTGCGGGCGGCGTTCGCCGCGACGACCGCCCCGGCAGGCCTCGCCGACCGGGTCCGGGCCAGTCTCGACCGAGCCGACGCCGACCAGCCGGTCGGCGCACCGCCCCGTCTCGTTGCCGTGCCTGCCACGGTGGCGGCGACGCCGCGCCGCCAGTTCGACGCGAGGGGGTGGGCCGCGTTCGTCGCCGCGCTCGTGCTCCTCGTGGGCGGCGTCGCCCTGCTCGGGGCGCGGACGGGCGGCGGGGAGTCGGGAGCTGGGCTGGAGACGGTCGCGCAGCACCGACTCTTCGCTCAGGACGAGTCGCTGCTCGACGTGACCGGCAGTCAAGAAGCGATCGCGGCGTGGCTCGGCAACCACCTCGCGTTCGGGGTGCCGACGCCGGAGGTGCCGGGGTACGAGTTGCTCGGGGCGCGGCTGGTGACCGAGCAGGGGCAACCTGCCGCGCAGCTCGTCTACGAGCGGGGAGAGGATTCCTCCTACCTGTCGCTGATCTGTGCCCCGGCCCGGCCCGGCGACGCCCCGCCCTCGACGACGGCCGGCACGACCGCCACCTACTCGTGGGACGCCGGGGCGCTCGGGTGCACGCTCGTCGCCGATCGCTCCCCCGACGACTTGCGGGCGATCGCCGGCGAGCTGAAGTTCGGGATCGCGCGGCCGCGCACGGCGCGGGCGACGTTCTGACGGATCCCGCAATCCTTTCCGACCTCCTTGAGCGACGGCGGCGACCGAGCGCGCTCCGGCGGCGGGTATGATCGGCCCGGCGCGCGAGCGCACGGCGGGCACGCCGCCGGGCGCGGCGCGGAGAGGGCACGACCAATGGCCGTCGAAACCAACCAGATGGGTCCCGCCCGCGGCTTCGGCGTGGTCGGGGCGTTGCCGCACGAGATCGTCCGCGTGATCGCCCCGGCTGCCGAGCGGGCGGGCTACGCGACGTTCTGGGTGAACGACACGCCGACCGGCGACGGTCTCGCCACCTTGCGGGCGGCGGCGGAGGTGACCGACGCGATCCGGCTCGGGGTCGGCGTCATCCCGCTCGACCGGCAACCGGCGGCGCGGATCGCCGCTCGGGTGGCCGAGCTGGGGCTGCCGACGGAGCGGTTGGTGGTCGGGGTCGGCTCGGGGAACCCGGTCGGCGGCCTCGCCCGGGTGCGAGCGGAGGTGCCGGCGCTGGAGGCCGCCACCGGGGCGAAGGTGGTCGTCGGGGCGCTCGGGCCGCGAATGTGCTCCCTCGCCGGCGAGTTGGCGGACGGGGTCTTGCTGAACTGGCTGACCCCGGACTGGGTCGCGCCCTCGGCCGCGATCACGCTCCGGGCCGCGACGGAGGCGGGCCGGCCCCGGCCGGAGATCGCCACCTACGTCCGGGCCGCGCTCGGCCCCGCCGCGACCGAGCGGCTCCGGCACGAGGCCGGCCAGTACGCTTCCTACCCGGCCTACGCCGCCAACTTCGCGCGGATGGGCGCGACCGCGCTCGACACTTCGGTGTTCGGCGACACGCCGGAGGTCGTCCGGGCGGGCCTCGCCCGCTACGGTGCTGACCTCGACGAAATGGTCGTCCGTGCCATCACGGCCGAGGAGACCGCCGACGCCTATCTTGCGCTGCTCGAGGCGGCAAGGCCGTGACGGGGTTGCAGGGTTGTGGGGTGATGGGGCGGCGGATCCGGCGACCACCCCATCACCCTCTCCCCCAATAGCCCTATCCCCCCCACAACCCCTGACAAGGGTAGGTATCTGAATCGATAGCGGCAGCCGCGCCTCGCGGCCAAGCGCGCCGCCCCCAGTCCCCGCTCCCGTGGCGACGGGAGCGGGGGAGAACATGAATCGGGGGAGGGCCAAGCCCTCCCCCGGGCCCCCGAATTGCCGCGGCTCGGCCGCTGTCCAACGAATACCTCCCGTTGTCAGCCGACAACCCCGTCAAGGCCGAGCTCGGCGCGCAGCGCGGCGGTCTCGGCGGCGAAGTCGGCCAGCATGGCATCTCGCTCGGCGGGCGAGAGGAAGGCGGCGCGGACGGCGTTGGCGGCGATCCGTTCGAGGTCGGCCGGGCCGTAGCCGTACTCGCGGGCGAGGACGCGGTACTCGTCGGTCAGGCTCGCGCCGAAGAGGGCGGGGTCGTCGGAGTTGACGGTGACGGTCACCCCGGCCCGGTCGAGCGCCGCGAAGGGGTGGGCGGCGTAGTCGGCGACCAGCCCGAGGCAGAGGTTGCTGGTCGGGCAGACCTCGAGCGGCACGCCCGTCGCGGCGAGGTGGGCGACGAGGGCCGGGTCGTCGGCGGCGCGGATGCCGTGGCCGATCCGCTCGGCGCGCAGCAGCCGCAGCGAGTCCCAGATCGTCTCCGGGCCGGTCGTCTCCCCGGCGTGGGCCACGACGTGCAAGCCCGCCTCGCGGGCGGCGGCGAACGGCGCGACGAAGCGCTGCGGCGGGTTGCCGACCTCGTTGCCGCCGAGCCCCAAGGCGACCACCCCCGCCTCCGGCGGCAGGGCCGCAATCCACTCGACCGTCTGCGTCACCGAGCCGTGGCCCGACTCCGAGTCGCGCACGCCGTCCGCGATCCAGCGGATCTCGACGCCGTGCCGCCGGCGGGCCTCCTCCCGTCCCCGACCGAGCCCGTCGACCAGCCCCTCGACGGTCAGGCCGCGCTTGCGGACGTGCGGCTCCGGGTTGAAGTGGGCCTCGACGTAGCGCAGGTTCTGGGCGGCGGCCTGCTCGCCCAGTTCGGCGGCGATCAGCGCGAAGTCGTCCGGTGTGCGCAGGCAGTCGCAACACGCGATGAAGACGTCGACGAAGTGGGGGAAGTCGCGGTACCGGAAGACGTCGCGCAGGCCCGCCTCGTCGTCCGCCGGCAGCGGGACGCGGTTGCGGCGGGACAGCTCGAGCAGCGTCCGCGGCCGGATCGACCCCTCAAGGTGGACGTGAATCTCGGCCTTCGGCATCCGGGCGACGAACTGCTCGATCGGGTCGTCCGGGTCGGGCTGGGGGGGAACGGGCATCGGTGGCTCCGGCGGGCGGTCGGGTCGGCTCCGCGCCGGCGGCCCGCCCTCGGCACCGGCGCGCGCGGCGGGTTCGCCGGCGGCGGCGATTCTGCCACGCGCAACGGGTCGGCCGGTCGGGAGGTCGGCAACCCCACGCTCTGCGAGAATGGGGCGAACAGCCCGCGCCGTGCGCCCCCGGCCCTCCCCGCCCGCCGGAGGGCACGTCCAGCGAGGAGCCAACGATGGCGGACGGGTTCGACCAGTTGCGGGCGGCGGCGGTGGCATGGGCGCGGGAGGTCGCCGCCGACCCCGGCACCCTCTACCTCGATACCGAGACGACCGGCTTCGGCGACGCCGACGTGGTCGACATCGCCGTCGTCGACAACCGCGGCCGGGTGCTGCTGAACAGCCTCGTCCGGCCGACGCGGCCGATCCCAGCCGACGCCAGCCGGGTCCACGGCATCCTCGACCGGCATGTCGCGAGCGCGCCCGACTGGCCGGAGGTGGCGGCGCTGCTTGCCGCATTGGTCGCCGGGAGGCGGGTGGTCGTCTACAACGCGCCGTTCGACGCCGGCATCATCCGCGGCTGCTGCGACCGGCACCGAATCGTCGCCCCGGCGGTGCGCTGGGAGTGCGCGATGCGCCAGTACGCCGCCTACCGGGGAACGCCCGGCCGTCACGGCGGCCCCAAGTGGCACCGGCTGGAGCGGGCGGTCGCCGAGTTCGACGCGCCGGCCGGTGGCCACCGGGCGCTCGGCGACGCGATCGCCTGCCGCGACGTGGTGCACGGGATGAGCCGGGCGCTGGTCGAACTGCCGTTCTGACCGGCGTGGTCAGCTAGCCGAGCAACGCCAGCCCGAGGCCGACGACCACCAGCCCGACGTGCGCGGCCACCAAGGCCCAGCGGCCGGGCGCGAAGGGGTCGTCGAGCGCGGCCGGGACCGGCGCGAGCCGGAACCAGAACCAGAGACCGAGGACGCCGCCGAACCAGATGCCGAGCGTGAGCAGGCGCCAGCCCGTCGCGGCGGCCGGGGTCGATGGCAGCGCGGTGGCGCAGACCCCCAGCAGCGCCCCGCCGACCAGCAGCGAGGGCACCGTCAGCGCGTAGCGGAGCGACGGTGTCCGCAGGCTCAGGAGCAGCACGGTCGGCATCAGCAGCCAGCCCGCGAGCAGCGCCGGGCCGACCCACGCCGGAGCGGCGGTCAGCCCGGCCGCGAGCCGCCAGACCACCCCCAGCACGATCAGGCTCGTCGCCGCGAGGCGGACGATGCGCGCCGCGAACCGCGCGTCGTCCGAGAGTTCAACGCCGCGGCGCGGACACCGAGCCGCCATCGGCCGGTCAGTCGCGGGGCTTCGGCATGTCGCGCCAGAGGACGACGACGCCGACCACGAACAGCGCGTCGAGCAGGGCGAGGACGAGGAAGAGCGGGTGGGGCAGGAGGCCAACGGCGGCGGCGTAGACGGCGAGGGCCACGTAGAAGACCTTCATGCCGACACCGAGCCGCACGAGGTCGAGGTTGCGGACCGGGTGCTGGGCCGCCCACCAGAAGCCGAGCCCGAACAGGGCGATGCAGCCGGCGGCGAGTTGCAGGTAGACCGGGTTCTCCGGCACGGCCACCCCGAGCAGCCCGAGGAGCGGACGGAAGAGGAAGAGGAAGAGCAGGCCGAGCAGGACGTCGTAGACCGCCGCCGCCGTCAGCAGCAGGCGCTGCGCCTCAAGCGATGAGGATTTCGGGGTCGAGCTGGCCATGGTGGTTGCCCCCGTTCGTCTGCCGGCGTCGCGCTCGCCGCTGCCGCAAGAACGCCGCCCTCCGCCGCGCCTTCGCCTCGGCCGAGTAGAGGTCGGTCGCGAGCGACACCAGCCCCTCCTCGAGCGCCTCGACCGACATCTGGCGCGGCCGGAAGTTGACGTCGAAGATCGTGCACCGCTCCCACGCGGTCGGGTCGAGCAGTCGACCCTCGGCGAGGAGGCGGCGGTAGAGGGGAGTGCCGGGGAAGGCGGTCAGCACCGAGAGCTGGACTTCGTACAGGCCGCTCTCCTCGACGAACTCCCGCACCAGCGCGAAGTCGTCGGCCGTGCTGCCGTCGAGGCCGAGGACGAAGCAGCCGTTGACGGCGATGCCCCGTTCCTGGATGCGCCGGATCGCCGGGGCGTAGGTCGCGAGGCGCGAGCGCTTCCAGTTGCGCCGGGTCTCGACCCCGTCGAGCGCGACCGCGCTCGGGCTCTCGAGGCCCACGAGCACCTGCACGCAGCCGGCCTCGCGCATCAGGTCGAGCAGGGCCGGGTCGTCGGCGATGCCGATGTCGGACTCGGTGAACCACGGGACCCTTTCGCCGGCGACCGCCTCGAGGAGGGCGCGGGCGTGCCGGCGGTCGGCGAAGCTGTTGTCGTCGGCGAACTCGACGAACGGTCGGGGCCAGACGCGCTTGATCTCCCGGATCTCGGCGACGACCTTCGCGACGGGCTTCGGCTTGAACCGTCGGGTGAGCAGGATCGAGGAGGCGCAGAACTCGCACCGCCACGGGCAGCCGCGGGTCGTCTGGACGGTCAGCCGGTTGTAGCGCTCAGGCTGGAGGAGGTCGAAGCGCGGCATCGGCGCGTCGGCGAGGTCGAACTCCGGCCCCGGGTTGCGGTAGACGCCGCCGAGGCGGCCCGCCTCCGCGTCGCGCAGGATCGTCGGCCAGAGCGGCTCCCCCTCGCCGACCGCGACGGCGTCGACGTGCCGCAGCGCCTCCTCCGGCATCGCCGTCGCGTGGAGGCCGCCGAGGACGGTGCGCGACCCCTGCGCCCGGAAGCGGGCGGCGAGGGCGTAGGCGTCCTTGACCTGGGCGGTGAAGGTCGAGACGGCGGCGAGGTCGCAGTCGGGCAGCCGGTCGAGGTCGCGGAGGTTGGCGACCTCGTGGTAGGTGACCTCGTGGCGGTCGGGGGTGAGGCCGGCGAGGGTGAGGAGGCCGAGGCTGGGGAGGGAGGCGAGCGCCTTGCCGCGGCCGAGGAACCCGGGCAGCGTCATCCCGAGCCGGGTCAGTTCCTCGCGGTGGGCCCGGATGCCGCTCATCGCGACGAGCGCAATCCGCACGGTCCCGCCCCTTCGCGCGCCGCCGTCGCCGCGCTCGCGGCTGTCGGCGAGCCGACCCGCGACGGTCACGGCCAGCATAGCACGGCGTCCTGCGGGCAACGCCCGGAGCCGCACCCTTGCAACGCGCATCGGGTTGACATATAATCCGAGTGCCGGTGCGGCTTCCCCACTTCATGGCCACACCGGCCCTCACGACTGACGGCCCGGCTTCCCCTTCCCTCCCCGGGCCGTCAGCCTTTCCCCATCGGTTCTGGACACGGACGACGGCGGGTCGACGGCGCGGTGCGCCGTCGGCGGTTTCCGGTTGCGCGGCGACTCGGGGCACGGCGGCTCAGGCGTCGGGCTCGGTCTCCTCGTCGGTCACCGGGACGCCCAGCGGCCAGAGGTGGGGGCCGGGGTGCGCCCCGTCGCAGAAGAGGATCGTGCCTTCGCGGCGGGCGACGACGCGCATCCGCAGCGTGGCCACGCCGGCCCGGAGGTGGACCGGGAAGTCGGGCGGGACCGTCTTGGCGTAGGCGGCGCAGCAGGCGCGGTCGGTCTCGTCCCCGAAGCCGGCGTAGCGGCGCTCGGTCGCCGACATCTTGCGTCGGCGCGGCTCGGGGCCGCGGGCCGGGGCGGCTGGCTGGCGGTCGGTCGCCGGCGGGTCGGCGATCGGGCTGGTCGGGGGCATGGCGTCCGGCTCGGGTTCCACGCGGCGCACCCCTCCTCGGGGGCAGGGCGCGCTGGTCTGGACCTCGACGCGCGGCCCGGCGATCGGCAGTTGGCAGTATGCTACTATGCCGCCGACATCCCCCTTGCGGCGCCCGCCATGCGCCGGGTGGTTCCCCCTTGGCTGGAATCGGAGCGCGACCGGGTGCCGAAGCAGATCGGGATCGACCTCGGGACCGCGAACGTGCTCGTCTTCGTGCGTGGCCGCGGCATCGTCATCAACGAGCCGTCGGTGGTGGCCATCTCGGCCAAGGACGGCAAGGTGAAGGCCGTCGGGCTCGAGGCCCGCAACATGCTCGGCCGCGAGCCGCGGGAGACGATCGAGGTCGTCCGCCCGATGCGCGACGGCGTGATCGCCGACTACGTGGTCACGCAGGAGATGCTCCGCTACTTCATCAACAAGAGCTGCGGCCGCATCTCGCTGATCCGGCCGGAGGTGATGATCTGCGTCCCCGCCGGCGTCACCGGGGTCGAGCGGCGGGCGGTGCGCGACGCGGCGCTGAACGCCGGGGCGCGCAAGGCGTTCCTGATCAGCGAGCCGCTGGCGGCGGCGATCGGGGCGAAGGTGCCGGTGGCCGACCCGTCCGGGAACATGATCATCGACATCGGCGGCGGCACGACCGAGGTGGCGGTGATCTCGCTGAACGGGATCGTGGTCGCCCGCTCGCTGCGCGTCGGCGGCAACCGCTTCGACGAGGCGATCAGCAACTACATCAAGCGCAAGTACAACCTCCGGATCGGCGAGCGGTCGGCCGAGGAGGTGAAGATCGCCATCGGCAGCGCCATCCCGGTCGAGGAGGAGATGCCGATGGACGTCCGCGGCCGGGACGAGGTCGCCGGCCTGCCGCGGACGATCCGGATCACCTCCAGCGAGGTGACCGACGCGATCACCGAGCCGCTGGAGGCGATCATCGGCGCGGTCCGCGCCGTGCTGGAGGAGACGCCGCCGGAGCTTTCCTCCGACATCATCGACAAGGGGATGATCCTGACCGGGGGCGGGGCGATGCTGCGCCACCTGCCCGACCTCCTGATGGAGGTGACCGGGGTCCCCTGCTACGTTGCCGACGACCCTCTCTCCTGCGTCGCGGTCGGCACCGGGCTCGCGCTGGAGCACATGGACATCCTGCGCGACAGTCTCGAGGAGCCGTAGGCCGCTCGCTGGCCGCCGCCGCGGACGCGGCGTGTGGGCAAGCCGTTGACCACCCCGGTGCGCTGTGCTAGGGTGCCCCCGTCGACAGGACACGCCGGGCGCTCGCGCCCGGCCATGATGCACGCGGCACTTCTCAGCGACGAGGGGCGACGCGCGGTGGACCGTGCCTCGGCGACGTCTTCCCCTCCCCACAACTCACCACGGCCTCGACACCCCGGTCGGGCGACGGCGGGCGGCACGGCCGCCCCGGAGCAGCGTCGCCAGGGCCGGGGAGCCTGCCCCGGGGCACCGGCAGCCGTTGCCGGTCAGGAGAACGAACGAGCGTTGCGAGGAGGAGCAGGTCGATGGGTGACATGGCGGAGCGCGGCCCGCTGAAGGGGCTCGAGCTCGAGTTCATCGGGGACCGGCTGAGGAAGGACATCAAGCGGCGCGACGCGTTCCGCGGCGGTCTGGCCGGCATCGCGGCGCTGGCCGCGGCGACCGGCGTCGGCTGGCGGAGCACCTCGGCCGAGGCGTTCGCCTCGCTCGGCCTGCTGCCGGAGGACCTGCCGGCGAAGAAGTACACGGCGGCGACCTCCGAGGTCGGCGCGGCCTCGACGTGGGTGACCCACGGCATGGAGACGGCGAAGTTCGTCGGCTCGCTGCTCGGGGTCGACGTCACCTCGTACGACGGCGAGTTCAGCGTCGAGAAGCAACTGCAGGACCTGCAGACGATCGCCACCCAGAAGTACGACTTCGTCGCCGTCCACCCGTCCGCCAGCGACGCGCTGGTCGACGCGGCGCGGCAGGTGATCGACGCGGGGATGCCGCTGATCGACATGGACACCCGGCTGGTGCAGGACCCGGACGAGTTCGCCGAGTTCCCGATCCTGACCTTCTTCGAGCCGGACAACGTCTACATGGGCGAGACGGTCGCCAAGCAGCTGTTCGACGGCATCGGCGGCGAGGGGGAGGTGATCCACACCCAGGGGCAGCTGGCCCACACCGGCGCCCAGGGACGGGCCCTCGGCTTCAACAACATGCTCAAGCAGTACCCGAACATCAAGGTCGTCGACGAGACGCCCGGCGACTGGAAGGTCGACCAGGTCGCCTCGCTCTGGCAGGACCTGCTGCAGCGCTTCCCGAACGTGAAGGGCGGCTTCTTCCACTCCGACGACATGGCGCTGGCGGCGGCCTCGGTGGTCGAGGCGGCCGGCAAGCAGGACCAGATCAAGCTGGTCGGCGTCGACGGCGGCAAGAACGCCTGCGAGGCGATCCGCGACGGCAAGCTCTTCGCCTCGGTGATCAACCCGTCCGGCCGCATCCACGGCGGCGCGATCTGGGCCGGCTACCTGACGGTCTCCGGCACCGACCAGGCGAAGGACGGCTTGCCGCGCTTCATCCGCACCGACGGCGGCCCGATCACCGCCGACAACGCGGCCGGCTACATCTGGCTGTACGACAACAACCAGTACTAGCCGGACCGGCGGCGGGCGGCCCCGGGGCGACCCGGCCGCCCGCCGCCCCGCCGCGGCGCGGGGGAGCGAGCGTACGGCCATGACGGCAGCGACAGCGACCGTCGCCGCCCCCCCGTCGGCGGGGGAGGGCGACCCGGTCCTCAGCCTGAACGGGGTCACCAAGCGCTTCGGCGGGGCGACCGCGCTCGACGGCGTCGACTTCACGCTCCTGCCCGGCGAGGTGCACGGCCTCGTCGGCGAGAACGGGGCGGGCAAGAGCACCCTGATGAAGATTCTCGCCGGCGTCCACCAGCCGGACGAGGGGGAGATCGTGCTGCGCGGGGAGACGGTGACGTTCCACTCCCCGGCCGACGCCAAGGCGCGCGGCATCGGCATGATCTACCAGGAACTGACCGGGATGCCGCAGCTGAGCGTGGCCGAGAACGTCTACCTCGGCCGCCAGCTGACCAAGCCGCCGGGGGTCGTCGACTGGAAGCGGATGCAGCGCGAGGCGGCCGAGCACCTTGCCACCCTCGGCATCCCGATCGACGTCACGGTGCCGATGGGACGGCTCTCGCTCGGCGGCCAGCAACTGGTCGAGGTGGCGCGGGTCGTCTTCTCCGGGGCCAGCGTGATCGTCCTCGACGAGCCGACCTCGGCCCTCTCCGGGCCGGAGGCGGCGCTGCTGTTCGAGGCGATGGACCGGCTCAAGGCACGCGGCGCGAGCATGGTCTTCATCTCCCACTTCCTCGAGGACGTCCTCGCCGTCTCCGACCGGGTGACGGTGCTGAAGAACTCGCGCAAGGTGGCCACGCTGCCGCGGGCGGGGCTGACCAAGCACCGGCTGATCGAGCTGATGATCGGGCGCGACGCCGACGTCCTCGCCGAGACCTACGAGGGAGGCGTCACCCTGCCGGCCCCGAGCGACGCGCCGGCGGCGGTCGAGCTCTCCGGCCTGAGCGGGCCCGGCTTCTCCGACGTCTCGCTGACGGTGCGACAGGGGGAGATCGTCGGCATCTTCGGCTTCCTCGGCGCGGGCATGACCGAAGTGGCACGCGCCCTGTTCGGGCAGGTGCGGCCAACCGCCGGCACGATCCGGCTGTACGGGCGGGAGATCCGGCCGCGGACGACGCAGGAGGCGAAGCGGCTCGGCATCGCCTACCTCTCGGAGAACCGGCGGAAGACGCTCTTCCCCCGCCACGCCGTCTACCAGAACATCACGCTCGCCCACCTCGACACGCTGGTGGGTCCGTTGCTGCGCCAGGCGGACGAGCTGGCGGTGGCGGACGACCTGATCAGGCGCACCCACGTCCGCCCGGCCCGGCCGAGGCTCGCCGCGGGCAACCTGAGCGGCGGCAACCAGCAGAAGGTGGTGCTGGCGAAGTGGCTGACCGAGAAGCCGAAGCTGCTGATCCTGAACGAGCCGACCCGCGGCATGGACGTGGGGGCCAAGCGCGAGGTGCTCGACCTGATTCGCGGCCTGAAGGCGGACGGGGTGGCGGTGCTGCTCCTCTCGACCGAGCCGGAGACGGTCCTGGCCGAGTCGGACCGGGTGCTGGTGATGTCGAAGGGGCGGGTGACCCGGGAGTTTCGCGGGGAGCGGGTCAGCAAGGACCTGCTGATGGAGCACGCCTGAGCGGGCACGGGGGAGCGCGATGGTGAACGAGGCACCGGCCGGGGGGGAGGCCCCGGCGGCGGAGGCGGTGGCGACGGTCAGCGGCTGGGACCGGGCGTTGGGCTGGTCGAGCCGCAACGCGCGTTTCCTGGCGCCGCTGGTGACGCTGATCGCGATGTTCGTCTTCTTCAGCGTCGCCACCGACGTCTTCCTGACGGTGCAGAACCTGCAGAACGTCGTCACCCAGATCGCGCCGATCGCGGTGGCGGCGACCGGGGTCACCTTCGTCCTGCTCTGCGCGGAGATCGACCTCAGCATCGCCTCGGTCTCGACCTTCACCGGGGTGCTGGCGGCGTTCTTCTGGGTCGGGGACTGGGTCGGGCTCGGCAACTGGAGCATCCCGGTCGCGCTGCTGATCGCGGCCCTGATCGGGGTGGTCAACGGCTTCTTCGTCGCCTACGTCGGCATCCCGTCGTTCATGATGACGCTGGCGATGCTGACGATCGCGCGGGGGCTGTCGATCTGGGTCTCCGGCGGCAAGCCGATCTTCAAGGTGCCGGACGTGCTGAAGGCGGTCGGCAGCGTCAGCAACCAACTGTTCGGCGTCCCGGTGATCGGCTTGGTCGCGATCGCGGTGCTGGTGGTCGGCGACTTCATCCTGACGTACACGAAGTTCGGCCGCTACGTCTACATGACCGGGGCGAACCGGGAGGCGGCCGAGATGTCGGGCGTCGACACCCGGCGGGTGATCGCCAGCTGCCTCTTCATCTCGGCCCTCACGGCCGGCCTGACCGGCCTCCTCTTCATCGGCCGCCTCAGCAGCGCGAACCCGTCGGCGGGCGAGGACGTGCTGATCAGCACGATCGCGGCGGTGGTGCTCGGCGGCACGTCGCTCTTCGGCGGCGAGGGCGGGATCCGCAACACTGTGCTCGGCCTGCTGATCTTCGGCGTCCTCTCGAACGGCCTGAACCTGTTGCCGAACATCCCGATCACGTTCAAGCAGGCGTTGCAGGGCATCGTGCTCCTCGCTGCCCTGCTGCTGAACGTCTTCGCCCTCCGCATCGAGCGGGTGCGGAAGACGGACTAGTCTTCCGGAGTCGGGGAGTCGGGGAGTCGGGGGCGTCCGTCAAGAGCGGATGCCGCTGCCGTCCGGACACCTGTCCTCGTCAGGCGGTGGCTGACAAGGGGTAGGTATCCGTTGGAAAGCGGCCGCGCCGCGGCAATCCGGGGGCGCGGGGGAGGGCTTGGCCCTCCCCCGATCCAGTTGCTCCCCCTCTCCCGCCGCCGCGGGAGAGGGGGCTGGGGGGTGATGGCGGTCCCGGCGGGCCCGGTTGCGAGACGCGGATACCGCTATCCCTCGGATACCTACCCCTGTCGGCAGGCGGCGGGCGAGGGGGAGCCATTGATGATTGAGGGAGGATCAACCCCTCCGCCGGACTCCCGGGTTGTCGCTGCTCCCCGCTTTCTGACGACTGCCGACCCATGCCAGCTCGGAGCGCGGGAGATAGCAGAGCGCCCGCCCGGCATGCCGGGCGGGCGCTGGGCCGTGGTGCCGAGCGGTTAGGCGCTGGCCGGGGCCGGGGCGGGAGCCGCGGGGGCCGCGTTGCGGCGGTCGGCGAAGCAGGGCCGGCAGAAGACCGGCTTGTCGCTGCGCGGCTCGAACGGCACCTCGGTCGGCTGGCCGCAGGCGGAGCAGACGGCCGGGTAGAGCTGGCGCATGCCGCCGTAGCCGCCGCTGCGACCGAACCGGCCGCTCGCCTCGGCAGCCTGCGCGTCCTTCTGGGCCCGCCGCTTGGCGCGGCAATCTGCGCACCACTGCGGGGTGGCGAAGCCGTGGTCGGCGTAGAAGCTCTGCTCGTCCGCGGTGAAGGTGAACGGCTGCTCGCAGCCACGGCAACTGATGATCTGATCGGGCATTCCGCCGAATCCTCTCCTGCCCGACGACGCGGCGTCGGGATGCGCAACGTAAGACGCTCGGCAAACAGCTTTCGGCGGAACGATTCTCTGGGTCGCTGGAAGAATATTCCGAGCGGTCATCGCCGCATTCGCGTTTGCATCGTTCAGCATACCATGCCGGCCGCACCCGACGCACCTCGGCCCGATCCGGCGGCCCTTCCGGACAACGGCGACGGGGCCGGGGGGTGCGCGCCCCGGCCCCGTCATTCTGCTTCCGGGCTCGTCCGGCGGCCTAGGCCGTCGGCGCCGGGGCCGGCAGGCTCCCGCTGTCGTCGCTATTGTCCGATCCGCCGGGCCTGCTGTTTCGGCCGGGCATGCCGTCGTGGCCGTCCTTGCCGTGGTCGTCGCGGTTCCAGTCGTCGCCGCGGTCCCAGCCGTCGCCGTGCTCCATGCCGGGGCCGCCCATGCCGGGGCCGCCCATGCCGCCGAAGATCGGCACGTCGGCGACGTCGATCACCGCGCTGACGGCCGCCGCCTGCTCCTTGGTGATGGTGCCGGCGGCGAGCTGGTCGGCGACAGCCTGCTTGAGGGAGGCACGGATCGCCTTGTCGACCGCGTCAGTGCTGACGTTGAGCTCCTTCGCCATCGAGGCGACGAACGACTGGTAGGCCTTCACCCGCTCCTGTTGGAAGGCCTCGCGCTGGGCAGACCGGCTGGTGGTGCCCGTCGTGGTGCTCGCGTCCGCCGGCACGGTGACGGTGGTGGAGGTCGCCGGCGTCACGGTCGCGTCCTGGGCGGCGACGTGGGGGGCGAGGGCCGTTCCGCCGACGACGGTGCCGAGGGTCAGCGCCGTCGCGCCGATGGTGGTCAACAGCCTGCGTGGGGTCATCGTGTGCTCCTTGGCCAACTCCGGGCCGGTCGGCCGGGACGCCGCGCGGCGTCCCGGCTCGGTCTTGGACTCGGCGTCCCGGCGGGGTCGTGGGGCCGGTTCGCCGTTGGGTTCAACGATAGGGGGCGAGGCTGGGAGGCGGCTGGGAAGAAGGTTGGAGTTCCCGCCGAGTTTTTCTCGCTGGTCGCGCCCTGCTTGCGCTGCTGGGCGCGGCGCGCGGCGTGACGGTCTTCCAGCCCGTTCGGGGGCACGCCCGGGCATGGCGTGCCTCGTGAGGATGAGGGCTGACGGCGGCAGGTCTCCGCACGGTTCCCGACCGGAGTTTCGTTGGGGGGCGTCTTCGTACTGGACAACTCCGTGGTTGGGCAGGGTTTGGATCTCATCCGGTCGCCAGCAAGGCGCTCGGGACCGGAAGCAGAGCGTGGAGGGCTGGTCAGGGGGCCGGGGCGAGCGGCAGCCGGACGGTGAAGACCGCGCCCTGCCCCGGTGCGTCGCCGGCGGCGACGGTGCCGCCGTGGGCGGCGACGAGCGAGGCGACGATGGCGAGGCCGAGGCCGGTGCCGCCCCGGCTGCGGGCGCGGCCCGGGTCGGCCCGCCAGAAGCGCTCGAAGATCCGCTTGCGGGTCGCCGGGGGGATGCCGGGCCCCTCGTCGGCGACGACGATCTCCGCCTCTTCCCCGCTGCGGCGGACCGTCAGGTGGACCGGCGTTGCCGGCGGGGTGTGCACCCGGGCGTTGGCGAGCAGGTTGTCGAACACCTGCCGCAGGCGGGCGCGGTCGCCGAGGACCACCGCCCCGGGGTCGGTGCTGAGCTCCAGCGGGCGCTCCGGGTCGGCGGCGGCGAAGTCGGCGGCGGCCTCCCGGGCGAGCGCGGCGAGGTCGACCGGCTCGCGCTCGAGCGCCCGCTGCTGGTCGAGGCGGGCGAGGAGGAGGAGGTCCTCGACGAGGCGGGACATCCGGATCGCCTCGGACTCGATCCGGTCCATCGCCTTGGCGACGGCAGCCGGGTCGGTCAGCGCGCCCTGCCGGTAGAGCTCGGCGTAGCCGCGGAGCGAGGTGAGGGGGGTGCGCAGCTCGTGCGCGGCGTCGGCCACGAAGCGGCGCAGCCGTTCCTCGCTGGCGGCGCGGACGGCGGCGGCCTGCTCGACTTGGGCGAGCATCTGGTTGAGGGCCACGCCGAGCCGGCCGAGCTCAGTCCGCGGGTCGGCGTCGGGCACGCGCTGGGCGAGGTCGCCGGCCCCGATGGCGGCGGCGGTCTCGATCATCCGGTCGACCGGGCGCAGGCCGGTCCGGATCAGCGCCCAGCTCGCGAGCACGGCGATCAGCAGGGCGATGCCGCCCGCGAGCGCGACCGAGCGGATGATCCGCCGGGTCGCGTCCTGGACCGATGAGAGCGGCGCGGCGGTGACGACGATGCCGCCGGAGGGCGTGCGCTGGACCAAGGCGCGGTAGCGCAGCGAGCCGTCCTCCGCCGGCAGCGTGATGAAGGTGCCGGCCAGCGGCGCGAGGCGCTCGACCGGGTCCGACGGCAGGGCCGGCAGCGGGTCGGGCGCGTCCGGATAGCCGGAGGGGATGCTGGCCACGTCGCCGTGGTCGCTGACGAAGACGCGGGCGACCGGGCGCTCGTAGGTCTGGCGGGCGTTGCCGGTCGTCGTCCTGTCGCGGGCGGTGGCGGTGGCGGCGACGGCCGCGCCAAGGCTGCCGCTGCCGCCGTGGGAGGACTTGTCGGACTTGTCGGACTTGTCGTGGTCGTCGCTGTGGCTGGTGTCGCGGCTGTCGGAGAAGTCCGCGCCGACGGCGATCATCGGCGGCGGTCCGACGCGGGACAGATCGTCGCCGGACGAGCCGCGGCCCTTGGAGCCGGGCGGGTCGAGCCGGATGGTGGCGGCGAGGATGCGGGCGTCGACCTGCTGCACCAGTGTCGCCCGGGTGGTGGTGACGACGACCGCGCCGAGCAGCGCGAAGACCACCAGCAGGAGGAGGACGATGCCCGCGGTCAGGCGGGCCCCGATGCTCATCGGGGGGCCGGCCGACCGCTCAGCCGACCGCCGCGGCCGGGTCGGGGTCCGGCGCGCGGAGGGTGTAGCCGAAGCCGCGGACGGTGCGGAGCAGCTGGGCGTCGCGGTCGTCGATCTTCCGCCGCAGGTAGCTGACGTAGGTCTCGACCCCGGTCAGCTCGCCCGCGAAGCCGTAGTCCCAGACCTGCTCGAGGATCTGCTGCTTCGAGAGGACCCGGCCCCGGTTCTGCATCAGGAAGCGGAGCAGGCGGAACTCGGTCGGCGAGAGGAACACCTCCCGCTCGCCGCGCCAGACCCGGTGGGCGTCCTCGTCGAGGGTCAGGTCGCCGGCGACGAGGCGGGCGGGCTCGGGCTGCGCCCCGCGCGACCGCCGCAGCACGGCCTCGATCCGGAGCACCAGTTCCTCGAGGCTGAACGGCTTGGTCAGGTAGTCGTCGCCGCCGCCGGTGAAGCCGGCCCGCTTGTCGGCCGGGTCGTCGCGGGCCGTGAGGAAGACGACCGGGACCGGGTCGCCGCCGTCGCGCAGCTTGCGGCAGACGGTGAAGCCGTCGAGGTCCGGCAGCATCACGTCGAGGACGATCAGGCTCGGCCGGTTGTTGCGGGCCGCCGCGAGCGCCTCGGCCCCGGAGCCGGCTTCCTCGACCTCGAAGCCGCGGAAGCGGAGCGCCGTCGCGACCAGCTCGCGGATCGGCTCCTCGTCCTCGACCACGAGGATGCGAGCGCCCTCGGCGCGGTCGTCGCTGGTGGCCATCGGTGCGTGCTCCTCCGCGGGCAGGGATCGTTCAGGCGGCTCGGCGCGCCCTCGGCCGCGCCATGCATGGTGACACCGTAGCCGAGCCTGCTGGTCGCCGCCAGAAGATTGTCTGGGAGTTTGCTGGGAGTCGGCCCGGCGGTGCCCGGCCGGCGATGGGGCGCGCCCGGTTCTCCCGGCAAACTCCCAGTCCGCGCTCGGGTTGCCCTGAAGGCGCGCCGTCGATGGTGGATGGCAGGCCCGGCGGTTCTCCGGGCCCGAGATTCCGAGATCGGCTCGGCGCGGGCCGCGACAGCGGTTCCGGCGCAAGCGGCGGCATCGGTCGCCTGTCGGAGGGAATGATGACCGCGCAGACGGCATTGGAGAAGCTTGGCGGGTTCCTCACGTGGTTGGCGGTGGTCGTGATCGCCGGCGCGGTGGCGGAACTGGTGATGGCGAAGCACTGGGAGGAGCCGGTGCAGTTGGTGCCGTTCGTGCTCTGCGCCGCGGCCTTGGCGGCGATTGCTGCGGTCCGCGCACGGCCGTCAGGGCCGACGGTGCGGGCGTTCTGGGTGGCACTGACCGTCGTCCCGACGGTCAGTGCGTTCGGGGCGTGGGAGCACGTGCAGGCGAACGGTGGCTTCATGCTCGATCGCAACCCCGACCTCTCGGGGGTGTCGCTGCTGGTCGCGATGCTGACGGGACGAGCACCGGTCGGCGCGCCGGGGGTGATGGCGCTCGCCGCGGTCCTGGCCCTCGCCGGCCAGTGGGCGGCGACGATCGCGGCGTCGCGGTCGGACGCGCTCCGGCCGCCGTGGCATCCGGAGGGCATTCCCGCCGGCCAGTGATCTTGCCGGGCTGGGGAGGTCACGACAGGGCGGGGCGCATCGGCTGCCGAACTACGATGGGCACGCGTGGCGCGGATGACCGCCACGACGCGGCGACGCACGGCCGACACGGCCTCGGCCCGAGTGAACGGGAGGAGCACGATGACGGATCCGCGACGAACGAACGGGCGTGACGGAGACGGCGCGTCCCGACCGAGCCGGCGCGACCTGCTGCGGAGCGGGGCGGCGGCAGCGGTCGCCGCCGGCGTCTTCCGGCTCCGCTACCCGGCCCCGGCCGGGGCCCAGAGCGCGGCGACCGCCGCCGCCGACGTCTGCGTGCTGACGCCGGAGCTGACCGAGGGGCCGTACTACCTGCCGCTCGACCTGCTGCGGCGGGACGTCACCGAGGGGACGCCGGGGCTGCCGCTCCAGTTGCGGGTCAACGTCGTCGACCTCGCCAACGGTTGCGCGCCGCTGCCGAACGCGGCGGTCGACATCTGGCACTGCGACGCGCAGGGGTACTACTCCGGGGTCGACGCCAACCCGGGCGGCGGCGCGAGCGGCGGCCCGAAGGTCGACAGCGGGACGTTCCTGCGCGGCGTGCAGGCGACGGGCGACGACGGGGGCGCGGAGTTCCTGACGATCTACCCCGGCTGGTACACCGGCCGCACCGTCCACATTCACCTGAAGGTCCACGTCGGCGGCCACGACGGCGAGGCGACCTCGACGGCCGGCACGCCGGAGGCCGTCTACGAGGGAGGCCACGTCGCCCACACCGGCCAGATCTTCTTCGACGACGCGATCAGCGACGAGGTCTACGGGCGGGCGTCGGCCTACGGCGGACGCGACAACGGCCGGCGGACGACGAACGCGCAGGACAACATCCTCGGCGACCACCTCGACGAGCCGGGCTTCCTCGTCGTCCTCGAGCCGCTCGGCGGCGACCCGGCGAGCGGCGGCTTCCGCGGGGCGGTGACGATCGGGGTCGACTCGACGACGACGCCCGAGGCGGCCGGGTTCGGCGGACCGGGCGGACCCCCGCCCGGTGGGCCCGACGGCACGCCGCCGGCGAACGGCTGATCTCGGTCGGGAGCGCGGCCGGCGGGCGTCGTCCCCGCCGGCCGCGACGTGTCGGCGGCGTGCCTGCTAGGCTCCGTCGGGCACACTGCGCGCGACTGTGAGCTGCGGCCGATGGGCGACAACCCGACCCCCCGCGAGTCGCTCCTGCCGTGGCTGGAGCATGACCCCGAGCCACCGCCGGGGCAGCGCGAGCCGTGGGTGCGCGTGGCGTGGGTTGTCGCTGTGATCCTCGCCGGCAGCGCGTTGCTGATCTTCCCATTCGTGGTCGCCAGCATGATCGGGGAACTCCGGGAAGGGGAGTCGCAGCGACTCTACAACCTGCGGACCGGTCAGCTCGTTGCCGGCGACGAGGTCGACACCTCCGGGGCGGAGTACCTCAACATCGCGGTGGTCCACTTGGACGAGGTCTCCGGATCGGTGACGCTGGCCGTCTCGGGCAACCGCGACTGCGACCCCTGTCTCGCCCGGCTGATGACGTTCTTCGCGCTCGACGACGACGCCTCGCAGCGGCGCGGTCTGTCGCCGTTCGCCCGGGTGATCCTCGGGCCGGGGGAGAATGCGTTCAGCCAGAGCATCACGCTCCCCGTGCGCGGCAGCACGATCCGGTACCCGTTCGACGTCTACCGCCTGCGGCTCGGGATCCAGGTGCCTGCGCCCGACCCGGTGCCAGCGGGAGAGGCGGGCGCCGCGCCGATCTCCACCCCGTCGGCCGGGAGCGAACCGGCGACCCCACCGAGAGCCGTGCCGTCGGTCGCGTCGCCACCCGACGCGGGCGCGCAAGCCGGCGGAGCGGGCCTGCAGATGCCGACCTTGCAGAACCAGCTGAACCGCTTCGTGATGGCGCCGCCGGTGGAAGTCGATGCCGCTCGCCTCCCGTCCGCATCCGGCCCGATGGCGCCGTCGACCGTGCTCGACCTGACCTTCCGCCGTCCGGCCTACCTGCCGGTGCTGGCGGTCCTGCTGGTGGTGCTGGTCGCGGTGTCGAGCGGGCTGACGCTGGCCACGCAGAGTGTCGACAGCCTGATGCTGGGGGTCGGCAGTCTGATCCTGGCGATCTGGGGCGTCCGCTCGGTGTTGGTGCCGACGTCGCTGCAGGCGGTGACCGCGGTCGATCTCGCGCTTTCCGGCGTCATCCTGCTGTTGCTGGTGGGCGTGGCGCTGCGGGCGGCGTTCCACCTCCAGCACCGGGCGGGCTTCCGGATGACGCTCCGGCGACGGCGGTGAGGCGTCGCTGGCGTGGTCGGCATCGTTGCCGGCGGCGGGGCTCGACCATCCCCTCGGCTGGCCCGGAGGCAGCCGGCGCGCTGGCGGGCAGCGCGGCCCACCGAGCGCGCCCGACCGGGCACCGTTCGGCCGAGCGGCAGGTCGGCGTGGCCGCGAGGGGAGCCCGTGGCGGATACCGATGTTGAGCGAGGGCGGCATGGTCCGGGTTGCCGACGGCCCGCCGTCCGCGCCCTTACCCGTCAAGCCGGTAGAGACGGACGCCGAACTCGTCGACCAGCAGTTCCGTGACGCGACGGAAGCCCGCCGCCTCGGCATAGCGGCGGAAGACCGACGGGCGCATCGGCCCGCCGGTGGCGACGGAGGGTTGCTCGGACATCCCGACCGGCAGGCAGTGGAAGAGGCTGAAGCCGTAGCTCAAGCGCTCGTTGGCGTCGCCGGGCGGAGCGAAGGCGTCGGGCACGCTGGAGTCGCCGACCAGCACCGGCCCGCGGCCGGCCACGAGTCGCCCCATCGCCCTCAGCACCGAGACCGGGTCGGCCATGTCGTGAACGCAGTCGAACGCCGTCGCGAGGTCGTACCGACCGACGAGCGCCGGGTCGTCGACGTCGCGGACCTCGAACCGGACCCGGTCGGCGATGCCGGCCGCGTCCGCGTTCTCGCGCGCGGCGGCGATCGAGGCCGGGTCGAGGTCGAACCCGTCGACGTGCACCTCGGGGCAGGCGCGGGCGAGCGCGATGCTCGACCATCCTTCGCCCACCCCGATGTCGGCGACGCGGGCCGGCGGCGGGGCGAGCAGCCGGGCGTGGACGTCGGGCAGCGCGGGCAGCCAGACCCGCCCGAGCTGGTTGGCGAACACCGGGCGGCTGACTTCGGCCATGCCGGCGCGGAGGTCGGGGCCGTAGGCGGCGTAGGGCACGCCGCGCCCGCTCCGGTGCGCGGCGACGACCTCCGCCAGCGGGGAAAGCATCCCGGCGACGACGTGGGCGACGCCCGCGACGGAACTCGGGCTGTCCGGGTTGACGAACACGTCCGCGTACCCTTCCGGCAGCCGGTAGACGCGGCGGTCGGCAGCCGCGTCCGGGTCGTCGCAGGCGAGGAAGCCGGTGACGGCCTGCTGCTCCAGCCATTCCCGGGCGTAGCGCTCGGCGGTGCCCGTTCGGCGCGCGAGGTCGACCGGGGCGGCCGGCCCGTCGTCCGCGAGGGACCGGTAGTAGCCGAGCTGGTGGCCGAGGTGGATCGAGAAGAGGTCGAGGGCGCCGACCGCCGCTTCGACAACGCGCTCGGCAACTGCCTCCGGCGGCGGGAAGACGGCGCCTGCGGACGGTTCGCTCATCGGGGCGGTCTCCTTGCTGGTCGGTGCCGCCGGTCGGTCGGGCCGCCTTGTCGCACGGCCAGATGGGGGTGTCAACGACGGCGGCAGCCTTACGGACCGACTGCCCGACGTCGGGGTTCGCAGGACCACGCGGGGGCTCGTGTGCGAATTCCCGGAGCTCGCGCCGCGCGCGACCTGCCCGGGATCAACCCCATGCCCTGAACCAGAAGCCGGCCCGCAACCGGGGACGCGCCCGGTGGAGGACAGGGTCGGCCTCCGGCTGCCGAACGGCACGGGCGATGACAGCCCCTCGTACGCCTCGGCTCGACAGGCGTCGGTATCCGTTGGAAAGCGGCCGCGCGGCGGCTATCCAGTTGCTTCCCAACGGATACCGACGCCTGTCAGGCCGCCGCGGGAGAAGGGGTTGGGGGCGCACCACAAGACCGTTTGCTGCCCCAACGATGGATGCCCCCGTCGCCGGGGCCCGCAAACGGTCTTGTTGTTAAGGGTTGGGGGTGAGGGCGGTTCCGACGCGCTCGGGCGCGAGGTGCGGCTGCCGCTGTCGGTCAGAGACCTTCCCTTGTCGGGCGCCTCGGTGCGACGGTCTGCTTGACAGCCGCCGGTCGCTGCCGCAGAGTCGCCGCCGTCAGGCAGGCGGCGCAGGCCGCGAACGGGTGGGGGAACGATGCTGGAGGCGTACCGCCGGGAGACCGCCCGGTTCCTGGGGCACCTGAACGCCGCGGTCGCCGCCGCGGGCGACGCGCTCGTCGCCGACGGCCGGTATCAGGACCAAGAGACGTTCAACCGCGACGTCGCGCTCTACACCTACCTCCTGTTCGCGACTGTGGCCGGGATGGACGGCGACATCTCGCCGGACGAGATGCTGGTGATGCTCTTCCAGGGGATGGGGGGCTTCACCACCAGCGAGGAGTATTTCGCGGCGGTCGAGACGCTGCAGCGCGACCTCGAGCGCTACTCGGAGATGCTCGACGAGCCGCCGGCGTTCCTCGAGCAGGCGGTCGCCTACGACCGCGCCCACGGCACGAAGCTCGCCCCGCTGCTGGCCGAGGCGCTGCTCGGGATGGCCGACGCGGTCGCCCTCGCCGATTTCTCCGAGGACGCCTCGGAGCGCCTCTTCCTCGAGCGCTACCGGCGGCAGATGAGCCGGTACGTCGGCGAGGGGGACGAGGCGGCCCGCCCGCGCCGGCTGGCCGAGGGGTAGGCGCGGCCTTCGCGCGGGGACCGGCTCAGGCCAAGACCGGCGGCCGCCGGTGCCAGTAGCCGGTGGCGCGCTCGAAGGCGCGGGCGATCCGCAGCAGGTCGAGGTCGGCCCGGTGGCGGCCGACGATCTGGAGCCCGACCGGCAGGCCCTCGTCGGTGAAGCCGGAGGGGACGCTGACGCACGGGTGGCCGGTGACGGTGATCCGCGAGCAGGTCCGCATCCACTCGATGTAGGTCGCCATCGGCACCCCGGCGACCTCGGTCGGCCAAGTCAGCGAGACGTCGAACGGCGGCAGCTGGGAGACGGGCAGGCAGAGGAATTCGTAGCGGTCGAAGAACGCCTGCACCCGCTCCCAGAGGACGGAGCGCAGCGCGTAGGCGCGGGCGACGTCCGGCCCGGAGAGCTTGCGGCCCTGCTCGATGTTCCAGACCACCGCTTCCTTCAGGTCGGCGCGGCGGGTGTCGTACTCCGCGCCGTGGCCGCGCTCCATGTTCCAGGCCCGCAGCGTCTCGAACACCTCGTCCGCGCCCTCGAGGGGCGGGTCGACCTCCTCGACGACGCAGCCGAGGTCGGTCAGGACCGTGCGGTGCGCCTCCAGCACGGCGGTGGTCCGCGGGTCGACCGGGAGGTCGCCGAGCCGCGGGCTCCACGCCACCCGGACGCCGCGCAGGTCGCGGTCGAGCGGCGCGGCGAAGGTCGCGCCCGGGTCGTCGAGGGAGATTGGGACGCGCGGGTCCGGGCCGGCGATCGCCTGCAGCAGGAGGGCGATGTCGGCGACGGTGCGGGCGAGCGGGCCGGTCGTCGTCAGGTCGAACCAGTAGTTGCCGGAGGGGTCGTTCGGGACGCGACCGGCCGAGGGGCGGTAACCGACGACGTTGCAGTAGCCGCCGGGGTTGCGCAGCGAGCCGCCGAGGTCGCTGCCGTCGGCGATCGGGTGCATGCCGCAGGCGAGGGCGGCCGCCGCGCCGCCGCTGCTGCCGCCGACCGTCTTGGTCCGGTCCCACGGGTTGAGGGTCGGGCCGAAGAGGGGGTTGTAGGTGTGCGAGCCCGCGCCGAACTCCGGCACGTTCGTCTTGCCGAACGCGATCGCGCCCCCCTGACGCAGCCGGGCGATGATCAGCGCGTCCCGCTCCGGGACGTGGTCGGCGTAGATCGGCGAGCCGTAGGTGGTGCGGATGCCGGCAGTGTCGGTGGTGTCCTTGTGGGCGATCGGCAGGCCGTGCAGCGGGCCGAGCGCGTCGCCGCGGGCGACGGCCGCGTCGGCGGCCCGCGCCCCCGCCATCGCCCGCTCGGGGAGGAGGGTGACGATCGCGTTGACCCGCGGGTTGACCGCCTCGACCTGCCGCAGGTGGGCCTCCATCAGCTCGACCGCCGAGACCCGGCGTTCGCGGAGGAGGGCGGCGAGTTCGACGGCGGGTCGGAAGAGCAGGTCGTGGTCCGGCACGTTCGGCTCCGGGACGTCGGCGACGGCCCCGGCGCGGGTCGCGGGGCCGTCGGCATTCTACCGGCCGCCACGCCGGGCCGGGCTTGACACCGGGCCGGGCGGGGCTACACTGGCGCGGCCTCGCGCACGAGCGACCGCCCTCGCGACCTGTGGCCGAGATTCCGGCCGAGCCGCCGTTCCCGAGACGTTTCCCGACGGTCTCACCCCGGAGGGCTCGACGATGAGCGCGGAGCGGGTGTCCACCTCCCGACCGAACGCGGAAGACGCCGAGACGGCCCCGGGCGCGCTGATGCACGGCGGCGACGGCGGTCGCTGGCTGTCGATCAACGAGGCGTGCGCGATGCTCGGCGTCGACCAGTCGACGCTGCGCCGGTGGAGCGACTCCGGCAAGGTGCCGGTCTTCCGGACACCGGGCGGCCACCGCCGCTACGCCGAGGCCGACCTGCGCGCCCTCGTCGGCGCGGGCCCGCAGCGGCACGAACGGCTGCGGGTCAGCCAGAAGGACCTGACCGACCGCTCGCTCGGGGCCTACGAGGAGGAGTACCTGCGGCTCGCCCGCGAGCGGCGCTGGTTCAGCGCCTACGCCGAGGGGTCGCAGGAGGAGCATCGGCGGCTCGGCCGCCGGATGGTCGACATCGCGGTCCGCTACGCGGCGGTGGCCTCGACCGCCGAGGAGCGGGCCTCCTTGCTGGCCGAGGGGCGCCAGATCGGCGAGCACTACGGCCGGAACGGGGCGGCGGTCGGCCTTGGCCCCTCCGAGATGGTCGAGGCCTTCCTCTACTTCCGGTTCCCCGTCGTCCGGGCGGTGACCGGGATGATCGAGGAGCAGGAGCTGGCCGCCCGGCGGGCGGTGCGCGTCTTCGCCGAGATCAACCACTTCATGGACCAGGTGCTGATCGCCACGATGCAGGGGCACGAGGCGGCGGTCGCCGCCCGCGGCCCGGCCGACCAGCTGGCCGCGGTCGACGGCCCGCCGACCCTGACCGTGCTGCCCGGCCGCCGCTGAGCGCGACGGCGCGGCACGCCGCTGGCGACACCGAATGGCGACGGCCGCCGACACGTCCGATCGGCGAGCTTGCCTCGTATCACCGCTGACTGGCCCGCTCGCGTCGTCGCAGGTCAGCGTTTCGCCCCCCGGAGGCTTCCCATGACCGGCGTCGTTCTCGACACGTCCGCGCCTCGCCCGGAGGCGGACCGCACCGCCCTCGGCCGGGCCGGCGCCGCCGGCGTCCTCGCCGCCTTGGCCATGCTCGCCCTGCAACTGGCGTGGCGGCTGACGATCTCCCCGCCGGGCGTGCCCTCGTTCCCGGAGATCGTCGTTGCCGCGGTGGCGCGACTGACCCCGCTCGCCCTGTTCGGCTGGGCGACGGAGAACTTCGGGCCGCTGGCCAAGAACAGCCTCTTCGTGCTGACGCTGCTGGGGACCCTCGCCGTCGGCGGCTGGGCGGGGAGAACGGCTTGGCGCTGGGCGGCGTCGGGCCGCTTCGGCCGCGGGGACGGCGCGACGCTGAAGGCGGGGTTGGCGGTGGCCGGCGTGCTGCTGGCGGCGGTCCTGCTGGTCGTCGCGCCGCTCGCCCGGCTCGGCTTCTTCGCCGCCGCGAGCGGGGTGACCGGCCAGATCCTGCTGCAATTGGCGGTCAGCTTCGCCCTCTTCGGCTTGGCGTGGGCATGGCTGACGGGTGCGCTGGCCCCGTCTCAGTCGGACGCGGCGGACGGAGCGACGCCGTCCGCCGAGGACGGCACCTCCCGGCGCGGCGTGCTCGGGGCCGTGGCGGTCGGGCTGGCCGCGGCCGTCGCCGGCATGGCGTGGAAGCTGTTCCAGCCGATCCAGGCCATCGACCGGGCCGCCAGCGAGGAGGCGGCTCGCGCGATCGCGGCGACGGCCGAGGCCCGCTCGGCGGCCGTGGCGGCCAG